>CBKZPU010000213.1:0-8278 GCA_966696705.1 uncultured Verrucomicrobiaceae bacterium | reverse complement strand
GACGATCGCGACAAGCACGAGAACCACCACGATCTCCAGCAGGGTGAAACCTGCCGCGGACCGGTTACTCGTCCTGGCTGCTGAAATCCTGTTCTCCACCTTCAGCTCCGTCTTTGCCTTTGGAAATGATTTCGAATTCGCTCGGGTCCTTGCGGCCCGGGAACAGATAGCCGTACTCGTTGCCCCATGGGTCGGTCGGCAGCTTCTTCATGACCTGCGTCCAGCGGCGCGGCTGCGGCGTGCCACCCGGCTTTTCGACCAGTGCCTTGAGGCCCTGTGAGGTGCTCGGATAGCTGCCGGCGTTGATCTTGTAGGTCTTCAGCGCGTTGCCGATGGCGAGGAAATCCTGTTCGACCCGCTGCACCTTGGCACCTTCGCCCACGCCACCGATGAGGGCGATCGAACCGCCAAGCAGGACGGCGATGATCCCGAGCACGATGACCATTTCAAGCAGGGTGAAACCGGCGGCGACACGGCGACGGATGACGTTTTGGTATTTCATGAGTGATACACTTGGGTTGCTGGGAAAACCCTTACGCCCGGGAAAACACCGCGCGATGCAAAAGTTGTCGGGAAATTCTGCCTTTCCCGAGGGGACGGGCGGATTGGCAGGAATCGCCGCTTTACGCGGCGCACGGGCGGCATAGCGTGCGGAATATCGCCGCGGGATGCGGCTCCCAGTGTCATGAAACGCCGCCGTTTGCTCGCGCTCCTGCTTTTCCTCCCCGCCATTGCCTCCTGCGAACCGAAAGACGCCATGCCCGCCGAAGCCAAGCAACCCGCCCCCACCCCGAAAGTCCCGGAAGGTGCCGAAGTCATCACCCTGGGCGCCGGATGCTTCTGGTGCGTCGAAGCCGTTTATCGCCAGATCGAGGGCGTTCACTCCGCCGTCTCCGGCTACATGGGCGGCAGCGTCGCCAAGCCGACCTACGAGCAGGTCTGCACCGGTACCACCGGCCACGCCGAGGTCGTGCAAGTCGTTTACGATCCGAAAAAGCTCTCCACGGAAAAGCTGCTCGAGTGGTTCTGGAACCTCCACGACCCGACCACGCTGAACAAGCAAGGTGCGGACGAGGGCACCCAGTATCGTTCCGCCATCTTCTACCACACCGACGCCCAGAAGGCGGTGGCCGAGGTCTCGAAGAAGGCCGCCCAACCGGAATTCAAGAACCCGATCGTCACCGAGATCACCAAGGCCGGCGAGTTTTATCCCGCCGAGAACTACCACCAGGACTTCTATTTCCAGAATAAGACGAAGAACGGCTACTGCCGCATGGTCATCGAGCCGAAGCTCAAGAAGCTGAAGCTGGATCACTAAGCCCCACGCCTAGTCGGGGCAAACGGATCGTCTTGCTCTGGATCGGGCTTTTTCTTCCCAGGAGACTCGGCCTGTTTGTCCCCGGCTACAGGCGGTGGATTCTCCTGCTGGTAGAGTTCCGAGTAAGCCTTCTCGTCCTCGAAGACCGGCAGGCCGGCCTCGCGGGCGAAGGCTTCCAATGCCGGGTAGTCGATTGGTGTAGGGGCGGCCTTGGAGCTCGCGATGGATCCCGAACAAAGGAAACAGACCTCGAACCATCCCACCACTTTCCAGTTCTGGTCGTAGAAGACGAAACCGTGGTGAGGATCGTAGCAGTCCAATTCCTCCTGCTCCTCCTCCGGCACCGTGGTCAGGATCTTGACCAAGCGTTCGGCCTGCGCCTTGGAGAACCTGACCGTCGTCGCCTTGATGATCCCCCGGTGCAGGGTTTTGTCCGGGAAGACAATGCGGTGCCCGCGCGGGTCCATTCCGTAAGCGTAGCAGAATCCCACCACGTGGGCGTATCCCTTGGGTGGCCAAGACGCGGCTTTTTCCTCCGCGCCGGCAACGGAAACCAACAACAGGAAAAGCAGGCACAAAAGCTTCTTCATGGGGACGCGCGGGAAGTTCCGAACGACTCTGATTTCCCGCGTGACACACGGCGAGATCAAACCCGGACAAGCTTTCGGCAAAAAATCCGTGCCTGCCCCGGCTGATGCGCTTCAATACGCCGCGAG
This sequence comes from uncultured Verrucomicrobiaceae bacterium, assembly GCA_966696705.1. GTDB lineage: Bacteria > Verrucomicrobiota > Verrucomicrobiia > Verrucomicrobiales > Akkermansiaceae > Haloferula. The sequence continues at coordinate 6,244 of CBKZPU010000213.1, read as the reverse complement.
CGAATCCGCCACGTCTTTCCCGCGCCCATGTCCATCCAGATTCTTCACGCCGACCGGATTCCCCCAACCGGATGCCTTGTCATCCCCGGACGAATCGGCACCCATGAGTTGCCGCAGCTTGAGAAACTCTTCGCCGGCCGCCGGATCACCTGGCTGGTCGAGGAGAAGTCGAAGCTGGACCCGACGACGCAGGCGAATCTGGAGCGCTCCGGTGCCGCCGCGGCCTTCGCCGACGATGACGATGCCCATGCGGTGGGCGAGCAGCTCCGCCCGGCGCTCGAAAACGGCGGCGTGGTCATTTACATCCCCGGCCGCGCCGTCTCCCGCAAGGCCATCCCCTGCACCATCCCGGGCAAGACGCTGCGCACGCTGTGCTCCTTCGGCCTGCCCGTCCTGCCGGTGATGGTGGACTACCCGCGCGATGCCTGCCTGTCGATCGAGCGGTCCGGCGCGATGCCGCAGGCGGTGATCGGCATCGGCACCCCGCTTGCCGCGAAGGAAGCCAGCCCCGCCACCTACCGCGAGCGTTTGTTGGAGTTGGTGGAGGAATCCTTTTCCCGCCGCCCGCTGCTGAAGTCCTCGCTGGGCATGGCCCTGCTCCAAGGCCTCAAGAAGCACTCGCGCAACAAGGTCCACGACGGGTCGGACGATTCCTCGATCGGCTTCGACCGCATCCTCGGCGCGGCGCTCGTTTTCTCGAAATACCTCAAGGAATCCACCGACAACCCGCGGATCGGCATCATCCTGCCGCCCGGCAAAGCCGGCCTGATTGCCAACCTCGCCGCCGTTTTCGCGGGCAAGACCCCGGTGAACTTCAACTTCACCGCCGGCCACGAGGCCGTCCGCTCGGCGATGCGCCAGGCGAAGCTGGACCGCTACGTCACCGCGGATCCGTTTGTCCGAAAGCTGGCCTCGTTTCCGTGGCCGCCAAACCGCGACATGATCTTCATCGAGCGGGCCTTGCCAGCGCTGAAGAAGAAGGTCGTCACCTGGACCATCCTCGGGAAGCTGCTGCCGTCGTCGGTGATCGCGGCGATCTTCGGCATCGGCAAGAAGCGCAACAACGACGAGGCGATCCTGCTCTTCACCTCCGGCTCGTCAGGCGAGCCGAAGGGCGTGCCACTCACCCACCGCAACGTGCTGGGCAACGTCTGCCAGTTTGGCACCCGCCTCGACCTCATTTCGGGATCCGCCATTCTTGGCTGCCTGCCGCTGTTCCACTCCTTCGGCTGCACGGTCACGCTGTGGTATCCCATCATCGAGGGCATCGATCTGGTGACCTACCCCAACCCGCTCGAGACCAAGCGACTCGCCGAGCTGATCGCACAAAAGGGCGTCAATGTCCTGCTGGCCACGCCGACCTTCTTGCGCGGCTACATGAAGCGCGTCGAACCGGAGCAACTCCGCTCCTTGCAACTGGTGGTGACCGGCGCGGAAAAGCTGCCGGAGAATCTCTCGCAGTCCTTCGAGGAACGCTTCGGGATCGCGCCGCAGGAAGGCTACGGCCTGACCGAGACTTCCCCGGCCACCAACGTCAACTTGCCCGACCCCGCGCCAGCCGGTGAAGCCATCGTCGTTCCCTCGTCCCGCCGTGGCTCGGTAGGACAACTGCTGCCCGGCATCGCCCTGCGCCTGACCGACCCCGCCACCGAAAAGCCCCAGGCCGCCGACAAGCAGGGCGTGATCTGGCTGAAGGGCGCCAACATTTTCCCCGGCTATCTCAACAACACGAAGAAGTCGGAAGAGGTCCTCACCAAGGACGGCTGGTTCCGCACCGGCGACGTCGGCCGTCTCGATGACGATGGCTTCCTTTATATCGAGGGCCGCATCTCGCGGTTCTCGAAAATCGCAGGCGAGATGGTGCCGCACGAGACGGTGGAGGCCGCGATCAACAAGGCGCTCGGCCTGGATGCCGAGGCCGAACGCAAGATCGCCATCGTCGGGATTCCCGATGAGCAGAAGGGCGAAGCGATCGTGCTGCTATCCACCATCGCCGGGCCGGCCCTGGAGCAAGAGTGCATCGACCTCCGCTACAAGTTGATGGACGCGGGCTTCCCCTCATTGTGGTGCCCCAAGATCATCGTGCCGGTGGAAGAGATCCCCGTACTCGCCTCGGGCAAGCTCGACCTCAAGGGCTGCGAGGACTTGGCGCGAGGCTGATCCCGCGGGCCGCCGGGGATGCGGTCATGGGCTCCCGCTCCGCGTGAGTTTCCACAGCCACACGCTCAAGCCGCCCAAAACGATGACCGCCACCATGCTGGGCCACAGCGGCAAGGAATGGCCGGCCACGATCACCTCCGGGCGCATCGCGATGCGCCCCAATTGAGCGATGGCCATCAATCCGAATATCACCGAGGCGACTCGCAAGCCTTGCGTCCGTGAATGGATCGTCGCGTTCATAACAAGGCATCCTATGCGACGTCTCGCCGTTCCGCATGCGATTTTCCGGTCAGGCACGAAGGTGGCGGGGAGCATGAAGCGGAGAATGCCTGCCGCGCTGCCCGTTATTTCTTCGCCGGCTCCATCTTGAATGGCACCACCTCTTCCTTGAGGTCGGTCCAGTAGCGCACGGTTACGGCCAACTTCTCGCCCTTGGCCTTGTCGAAGTGGTAGGTCTTCGAGTCGCCGGACCATGAGCTGCTGTTGCCATCGAGCTTGTTGCCGCCATCCATCACGCTGATCTCGACCACCGCCTTGTGATCTCCGGTGATGGTGATGGAAGTGCCATCGCCTCCGCCCCCGAACAATCCCCCACCCCCGCCGGCGGAAATCTCGAAGGGTCCGAGCGGCATTTTGGTTTTGTCGCCCGCCGTAAGCTCGATCTTCTTTTCCTCGGACTTGGAGGCGGTGATCGCGGTGATCGTGCCGTCGAGCGACGCGCCTTCGAGCGCTCCGAACAGATCGCCGGGAAACTCCACGCTGAAGCTGCCGACCTTCCCGTCGTCGCTCACCTTGGAAAAGCTTTCCTGCTTCCAGTTCGCCTTCCCGCTGCGGGTGCGCGACCACTCGCGGCCGTCGCCGAGCTTGAACGACTTGACCTCGACCGAGTCGTCCTTGAACGCCACCAGGTTTTCCCCGCGCACGAGGAACGCCAGCTTGGCCCCGGGTTCATAGCCCATCGGCTTCACGTTGAAGGGGATCTCTTGCCCGAGCGGACGGCCGGCTTGGACTTGCACGAGCGAGACTTGAAACGGCTCGGCGGCGAGAACGAATGGAACCAGGGAGAGGGCGATCACGGCTTTCATCTGGGCCAAGCTGCCGATGAAAGCCGCATCTGCCAAGGCCAAGCGTCAATCCGGAGTTCGCAGGCGGAAGAAACCGCTCGTCGCTCCGGTGGGGACGGCCATTTCCAACTCGACGATACCCGTCTCGGGAAGATCGACGTGCTGGAGGTCCGCCCATCCGGTCAGATTCGTGGAATGCTCGAGCGTGTAGCGTTCCCCCGGCACGCCCATCACCGTGAGGGTCATGCCGCCGGTGGGCGCGCGGTTGATGACCAGACCGGGAACGAAGCCGGCGCCTCCGGCTTCGGCGGTCTTCACCTTGGCCGCAAGACTGCGGGCCGCGGTGGGCGGAGGAGCGATGGTGATGGTCACGGTCGCCGGTGACGAATCGACGCTGCCGTCATTGGCCACATAGGTGAAGCTGACGGTGCCGGAGAAGGTCGCCGCGGGCTTGAACTTGAGCTTGGCTCCCTTGCCCGTGAGCGTGCCACTGGCGGGTTTGGACACGACGCGGAAGGTCAGCGCATCGCTGTCGGGATCGGTCCCTTGCAGCGAAATGGCCACCACTTTTTTGGCGGGCCCGCTGAGGCTTTGGGCGACCGCGACCGGAGCCTTGTTGTTGGGATTGACCACGGTGATGGTCACGGCCGCGGGGGTCGATTTGACCGTTCCGTCGTTGGCCGCGAAGGTGAAGGTGTCCTTGCCCTTGAACCCGCTCTTCGGGAGGTAGATGAAATTCGGGCCGGTGCCGGAGATCGTTCCGTTGGCAGGCTTCTTGACCACTACGAACGAAAGGTTGTCGCCATCGGGATCGCTGCCAGCGACGACGATGGTGGCCGCGGTGTTCTGGTTCACCGTCGCCGTCCGGGCGGTGGCGACCGGCTTCTTGTTGGTCGCCTTCACCTTGAGGTTCACTGTCGCGACCGCGGAATCGACCTTCCCGTCGTTCACCACGTAGGTGAACTTGTCGTTGCCGGTCCACTTGGCGGTTGGCGTGTACTTCACGTTCGGTGGAGTGCCGGTCAGCGTGCCGTCGGCGGGCCCGTTGACGATGCGGTAGGAAAGCGCGTCGGCGTCGGCATCGGCGCCACTGAGTGTCACGTTGACCGCCTTGTTCTTCATCGTCGTCGCCGATTTCCCGTGGGCTTGCGGCACCCGATTCGTGAATCCGACGCTGATCGCCACGGTCGCAACGGATGAGTTCAACGACCCGTCGTTCACCCGGTAGGTGAAGCTGTCGTTGCCGGTGTAGCTGGCATTCGGAGTGTAGGTCAGGTTCGGCGCGGTGCCGCTCAGCGAGCCATTCGCGGGCGACGTGACCACCGTGTAGGAGAGCGGGCTGCCTTCGACATCGGTGCCGGCAAGCGTGACCGCCAGCGGCGTGTCGGGAGTCGTGGTGAGAGTGCGCGCCGTCGCCACCGGGGCATCGTTGACCGCGGTGACGGTGATGGAAATCCACGCGTTCGCCGAATTCGTGTTGCCATCGTTCACGCGGAAGGCGAAGCTGTCCGCTCCATTGTAATTTGCCGATGGCGTGTAGGTGAGATTGGGGGCTGTCCCCGAGAGCGTCCCCTTCCCTGGCTGGGCTACCACCGCATAGGCGACGGAACCGCTTTCCACGTCGGAACCGGTGAGCTTGATGGAAAGCGGCGAGTCTTCCGCCACGGTGAGGCTCTGCGCGTTCGCGACAGGAGTATCGTTGATGGCGGAAATCGTGATGTTGACGGTTGCCGTGGCCGAGTTCGCCGTGCCGTCATTGACCCGGTAGGTGAAGCTGTCGCTGCCGTTGAGATTCGCCGCTGGATGATAGGTCAGGTTTGGCGCGGTGCCGGTGAGCGTGCCCTTCGACGGGCCGGAAACGATCGCATAGCTCAGCGAGTCGCCATCCAGGTCGCTGCCGGTCAAGGTCACCGCCACTTGGCCGTCTTCCTGGACGGTCAAGCTCTTCGAGTCGGCCACCGGCGTGTCGTTGACCGGGGTAATCGTGACACTGACGGTCGCGCTGGCGGAAATCAGCGCGCCATCGTTCGTCAGGTAGGTGAAGCTGTCGCTGCCGGTCGCGTTGGCGGCCGGACGATACGTCAGGTTCGGCGCGATCCCGGTCAGCGTGCCTTTCGAGGGAGCCGAGACGATGCTGTAGGCGAGAATGTCGCCTTCGGCATCGGTGCCGGAAAGGATCGCGGAGGCTTGGCCATCCTCTGCAACCGTGAGGGAAAAGGACGAGGCCGATGGCGCGGTGTTCGGCGTGCCGGGAACGGTGTAGGTGACCTCCGAAGACGGGGCGCTGGTCAGACCGAAGGCGTTGTAGGCGACCACCGTGAAATAGTAGGTCGTTCCCTGATTCAGACCGGTGGCCGTGGCCGAGGTCGCATTCCCGGCATCGACGACATTCGGGTAATCCCCCGGCGTCAGGCCATATTGCAGGCGATAGCCGACGATGTCCGTCTCGGGATTCGGATCCCAAGCCAAGGACACGGAGTTCAGCCCGGCAGCGGAGGCGCTTCCGGCGAGGCAAAGTGCCGCGGTAAAGACGGCGGCAATGGATTTCAGGAGGTTCTGGGCGAGGGGGTGGTGGGGTTGGCTATTGGCGGCGACCAAATGATTCATCGTTCTGGCGATAGGTGTGCGGTTTCACGAGGCGCGTCCCTCTGCGGGGTCGCGGGGGGCAGGCGAAACACAACCTGCGACGGGCCCCTGCCAAGCAGGTCGCCCGCCACTCCGGGGGAATCGGAGTGCTCCGGTTGCGATCTCTGAAAGCTGCGGGCGGATTGGCATTCGTCCGCTTCATCGTCGGGCCCGATTCCATCGCGAAGCCGGCTGCCGCGGGGGCGTTAGACGGCTTCGTTTCTTGGAAAATCACGGGGTCACAGGCGATGATGCCGGGGCTTTTCATGGAACCATTCCACCGGGTCAAATCCCGTTAGAAGCTTTGACCTTTGCGGCATCCTAAAAGATCTGGAAATCTTAACAAGCAAATCTGTGAATAAGATTTGAACGTCGCTGATTTGCAACTGTCAGCG
>CBKZPU010000212.1:0-8289 GCA_966696705.1 uncultured Verrucomicrobiaceae bacterium | reverse complement strand
GGACCGTGGCAGGCCATGCACATGGCGTAGGTCGCTTGGCCCTTGGCCATCACGGCCGCATCGATCGCGGTGTCGGCAGCCGGAGTGAGCTTGTCCACGGCGGACATGTCGGGACCCGCCTCGCCGGCCTTGGCAAGCTCGCGGTCGGAGCCCGGAATGATCTGCGCGTCGTTCTGAACGGCAGCCGGCTTCTGCGAAACCAGCGCGCTGCCAAGGTGTGCGAACACATCGTGCGGCGGCACCTGCACCACCTTGCCCTTTTCCACTTCCTTGTAAGCGAAGCCGGCCTTCTGCGCGTCATCGACGGCCTTGCGGACCTCGTAGCGCTTGGCGGCGGCGGCTTCTTCCAGCGGGTTGCGCTCCGAGGTGTCCGAGGAGAACAACTTCAGGGCGAGCACGATCACGCCGAAGAGCGAGAAGACACCCAGCGCCCAGAAGAAGGCGGAGAAGCGGGACAGAGGATTGTCGCTGGTTGAGGACATGGGAAGAAGCAGGGTGCCAAGTGATCAGTGATCGGTGATCAGTGAAAGGCCGTGGCTGTTTTCAAATCTTGTGTCTAGCGTCTTGAAGTCTGGTGTCGCCGCTTAGTTCGAGACGTTGGCGGACTCGAGGATGCGCGGGTCGCGGTGCGGGTAGGTCGCGGTCTGCGTCAGGGCGCGCAGGTAGAAGAAGATGAAGCCCGAACCCACGGCGAGGAAGGCGAGGATGTCGCCCCAGAACGCGCCGGGAACCGAGGTGGACACGTGAAGGAAGTTGGACAGGCGCTCGTCACCGGCGAATGCCATGCCGTAGAGCGAAACCGAGCGCTCCGGAATCGTGATGATGTAGTGGTCGAGCACGTGCATCGCCAGCGTGTAGCCGGCCATGATCGAGAGCAGCTTCGGGTTCTTCTTCAGCCAGGCCTGCAGCAGGATGACGAAGGGGATGACGAAGTGGCCGAAGACCAGCGCGATGCTGGCAGTGTTCCAGCCGCCGGTGTTGCGGACGAGGAACCACGACGTTTCCTCGGTGATGTTCGCATACCAGATCAGGAAGAACTGCGAGAAGGCGATGTAGGCCCAGAAGATGGTGAAGGCCAGCAGCAGCTTGCCCATGATGTGGTAGTGCTCGGGACCCGTCACGCGCTTCAGGTAACCGGCCTTCTGCATCAGGGCGGCGGTGATGATGATCACGGCCATCGAGTTCAGCGCGGCACCGGCGAAGATATAGACGCCCCACATCGTGGAGAACCAGTCGTAGCGCATCCCCTGCAACCAATCGATGGCGGCGAAGGTGATCGTGATCGCGAAGATGATCAGCGTGTAGGTCGAGTGGAAGCGGGCCTTGAACAGGTTCTTGGTGCCCGGATTCGGATCGATGTCCTGATTGGTCGAGAACTTCCGCAGCGTGCGGATCACCAGGCCGAGGCCGATGAAGTAGAAGAAGAAGCGGACGTACCACGCCACCTTGTTCATGTACCACAGCTTGTTAACCAGCAGACCCTCGTGATCCTTCGCGAGCGCGACCTCCATCGAGTCGCTGCCATAGAAGCCGCCGAGGAAGCCGTCAAAATAACCGCCACCGTGGTGCTTGAGGGCGGCAACGTGGGCATTCATCCACTCATAGAGCCACTGTTGGACCTGCGGGAACAGCAGCGGCGCGGCGAAAATGAACATGAACGGGAACACCGAGCCGAGGTTCTCCATGATGCGGCGGACCGAAGTCCCCCACCCCGAGTTGGAGACGTTGTGCAGCAGGGTCCAAAAGACGCCACCGGCAGCCAGCGTGAAGAAGAAGAACATCGCGAACAGCCACGAGTAGGCGTAGGGCGCGGCGACCTTCGGAGACGGGTTGAACAGCAGGAACATGCTGACCAACCAGAGCAGGACGGCCGCACCGCCAGCGATGCGCTTGACGGTCTCAACCTTCGAATTGACGAGACGCTCGCCGTCAACCGGGATATCGGCGGATGTGACGTGGTGGTGTGCCATCGGGGAAAGGAATTACTGGGCTTGCGCGGCGGTGGCCTTGTCGAAGGCTTCCTTCACGACATCGTAAGGAGCCTTGCGGGCGAGTTGCAGGGCACGGACGTAGGCGACGACGGCCCAACGGTCGCGCAGGGCGATGTTGTGCTTGTAGCCGCTCATGTTGCCCTTGCCTTCGGAGATCACGTGAAACAGGCGGCCATCCGGGTAGGTGGCTTGCGCGTAGGTGTCCTGGGTCAGGTTGGCGATGCCGGGGACGCCGAATTGGCCGGTGATGCCTTGGCCGTCGCCCGACTTGCCGTGGCAGATCGCGCAGTTGACGTCGAAGACTTCTTCGCCGCGCTTGAGGAAGGCGCCGACGTTTTCGGCGTTCAGGCCGAGCGCTTCGGGCATGCCATTGGCGAAGTAGTCATCGATCCCGCCGGTCGCGAGGTGGCCGGTGCCGCCACCGAATTCCGCTTCAGGGATGCCGCCGATTTCCTTCAGGCCTTGCGGGTTGAGACCCAGCGCCTGGGTGCCGTGGACCGGCTGGCGCGCGCCCTGGCCGTCGGCGAAGAAATCGCTCGGCTTCTGGGGCTTGAGCTTGTCCTGCTCGTCCATGTCCGGGAACAGCCGGATCGGCGTGTCCGGGGACTTGCTGCCACGCACCGGCATGAGGCCGATGAACAGCGCGGCGATGATCGCGTAGGCGAGGAAGAAGTATTTCACGGACGGAAAACGGAGATTGGAAATTGGGGATTCGAGATTCGGGCGGAATCAGTCCTCTTCTTCGACGAGTTCGATGCTCTTGCCGCCGATTTCCTCAAGGAACTGGCGGGTGCCTTCGGGGGTGAATTTCGGATCGCGGGCTTCCAGTGCGATGAAGAACGCGTCGTCGGTCGCACGGTGGAACTGGCGGCTGGCGAACAGCGGGTGGTTCAGGCGCGGCAGCTTCATCAGCGCCAGCAGGCCGAACAGCGTGGTGAAGCCCGAGAACAAGATCGTCAGCTCGAACATGATCGGGAAGAAGGCCGGCACGGTGAAGATGTTCGCCGGCTTGGCCTGCACCACGGTAGGATAGCTCTCGATGGCGTTGTTCATGCCCGGCAGCCAGCCCCAGATCTCGGTCTGGGTGGCGGAGGCGAGGAAGAAGCCGGTGAAGAGGCCGAGCATGCCGCCGAAGAAGACGAACCACGGCAGGATCGAGCGCTTCATGCCCATGGCGGCGTCGAGGCCGTGCACGGGATAGGGCGTGTGGCAGTCCCATTTGCGGTAGCCGGCGTCGCGCACCTTTTCCGCGGCCTTGTAAAGGGCGGAGGCGCTGCCGAATTCGGCCAGGTAACCGTAAACGCGTTTGCGGGTAGTACTCACTGTTGGAAGTGCCAAGTAAGAAGTTCCAAGTGCCAAGGGCTCACGCCTTGGCTTCGGCGGTCTTCGAATGAAGCTCGTGCTGATAGGCATCCTCGACGGCGACGCCGTGATCGGGATGGTCGTGGTGATCGTCGAAATGCGGGTCGGACTCGCGCAGGGTCCACTTCACTTCCGCGATGTTGATGCAGGGCAGGAAACGCAGGAAGAGGAGGAACAGCGCCAGGAACATGCCGATGGTGCCGATGAAGAGCGAGATCTCCACCCAGCTCGGCGAGTAGGTCTTCCAGTCGCCCGGCAGGAACATGCGGCCCAGCGTGCCGACGATGATGACGAAGCGCTCGAACCACATCCCGACGTTCACGCACATCGCCACGCCCATGACGACCCAGAGGTTCTCGCGGCAGGCCTTCCACCAGAAGAGCTGCGGCGAGATCACGTTGCAGGTCATCATCGCCACGTAGGCCCACCAGTAGGGACCGGTGATGCGGATGCGGAACGCTTCCATCTCATAGAGCGCGCCCGAGTAGTAGGCCACGAAGAGCTCCATCAGGTAGGCGTAGCCGACGATCGTGCCGGTCAGCAGGATGATCTTCGCCATGTTGTCGATGTGCTTCATCGTGATCAGGTCGTGCAGCCCGTAGAGCTGACGGGCCGGGACCATGATGGTGAGCACCATCGCGAAGCCACCGAAGATGGCGCCTGCGACGAAGTATGGCGGGAAGATGGTGGTGTGCCAGCCGGGGACGACCGAGGTGGCGAAGTCGAAGGACACGACCGAGTGCACGGAAAGCACCAGCGGGGTCGAAAGGGCCGCCAGGAGGAGGTAGGCCATTTCATAGTGGCTCCACTGGCGGTTGCCGCCGCGCCAGCCGAGGGAGAAGATGCCGTAGAGCATCTTGCGCAGGCCCGGCTTGCAGCGGTCGCGGATGGTCGCGAGGTCCGGCACCATGCCGAGGTACCAGAAGATCAGCGAGATCGTGAAGTAGGTCGAAACGGCGAACACGTCCCACAGCAGCGGCGACTTGAAGTTCTGCCAGATCGCATTCGCATTCGGGATCGGGGCGAGGAACCACGCCATCCAGACGCGGCCGACGTGGAAGGCCGGGAAGATACCGGCGCACATCACCGCGAAGATCGTCATGGCCTCGGCGGCGCGGTTGATCGAGGTTCGCCAGTTTTGCCGCGTCAGGAAGAGCACGGCGGAGATCAGGGTACCGGCGTGACCGATACCGATCCAGAACACGAAGTTGGTGATGTCCCAGCCCCAGAAGGTGCGGTTCGACATGCCCCACACGCCGACGCCGGTCGAAACGAGGTAGGTCAGGCTGAGACCCACGCCGATCATCGCGATCAACGCGGATGGAATGAACAGCAGCCACCAGAGGAACGGCTGGCGGTTCTCCAGCACGCTGCAAATGCGGTCGGTGATCCAGTGATAGGAGCGGCCGTTCAGGATGAGCTTCTCACGCTCGAGGACCGGAAGTTTCGGTCCTGGGCGGGTCGTGCTCGGCGCGTGTTCGGTGGCGGAGGCCATGGAATGAAAAAGGATATTGGGAATTGGAAATTGGAGGATTGGGGAAAGGCCAGGTGCCCTCCGAATTTCCAATCTCGAATGACGAATGTCCGTTTGCTTAGTGCATGTGGATGGTGGCTTTGCCGACGACGGCGGCATCCGGCATCTTGTCGTTCGGGTTCTTGACGCGGGCCAGGTAGCTGGTGCGCGGCTTGGTGCCGATGTAGTGGAGAAGGTCGTAGTTCCGATCGACCGCCTTGGCGCGGACCATCACCGACTTGTCGCCATCGAGAATGTTGCCGAACTCGATGCCACCGGCCGGGCAGGCCTCCTGGCAGGCGACCTTCACGGAATCCACCGGGATGCGAAGCGTGTGCGTGGTGACCGCCGAATCCGGCGAAGCCTTGCCGGCGAGCAGGGCTTCCTGCTTCTGGCCGCGCTTCTGGCGGATCTTGGCGTCCTTGAGGCGCTGCACGCAGTAGGTGCACTTCTCCATGACGCCGCGCATGCGGACCGACACGTTCGGGTTGCGCTGGAGGTGCGGCGCGGTGCCGACCTGCTTCTCGCCGAAGGGACCCTTGTAGAGGTTGTGCGGGACCAGCGGGTTGCGCTTGTTGTAGTCGAAGAAGTTGAAGCGACGGGCCTTGTACGGGCAGTTGTTCGCGCAATAGCGGGTGCCGATGCAGCGGTTGTAAGCCATCACATTGAGGCCGTCCTCACTGTGGACCGTGGCGTTGACCGGGCAGACGGTTTCGCACGGCGCGCTTTCGCACTGGACGCAAGCCACCGGCTGCGGCACGAATGCCGGGTTGCCGGGATCGAAGAGTTCCTTCTCGCCTTCCTTCGGCTGCTGCTGCGCGTAGTAGCGATCCATCCGGATCCAGTGCATCTCACGGCCGCGGGCGACCTGCTCCTTGCCGACGATCGGGATGTTGTTCTCCGCTTGGCAGGCAATGAGGCAGGCGTTGCAGCCCATGCAGGACGACAGGTCGATCGACATGCCCCACTGGTGGAGCTCGTCGCTCAAGTGCGGCACGCCCTTGTTGTCCTGCTGCTTGTAGAGGCTGATGTTCGGCGGCGCGTGGCCGTCGTTACCTTGCAGCTTCACGCCGTGGAGCTGCTTCGCGAAGTCGCCCTTCTCCTCGTCGGTCTGGGTCGAGACCTCACGGGCGAGCGCGCGGCCATACATCGCGTGGTGCTCCTGGATGACGGCCAGCGGGTAGCGCTTGCCGGTCTTTTCGACGCTCGCGCCGGTGACGAAGTAGGACGCGGCGGCGGTGCGCAGCGGGTAGGCATTGAAGCCGGAGTTCACGCCGACCTGCCCCACCGTGCCGGTGTGCTTCGGTCCGCGGTCGAACTTGTCCTCGTCATCGAAGCCTTGGCCGTAGCCGAGCGGCAGCACGATGGTCTTTTCGGCTTGGCCGAAGGAAATCATCACCGGGATCTCGAGCGAGGCGCCGTTGACCGTGATCTTGATCATCGGGCCGGTGCGATGCTCGCCTTCGCCATCCTCGCCGACATTGGTGCGCTTGCCGAGCGCGCTGACCTTCTCCAGCTCGACGAGTTCCTTGTAAATTCCCATGTCCAGCGCGGTCTGCGGCGCGATGAGCGCGGCATTGTCCCAGCACAGCTTGGAAATCGGATCGGGGGCTTCTTGCAGCCAGCCGTTGTCGATCCAGCGGCCGTCATAGACCGAGGCGTCGGTCGCGAAAACGATCTCGTAGCCCTCGGTCGCGGCAGCCGGAGCGGAAACGGCGCCGCTGGCAAGCGTGGCCGAAACGGTCTCGAACGAGGTGCCGGCGTGGAAGCCGTCGCGCAGGAGTTTTTTCCACGGCTCGCTGCCCTTGCCGCCGATCGCCTCGAAGGTCTTCTTCACCGCGTCGTAAGCGGGCGACGGCTCGCCTTTGGCACCTTCGCCGGTGACGAGCTTGCCGTCGTCGGTCAGCAGCGCGGAAAGGATTTCCAGCTCGCTGGCGCAGTCGCCGTAGAGCGGCAGGATCATCGGCTGGACGACCGTATAGACGCCGTTGACGGTGCGGGCGTCGGACCAGCTTTCGAGGTAGTGGCTGGCCGGCACGTGCCAGGTCGCGGCCAGCGCGGTGGCGTTGGTGCGTTCGCCGAGATGGATGACGGTCTTCGCCTTGGCGAAAGCGTCGGCGATCTTCAGATCCGCCGGAGCGTCGAGAATGGGGTTGGCCGGGGTGAGCAGGATCACCGTGTCGACCGCCGCACCGTCGAGGTCGGCCTTGAGCGCGGCGATGTCGCCGAAGCCTTCGTTCTCCGTTCGGACGTAGCGGAGCGGCTTGCCTTCGCCGACGCTGCCGAGCTTTTCGTTGATGGCGGCGACGAGGATCCGGATTGCTTCCGGCAGTCGGGAGCCGGCAAGGACAAGCGCCTTGCCCTTGGCTTCCTGCAGGTCGGCGACCAGCGGCTGCAGCCAGGAAATCGTCTTTTCGTCCTTGGTCGCGGCGACGCCAGCCGCCTGCGAAACGCCGAGGGCGCTGGCGATGTAGGCGGCGATGCCGAGCAGTTGGCTCGGAGCCACGCGCAGGCGGTGGTCCGCCATGCCGCCGGTCAGCGAGAACGCGCTCTCGACCGCATAGAGGCGGTTCATCGAGGACGCGTCGGCCTTCTTCGAGTAGTCCTTTCCTTCCGGCTTGCGGCGCTCGAAGAACGGGATCGTCGAGCCTTGGAAATCGAGCGAGGCGAAATCGCAGTCGATCGCGACGACGCGGTCGGCCTTGGAGAAATCAGCCACGGCGCGGACGCCGTCACCGAACACCTTGGAGCCGCTCAGCGCCTCGTAGGCATAGAACTTCGCGCCGGTGAACTTGGCGGCGAGTTCCTTGGCCAAGCGCGAGCGCGTCGGGGAAACGTCGTTGCCGAAGACAAAGCCGACCTTGGCGGACTTGTCGGCGGCGAGGGCGGCAAACGCGGCCTCGAACTCAGCGCGGGAGGACGGCTTGCCCTTGCTCAGCACCCGGCGCGAGCGCGAGGGCGAATACAAATCCAGCACGGAGGCCTGCGTGAAGGAATCGGTGCCCGAAAAGTCCGGGTGCAGCGTGTTCGGCGCGACCTTGGTCGGGCGGCCTTCGAAAGTGGTCACCACCAGCGGCACGGCACCCGCGGCGCTGGGACGGCTGGAAGCGTAATAGGTCGCCTTGCCGGGGATGACCCACTCGGGCGCCTTGTTGTAGGGAACGATGTAGCTTTCCGGGCGGCGGCAGGCGGCCATGCCGAAGCCGGCCAGCGCGGTCGAGGCGCCCATCAGCTTGAGGAAGGACCGGCGCGAGGTCTCGGCGTCCTCCTCATTGTCCATTTCCGCGACTCCCTGCGGGAACTCGCGCTCCATCCAGGTGCGGAATTCCGGAGTGTCCTCAAGCTGGCCGAGGCTACGCCAGGAAACGGTGGTTTCACCGGCGGGGACTTCGGGATGTTGCCAGATGCGTTTGCTCATGGGCG
>CBKZPU010000211.1:0-8316 GCA_966696705.1 uncultured Verrucomicrobiaceae bacterium | reverse complement strand
ACAGAGTCCACAGGAGTGCCGCCCTGAAAGGGCGGGATGGGGCAGAAACAAGAACGCGCCCCGTAGTTCCAACCCCATAGCCTCCCTTCAGGAGGCCTTTTGTTTCGATGGCAAACCCAGGGCTGCGCTGCGCTTGCCCTAGGCTATTTCATGGCCGCGTCGTTGGCGCTAGAGAGGCAGTCATGGCCGCGCGCCTGGCACTAGAGACAGGAGGACCGATAGGTCCCCTAGGTCACATAAGACCTATCGTGGTAGCCCCCAGCGCCTCCTTCAGAAGAGCGGCGCTCCACTGCCCGGGAGCCGTCGGTGCATCGCCGATGAAGCCGTAGTTCAGCACCGAGCCATACTGTGCGCACAGCAGGCGGGACACCGGGGCCAGTGGCCCCATGCCCATCAGGGAAAGCGGCAGCCGATGGGTCTCGGTCAGCAGCCCGGCGAGTTTGGCGAGGTCTTCCATGCCGTGCAGGCGGACCGCCGCCTTGAAGCACGCGGCGCCAGCCACCGCCGCCCGCTCCGCCATCGCCGGGATCTTCCCGAAGGAATCCGCCCGGCCTTCGAAATCATGCCACGAGGCCACCCACGGCACACCTTTCACCGCGGCTTTCTCCAACAGCCCGGCCATCTCCCCGGCGGATTCCAACTCGACATCCACCAGCGCGGCCTCCTCCAGCACCACCTCCAGCAATTCGCTCCGCCGGGCCGCGCTCAGGTCGCCCTTGCCGCCCTCGTCGCCGCGTCGGGCGGTGAAGAGCATCGGAATGCCGGTCAGGTCGGCCCACGGCCGGGTTTCCGGGTTCTCCAACAGGTCGAGCCGGATCTCCAACAGATCGCAAGCTGCCAGGGCTTGTTGATAGGTGGTCCCTGCTAGGCTTTCCACATTTCCGAAACTCCCGACCACCCGCGGTTGTGCGGGGCTTAGAATCACTTGTGGATGGCTCACCGCGGCAGCAGAAACGGCGGCCCGTGCGACTGTCAACTGCGTCGGTCGATGCTCCGCGTCTCCGATGTAAATACCTGACGGATTTTTCTCCGTGGCGGCGCGAATTTCTCTGGCCAATCCCCGGAGCCATTCCCTAGTTCTCCAAAAACCGAAAGCCCACCATGAAACATCGTCACCGTCTGTTCCGTAGGCCGGCGCTCGCCGCCATCGCCGCCTCGCTCGCCGCCTTCACCTTCCTTGCGGCTCCGGTCCATGCCCAAGAGAAGGCTCAACTGGGCACCCTCGTTTTCGACGATCTGCCATCGCCGGAAGTCAACACTGGCAAGGCCAAATCCTTTAAGCCGAAGGATTGGCTCGAAGTGGAAGTTGGTATCAAGATTCCGGCCACCAATGCCGAGCAGAAGAAGATCGGCTTCATCAATCAGGTGACCGTCAAGTGGTACGTCGCGATGGACAATCCCGATGCCAAGGGAATCATCAAGCTGACCAAGACCATCAACCACATCAACGTCCCGATCGACGAGGAGATCTTCAGCTCGGTGTACATGTCGCCGTCCGCGATCAAGCGCCTCACCGGCAAGGACAAGGCTGGCAAGAGCGCCGTGAAAGCCGTGGGCGTGGAAGTTTTGGTCGATGGCGTGAAGGTCGGCGAAGCCGCCGACAAGGCGAAGATTGGCTGGTGGAACTCCGGCCAGGTCTCCGACCAGAGCGACAAGTTCCCGCTTCTCAACAAGGACGAGACCCCTTTCAGCATGCTCTGGTGGGATCGTTACGCCGAGATCCAGAAGGAGCGCTGATTTGATCCGATTGATCTGATCGTCCTTTCCGCGTCCCCGTTCTCCGACGCCAAAACCCCGTTTTTTCCCAAAGCCCGTCATGGCTGACACACAGTCCTCAATTGCCCTCAACATCGGCTCGCAACGCGTGAGCATGGCCGTGTTCGAACCGTCGAAATCCGGCGGCCTCGTTCTCAAGGCCTTCGACAGCGAAGTGATCCTCGCCGATCCCGCCACTGAAGCATCCCGCCCGGCCCAGATCGGCTATGCCATCGGCCAGCTCACCCAGCGCCTGAAGGCCGGCAAGGCGAAGGTCCGCTACGCCGTCTCCGGCGGATCGGTCTTCACCCGCTTCGTGAAGCTGCCGCCGATCGGTGACGACGATATCGAGCAGCTCGTCACCTTCGAGGCCCAGCAACACGTGCCGTTCCCCCTCGACGAGGTGGTCTGGGACTATGAGATCCTCGAAAGCGCCGGTGAGAAGGAAGTCGTGATCGTCGCCATGAAGGCGGAGTCGCTCGACGAACTCAACGAGTCCGTCACCAGCAGCGGCCTCACCACCGCCGAGGTGGATGTGGCGCCGATGGCACTCTACAATGCCTTCCGCGCCGCCTATCCGACGGTCAATGAGCCGGTGCTGCTGATCGACATCGGCGCCAAGTCCACCGACCTGCTCTACATCGAGGGCAAGCGCTTCTTCACCCGCAGTGTGAACCGCGGCGGTGTCTCGATCACTTCCGCGATCTCCAAGGAATACGGCGTTCCCTTCGTCGAGGCCGAAGGTCACAAGACCCACGGCGGCCTGGTCGCCCTCGGCGGCGGCCACACCGAGCAGCTCGATGAAACGACGGCCGCACTGGCCACCACCATCCGCAACGCGCTCGGCCAGCTTCCCTCGGAAATCGCCCGCACCACCAACTTCTATCGCAGCCAGCAGGGCGGCAATCCGCCGAAGCGCATCATCCTCGCCGGCGGCGGCGCGAACCTGCCCTACACCAAGGAGTTCTTCGAAGAGAAGCTCCACCTGCCGGTCGAGTTCTTCAATCCCGTCAGTGCCATCGCCGTCGGCAAGGGCGTCGATACCGACAAGCTCGGCCGCGAAGCCCACCTGATGGGCGAGCTCATCGGCCTCGGCCTCCGCGCCACCGGCAAGTCCACGGTCAATATCGATCTCGTCCCGACCAAGGTCCAGGCCGCCCGCCTGGCGGAAAAGCAGAAGCCCTTCTACATCGGGGCCGCCGCTGCCTTCCTCGTCGGTCTCGCCGCCTGGGCGGGTCTCACCAGCATGGCCGCCTCGAAGGCCAAGGACGAGACCAAGAAGATGACCGAGCAGAAGGAGCAGCTCGAGAGAATCTCCACGCCGATCGACAAGGAATTCAAGAAGCAGGCGCAACTCGTCGGCCTGGCGACCCAGTACACCAACGCCGAAGCGGACCGCACCTTCTGGCCGGAGCTGATCCAGGAAATCCAAGCCGGCTTCGCCAGCGACTCCGTCTGGATCACCGACTTCGATCCGGTCTTCAACTACAACCCGCTCGGTAGCGACGACGACAACAAGAGGTCGAAATCGACGGTGAAGGGCGACTTCTACACCCTCGGCTACGGCGTCAGCGGGTTGGAGAACGTCAAGGTGGAAACCCCTCAGCCGACCGGCCGCGCCGCCCGCAACGCCCCTCCCGCCGAGGAGAAAACACCCACCGCCAATGCCATCCGCCTCCGGGGCTTCTGGCGCGGCGGCGAGGGCAATCCCAAGGGCAGCAACTTGGTTTACGACTTGATCAAGAACCTCCGCGAGAAGCCGCAGCACCTGAAGTTCACCGCGGCTTCCACCGACCCGAAGACCAGGAAAACGGAGGAAGTCGAGTTGAGAGACGACCAAGTCGTCAAAAAGCTCGAAAGCGCGCCAGGGGAGGCGGATTTCGCGGCTCCTTTCGAAATTGTCATCCCGCTTTCCCGCGAGGTTCCCATCAAGTGATTTGATTCCAAAACCCTTTCAACAACCTCGACCATGAGCTGGATCCAGGAAAATCGTTTCGCCGCCGGCTTGGGCGGCATCACCCTCGTCGCTGCCGCGGGCCTCATCTTCTGGGGTGTCTCGGCCAGCGGCAGCTACAACCAAGCGAAGGAAGAATACACCACCGCCGCCGATCAGGTGGACTCGATGGCCAAGGCAAAGCTCTACCCGAGCGACCAGAACCTGCGGGACAAGAAGAAGGCCGTGACCGATTATGAGAAGTCGGTCAAGGACTTGCAGAAAGCCTTCGAGAAGTTCCGCGCGCCGACTCCGCCGAATGTGGAGCCGGCCCAGTTCAGCGAGGCCTTGCTGAAGGCCAAAGAAGCCGCCGCCAAGGCCTTCGCCGAAGTGCGGCCGCAGCCGACCGAACTGCCGGCGGAATTCTTCCTCGGCAACGAGGACTACACCGTGAAGCCGCCGGCAAGGGAGGCCACTGGTATCCTCACCTTCCAGCTTGAAGCGATGAGCGAGTTGATGGCCAATCTGGCCGCTGCCGCGCCGTCCAAGCTGCTCAACATCCACCGCCCGCCGCTGGAAGAAGAGAAGGACGGAGCCAAGCCGTTCGACCCCAAGGGCAAGTCATTCCGCGTCCTGCCGGTCGAGATTTCCTTCACTGGCAATGAAGCGTCGCTGCGCAAGTTCCTTTCCTCGCTCGATAACTCGGAGAAGCACTACTACGTGGTGCGCTCGATCCGCGTGATCAACGAGAAGCTCAAGGCCCCGACGGCTGCCGACAGCAAATTCGAGACCGAGGGAGAAGCCCCGCCGGAAGGCGGCGCTCCCACCGCCGATCCCTTCGGTGGTGCCGCCGGTGGTTTCGTGCTGCCGGGGGAAGAACCCGCTCCGGCTCCCGGAGGCGCGACGCCGCCCGCCGATTCTGCCGCACCCGCCGATGCTGCCCCCGCCGGTGGCGAAGGCGTGATCCTCCAGCAGGTCCTCGGATCCGAGAAGGTCCACGTGTTCCTGCGGATCGATATCCTCCAGTTCCTCGAAGCTCCGAAAGCTGACGCTGCAAAAGTCGAAGCACCCAAAGCCGAAGCGCCCAAAGCCCAACCTTGATACTGCCATGTCCCAGCTTCCAAAGAACTTCGAAAAAATCCTGCTCGGCGTGGGCGGCGTGGTTGCCGTTGCATGCGTCGGCTTGGGTTTCATGAAATCCAGTGCTGTCGAGAACGACTTCAACCGTGAAGCCCCCACCAGCGGTGGCAAAGAGATTGAAGTGCCCCAGGCTTCCGCCACTTCCAAGGCGGTCTCGTCGCTCACTTCGGATCGCGAGATTGAAAAGGCGGAGACCCCCGACGGCCGTCCGGTGGATGTTTTCGTCGGCATTCCACTCTTCGCCGACAAGAACAACCCGAACATCCCCGTCGATCCGGCGAACCCGGCGGTGAAGGCGGTCCACGAAGGGATGCCCAACAAGTGGTGGATCGAGACCGGGGCCGACATGACCCACGCCAACTCGCCGGATCGCGATGACGATGGCGATGGCTTCACCAATCGCGAGGAATTCGAAGGCAAGACCCACCCGGTCGATGCCAAGGACTTCCCGCCGCTCGTCAACAAGCTGGCCTATGTCAAGGATGAGTCCACCATGTGGTATGTCCAGTTCGGCCTTGAATCGGGTGGCAAGTGGGCGCCGCGTTTCGTCGGCCTCACGCCGGACAAGAAGACCAAGCTGCAGAACCGCGTGAGCGCGGTCGAGATGTTGGCCGTAGGCGACACCTTCTTCAAGGAGGGGGCGTTCGCAAACCGCTTCAAGTTCACAGGCATCGAAGAGCGTGAAGTGCAGAGCGAGCGCACTGGTTTGGCCCAGAAGGTCAAGTTCGCCCTCTACGAAGACCTCAAGGCGAACAAGCCCGGCGAGAAGTACGAGTCGCAGGCCGGCCTGCCGGAAGCCGAGCTGGAAGCCAAGGCCTACTACGACCGGATTGCCGTGCTCGACCTGCGCGCCATCGGCTATGCGGGCAAGGAATTCAAGGTCGAAGAGAGGACCAAGTTCGCGCTGCCGCCGGACGCCGCCGAGAAGAATTACCTGCTCAAGAAAGTCACGCCCGCAGGCATCGA
The DNA here is from genome assembly GCA_966696705.1 of uncultured Verrucomicrobiaceae bacterium. Taxonomy (GTDB): domain Bacteria; phylum Verrucomicrobiota; class Verrucomicrobiia; order Verrucomicrobiales; family Akkermansiaceae; genus Haloferula. Next base: position 2,522 of record CBKZPU010000211.1, on the reverse strand, counting down.
AGTGGAGTACACCGATGCCGGCGGAAAGACCGAAACCCGCGAGATTCCAAAGGCCAGCACGCCTTAACTAGAAATCAAATCGTTTTTGAAAATAGCGCTTCCCAACCGCCGGTTAGCCCGGCAGAACACAGCCCCAACCATGCAAAAAACGCCAACGCATCGCACCTGCAGCACCGCCGCCGCCCTTATGGCCGTGGCCGCCGTGATGCCGGTCACGCTGACAGTCGCCAACGCCGGAGAGGGATACTCCGGCGGCAGCTACAGCGGACTCGCCCAGAAAGAAATGATCCGCCGCCAGAACGCGGTCGCCCAGTCGGACAAGCTCCGCGATGAAGGTCGCGAAGCCTACGCCAAGGGCGACTACAAGGTGGCCGTGGACAAGTACAAGGCCGCCCTGGACGTGCTGCCGGATGCCCCCATGGTCCAGGACCGCCGGACCTATCTCACCCAGCTTCTTGCCGACGGTTCGACCGCCCTCGGCGAGCAGTACCGCAAGGTTGGCAAGTACGAGGAGGCCCGCCAGCTCGCCAATGACGTGCTCGCGGTCGATCCCAACAACGGCCAGGCGAAGGTCTTGATCGATTATCTCGACGACCCGATCCGCACCAATCCCGCGCTCACCTACGAGCACACCCAGAACACCGACGAAGTTCGCCGCAAGCTCTACATCGCCGAAGGCAACTACAACCTCGGCAAGTTCGACGAGGCGCACCGCACCTATGAAGACGTGCTGCGCATCGACCCATACAACAAGGCCGCCCGCCGCGGCATGGAAGTGGTCGCCCAAGCCCGCGCCGACTACTACCGCGCCGCCTACGACCATACCCGCGCCCAGCTTCTTGCCGAAGTGGACCGCGCTTGGGAACTCGCCGTGCCGCCGCTCATCACCGAAGACGTGCTGGGCACGGGCCCGGTGGTTGCGGATCGTGGGGCGACTTCGATCATCAACAAGCTTCGCACGATCATCATTCCGGTGATCGAGTTCGACAATACTTCGGTCGAGGAGGCCATCGACTTCCTCCGCGTCCGTGCCGCCGAGTTCGACACCACCGAACTCGATCCGGCCAAGAAGGGCATCAACTTCGTGATCCGCAAGCCGCGCGCCGCCGCTGGTGGCGACCCCGGTCTTGAAGCCGCCGCCGAGGCCGGCCTCGGTGCCGCCGCCGATCCGGGTGCCCTGCGCATCGACCAACTGAGCCTTCGCAACTTGCCGCTCGCCGAAGTCCTCCGCTATATCTGCGAGAAGACCAGGCTGCGCTACAAGGTGGACGACTACGCCGTCACCCTGGTTCCCGCTTCGGAAACCGGTGAAGACCTGATCAACCGCACCTTCAATGTCCCGCCAGACTTCCTCACCCGCCTCGGTAGCGGCAGCAGTGCAGATGGCGGCGGCGCCGCTGCTGACGATCCGTTCGCCGAAGGCGGCGGCGGCGGCGGCAGCACCATCAGGGCCCGTCCGAAGATCGGCGATGTCCTCAAGGAGCAAGGCGTGACCGACGTTCCCGGAGCTTCCGCCACCCTCACCGGTTCCCGGTTGGTGGTGTACAACACCCCGACCAACATCGACCGGATCGAGTCGCTGGTTCAGTCGGTGGTCGATGAAACTCCGAAGCAGGTGAAGATCTCCACCAAGTTCGTGGAAATCTCCCAGGAGAACACCGACGAACTCGGCTTCGACTGGATCGTCTCGCCCTTCGGTCTCTCCGCCAACCAGGTCTTCGCCAGCGGTGGCACCGTCGGTAACGGCCAATCCCGCACGAATACCGACTTCATCGGTGACGTTGCCGGCGTGACCATCCCGGGTATCCCGGCTGACCCGAGCACCGATGTCACCAACATCGTCACCGCGGGCAACCGTACCGGTCTCGGCGCGATCAACCGCAACAGCATCGACGCGATCCTGAACAACACCGACCGCTCCGACACGAGCGCCACTCCGGCCCCGGGCATCGCCGCCCTGACCGGTTTGTTCTCGGATGGCCAGGTGCAGATGATCATGCGCGGTCTCGCCCAGAAGAAGGGCACCGACCTGATGACCGCTCCGAGCATCACCGCTCGCTCCGGTGAGAAGGCTCTCATCGAGATCATCCGCGAATTCATCTACCCGACCGAATACGAGCCCCCGGAACTTCCGAACTCGATCGGCAGCAGCTTCTCTGACGGCGGCCTCGGTGGCATCGGCGGCAGTGCAAGCTCCTTCCCGGTGACCCCGGCCACTCCGACCTCGTTCGAGACCCGGAACACCGGTATCACGCTGGAAATCGAGCCGACCATCGGTGGCAATGACTTCGTGATCGACCTCCGCTTCGCGCCGGAAATCGTCGAGTTCGAAGGCTTCGTCAACTACGGCAGCCCGATCCAATCGCCGGCGACCGACTTCCTCGGCAACCCGACCACGGTGACGATCACGGAAAACCGCATCGAAATGCCGGTCTTCTCGACCCGCCGCGTGACCACGGCGCTGACCATCTATGACGGCTACACCGTCGCGGTCGGCGGCCTGATGCGCGAGGACGTGCAGA
>CBKZPU010000210.1:0-8322 GCA_966696705.1 uncultured Verrucomicrobiaceae bacterium | reverse complement strand
CAGCGCCAAAGGCGCGGCCATGAAATAGCCCGGGGCTGCGCTGTCGCTTGCCCCGGGCTATTTCATTTCGCCCCGTTGGGGCGTTAGACAGACACGAGGTTGCACCTCAACCCGCCGCCCCGGGCATCGGCGGCGGGGTATTCGGCACGTTCGGCGCGGGTGGCTTGACCCAGGCGGGCGCCTTCGGCGTGGCATCGGCGTAGATGCCGACCAAGGCCATGCCGATGAGCCCGACAAAGCCAGCCCATCCAGCGGTCATCGCGGTGGCCATGCCAATGACGAACGGCGTGAACACCAGCAGGCCGATGACCATGTAGCTCGGCTTCACCTCATACGCGTGGATCACCAGCCGCAGCCGGGACCGTGCGAGCGCCAGGCCGAGCAGGGTGAAGCAGATCACCACCGCCACCGCATTGATGTGATAGAAGACCCCGCAGCCCTCGTTGCGGCCGACATTCGCGGACGCGGCGAGCGGAATCCCGCCACCGAGGATCATCGAACCGGTGAAGAGCACCATCACCCCGATCCGCGCGAGCAGACCCGGGAATGACGAAGCGCCGATCGCCCCGGCACACATCATGGCGGACAGGCCCACCACCGTCAGCGAGCAGGCGATCTCCCGGACGAATTCGATGGCGCCGACATTGTAGCGGACGATGACGTAGGGCAGCAGCGAGATGAAGGTGAGGGTGCAAAGGCCCCACAGGGTGAAGAATTTCCCGCGCACGACCTTCCAGCGATTGAGCTTGGTCAGCAGCAGCAGCTCGTGATTCCCCTCCTCCAGCTCCTGGCCCATCAGCACCAGTCCGCCGAGTGGCATGATGACCGCGCAGACCAAGGTCACGCCGATCCAGAACGGACCGGATTGGGCGAGCATGGCCACATTCAGCATGCCCGTGTACTTCTCGTAGGAGTAGCCGCTGTCGTGCTGGAACTCGATGATCAGCGCGACGATCGCGAGCACTTGGATGCCGAGGAAGGGATAGACGAAACTGGCGCGCCGCATGTTCTGGCGCAGCTCTTTCACGAACATCGCGCCGAAGCGGTCGGGCAGGTCGTTGGCACTTTCCACGGTGGGCATGATCGCCAGTCACGCGCGCCGGGCAAGCCGGAGTTCATGATGAATCGGTGAGGAATTGGTGATGCAGCCCCCGGCGGGAAATGCTATCAGCCGGTCCATGGGAGACTTCGTTGGGTGGATCCTGCTAGGGCTCTTCGCCGGAGCCATCGCCCGTCGCGTGATGCCGGGTGAGGAAAAGGGCGGCTGCCTGGTCACCATCGTGCTTGGCATCCTCGGAGCCGTGATCGGCGGTTGGGTCGGCAAGAACATCGGATTCCTGCCGGACAACAACCCCGGTGACTGGTTGCCCTCGCTCGGCTCGATCGTCACCGCCACCGTCGGCACCCTGATCCTGCTGGCGCTGTGGAAGTGGCTGAGGCACTAGCCGGCATTCACTCCAGCATATCCTCCAGTTCCTGGAAGTGGCCGCTGTAGATGCTGATGATGGTCCAAGCCACGTAGAGCAGCACCGCGAAATAGACTCCCTTCGAAATGACCGCCGCCGCTGACTTGGCCCCGCGGGCGGCGTCTTCCTGATAGACGGCGGCCCAGCGGGCGAGGTCCTTGTCGAGGCTGCCGGCTTCCTCCGCGGTGGCGTAGGAACGGGCAAAGGCCGACGGAAACGCGCCGCAGGACATCATGGTCGGTCCCAACGGGCCGCCGCCCTTGAGAACTTCGGAAAGCAGCTTCCCCGCCGCGCGGATGGTCGCGCTGTGGGAGGCCTGGCTGGCGGTTTCCACCGTCTCCTGCATGGAGAGCCCGGCGAGCAGGCAGGTGTGATAGACCTTGGTGAAACGCGCCATGGCCATCGCCCGGCGGGCACCGCCGATCACCGGAATGCGCCGCAGAAATCCATCCAGCGCGGTGCTGCCGGAGGCATTCCTCAGAAATGCCTTCATCCCGAACCACACCACGAACCCCACCGCGTAGAGCGCCAGCACCGCGAGCACGAAATCCCGCAGGATCTCGGGAAGCTCCTTCCCGCTCATCATGCCCGGCGCGAGGATGCCGACGAAAAGCCCGAGGTGCAGCAGGAACGCGGGATACGCCATGGCCCCCAATGCCTCCCGGCGGGCCGAGGCCAGCATGCCGAAATAGTCGGCGAGATGTTGGAAAGCGGGTGCCATCCGCCCACCGCGCTCGCCCGCGCCGATGATGCTGCGCTCAAGCGGCGTGACCACACCGGCTCCGAAGGCCTCGGTAATCGACTTGCCCGCTTCGAGGTCGGCTTCCATGCGGCGCAAGAGCTCCGCCTGAAGCGCCGGCAATCGCGTGTCGAGCATCGCCCGCCCCGCCTCGCGGATGCCAAAGCCAGCTTCGAGGAGCTTGGCGATCTCGGTGTAAAAGAGGTGCTTCTGCGCGGCGGAAAAGGCCATGGGGTTCATCCCACGCTGGCAGGCCTAACGGACGATGGGAAGGTCATTCCTTCATCCCGTGACCGAGGAAAAACGAGGGATGCGGCGGCTTGTTGTAGGAGACATTCTGCCACGCGATGGACAGCCGGTACTGTGGGTCGTGCATCAGCGTCACCAGCCGGTGCTCGGTGGGAATCGTCGTCGTGTAGAGGCGCAGTGACTTGCCATCGGGGCCGGGCAGCAGCAGCTCCTCGCGCCAATCGCCAAGCAAGTCCGCGGCGAGATTCGGACGGAAGCCACCGAAGCGGCCGCGGCCAGCCGGCATTTCGGCGGAGAAAATCCGTTCCTCGCGCCCCTCTTCCCAATGCCACTTGAAGATGGAGGAACGGTCATAGATTTCCCGCAGCAAATCGCCGTCCCACCAGATGACCCAGTCCGAGCCGCGCGGGCGCGGGCCGATTTCCTTGCCGCGGATCGTCCGGAGGCCACCGGGGCCACCCCACACCTCGGCTCCGGGATGGCGCGGGTCGATGTCCGCCACGATGCCATCGCTGATGTCCACACCGGGGCTATGACTCCACAGAATGCTGCCGGTGCGCGCGTCGTGCAAGCCCGCCCCGGGCGTTTTCAGAGCGACCGTGCCCTCCTCGTTCTCGGTGACGAGATAGAGTTCCTTGCCGGGCCGCTCCGGATCGAAGTCGCCGACGTGAAGCGCGTCGCCGTGGCGGCGGCCGGTCGAGTAGAGGCCCTGTCCGTTGTCGTCCACGGTCATCGCCTGATAGACGATCTCGTCCTTCCCATCGTCATCGACATCCGCGACCGAAAGCGCATGGCCGCCCATGCCGGAGAAGGGAGAAACCTTCTCAAACGGAGGCCGGCTGATGCCGCTGTCGAACACCCAGCGCGAGGTCAGCTCGCCCCCGCGCCAATCCCACGCGGCCAACACGGTGCGTCCATAAACGCCGCGCGCCATCACGAGGCTCGGGCGCTTTCCATCGAGATAGGCGACGCAGGCGAGAAAGCGGTCGCAGCGGTTGCCATAGCTGTCATTTCCCCCGTTCCCGCCGATCCCGCCCCAGCCGTCGATCGGGTCGCGGCCGGGGATGAAATCCACCGTCTTGAGGGCAGCACCCGTTTTCCCGTCAAAGACGGTGAGGAACTCCGGGCCGGAAAGAATGCGCCCGAAGCGCTGGGTGCCCTCCTCCTTGTTCCGCCAGTCCTTGGTCGCGTCACCGATCACTTGGCCGGTGCCGTCTTTCGTGCCGTCCGCCGTCTTGCACGCCAGCTCCGCCCGGCCGTCACCGTCCAGGTCATGGACCATGAACTGGGTGTAGTGCTCGCCCTCGCGGATATTGATGCCCAGGTCGATCCGCCAGAGCCGGGTGCCGTCGAGCTTGTAGGCATCGAGCACCGGCGTGCCGGTGATGCCATTGAAGGAATTGTCCCGCCCGCGCGAGGTCTGGTGCAAGATGATCTCGTACTCGCCATCGCCATCGAGGTCCGCCGCGGAGGCATCGTGCGGCCGGTAGTCCGCGATCGGCTGGATCGGGATCTCGATGAAATTCTTCTCAAGCACCTTGGCAGGCTTCGAGGGGTCGGCCTCCTTGCCCTCGATCACGGCCCGGACGAAATACGCCTCCGCCTTGGCCGAGCCCCGGTCGATCAGGTTGGTCGCGCCTTCCAGCGGCTCCGGGTTCACCCGCTCGTCCTTGCCTTCGACGCGGCGGTAGAGATTGAAAGCCGCGCCCGCGGGATCGTCCCCGAGCAAGCGCCAACCGGCATAGACCGAGCCATCCGCCTGGCGGACGGCCACCAGCCCGCGGTCAAGTTTCTCCATCGGCCGGGCATGGACCGGAAGCAACAAGGCGGCGAGGAGGAGGTGCTTCATGGCGCATGGGAGTAACTCCGCCGGCATTTCTTCCACTCCCTACCCCTTCGGGGGATGGGACGCGATGTCGTGGGCTGGCGGTAAAAGATTCGACAACTTCCACTCTCGTCCTTTCATCTTTCCGCATGCAATGGATTTTCACGCTGGCAGGCACGGGGCCGGGCACCCGCGACCTGTGAGACGGACCGATGGCCATCTCCCTCCAGCCTGAGATCCTGATCGCTCATCCGTGGATGGGCCGTGGCGGCTCGGAAGCGACCGCCATGTGGGCACTGCACGCCCTGCAGGAGCGCGCCCGGGTGACCTTCGCGACCGCTTCCCCGGTCGATTGGGACGACTTGAATGCGACCTACGGCACCCGCGTTTTTCCCGAAAAAGTCACCCTGCTGCACGCGCCACGGCTACCCGGCGTGCATTCCGGCACGGTGGTCGCCTTTTGGCAGCGGGCGTGGTTCGAACGCTTCTGCCGCACCCAAGGGGCGAAATTCGACGCCTGCATCAGTGCCTACAATCCGCTCCGCTTCGGCCAGCGCGCCATCCAGCTGATCGGCGACTTCAGCTTCGACGAGAAATGCCGGCTGGCCCTCTACCCGACCGCCACCGGCCAGGCTCACCACCGGCCGTCCATGGTGCGGCAGGCTTATCTCACCATCGGCAACCACCTGGCCGGCCGCCACGACGAACCGGTCTTCGCGCCGGACGATCTCGTGGTGGCGAACTCCGAATGGACCGCCGCACGCCTGCGCGAGTATTTCCCGCTGGATGGCGTGGCCGTGCTCTACCCGCCATCGCCCGCCCCTGGCGGGGAAGTCACCACCCGCGAGCCGCTCACCTTCGTGGCGATGAACCGCATCACCCCGGAAAAGGAGATCGAAACGCTCCTCGCCATCCTCGACCGGGTGCGCGCTGCCGGCCGGCCGGTGACGCTCGATCTGCTAGGCGGAATCGGCGACGACGGCTACTCGCGGCGGATTCGCGCGATGGTCCGCGAGCGTCGCGACTGGGTGCGGACCCCCGGCTTTCTCGGCCCGCGGGACAAGGCGTCGCTCTTTGCCTCGCGTTCCTTCGGCCTCCACGCCTGCCGGGTCGAAGCGTTCGGCATCGCCGTCGCCGAAATGGCCGCCGCCGGCTTGATCCCTTTTGTGCCGGCCGAAGGAGGAAGCGGCGAAATCGTGGGCAACGGGTCGCTCATCTACCGGACTCCCGATGATGCAGCCGACAAGATCCTCGCCGTGCTCGATCGGCCGGAATCGCACGAACCGCTGCGCCAGTCGCTGCGCGAGAACGTCGCACGCTTCGCGCCGGAGCATTTCGCCGCACACTTGGTCGGAATCGTGCAGGATTTCCTCGGTCGGCCGATCTAAGTCGCCATGTGGAGCAAGCTTTCCCAGCGCCTCACCGATCCGCTCTTCTACCGCAAGCGCTGGCTCCAGCTCATCCGGCCACTGCGCCCACCACGCGCACCGCGGCCGGTGGCGCTGGACACCCTGCTGGCCAATGACGGCCCGGTGCTGGCGGTCTTCGCCCATCCCGACGACGAGCTCTTCGCCTCCTGCCTGCTGTGCGAACTCTCCGCGCGGCAAATCCCCTTTCACCTCGTCTGCCTGACCCGCGGCGAAGGCGGCATCACCGGCGGCATGACCCGGGAGGAACTGGGCCGGATTCGCGAGCGCGAGCTGCGGGCGTCCGCCGCCGCGCTCGGGGCGGCCTCGGTGGAGTTTCTCGACCACGTCGATCCACTCGGCCTGGCCCACCGGACCTTCGCGCCGGACGTCTCGCCAGAGGACCTCGCGATGCGCTTGAGGGATCTGTTAGAGAAGCGGAGACCCTCGATCCTCGTCACCCACGGCAGCGGCGGCGAGTACTGGCACCCCGCGCACTTGCTTGTGCATCGCGCCGTCTTTCTCGCGTCGAACGGAAGGCACGACATTCTAACAATCCATGCCTGGCAGGAGGGCCACGCCTTGCCCGGCATGTTGAACAGCGATGATCCCGCCGACCTGATCGTCGATGGCACTCCGCACCGCGAGCAAAGGCTCGCGGCTTTCCGCGCCCACGCCTCACAGCTCGACTACTTCGCTGGCCACGGCGGCTCGCTGGAAGGCTATGTCGATCTCAGCGCGAAGGAGGCGTTCCGGCACTACCCACGTGCATCTGTCTAACACTCCAACGAGGAAGGAACGGCCTAACGCCCCAACGGGGCGAAATGCGAAAGCCCGGGGCAAGCGATAGCGCAGCCTCGGGATAGAGGCACGGGCTGCGTTGTCGCTTGCCTGGGGCTATTACATGGCCGCGCCTTTGGCGCTGAACAGACACGCCCACATCACGAACAGTCATTCGGCTTGCTCGACCCGCACGCGGTAGAACCGCCGCTCGCCGCCAGTGGGAACGGCAATCATGGAGCTTGCACCCGTGGCTTCCAGCGGAGCGCCGGTATCCGTCCACGATCCGGGCAACAGCGTGGTGCTCGTCTCAAGCCGATAGGTGAATCCCGCCACGCTGGAGAAGGTCACCTCCACGTTTCCGCCGTTCCGCAACACGCCAGTCACCCGGAACACCGAGGAGGCATTCAGCGGATTCGTGCCCGCGGCCTGCTCGTCGGCGTTGCTTTCACCATCGCCATCCTGGTCGGCACTTGCAGAGAGAAGCTGGATGGCCGTGGTCGGAGAACCGGGATCCGGCACTCCCGCATCGCTTTGCCCGGGAGCGGTGGAAGAAATGCCGGCCGCGCTGATGGCGGTGATCCGCGCGCGGTAGATTTCGCCGGGCGTGCCATTGAAGGTGTGTTGGGGGACAGTCACCGTGCCCGAAGAAACCGGATCGCCGTCGCCATCGAACACCTCCACCAGCCACGACGTGACATTGTCGTCCGGTCCACCATTGGAAACCCATGTGAAAGTCCCTGAACTACCAATTTCATAGTAGTTCGCCAGCGGCGCGGGCGACGGCGGCGGAGTGACGTCGTAGAGCTTCAAGTACTGCGCCTCGAAGGGTGCCGTGGTCCATGACCCGGCGGTGGCCGGCACCTTGTTCAGCGAGACGAAGAAGCCCCCGGACTTCAAGTTCGCGCCGGTGATGCCAGCACCCCAGAGCCAGACATCGTCACGGCTGGCATCCTGCGCGGTGTACGCCGCCGGATTCCGCGTGTTGTAGCTGCGGCCGTCCTTGATGCCGAGCAGGGTCGCCAGAGTGCCCGGGATCTTGAAATTGTCGCTCTGGACGTTGTCCCGATCGAGATTCGAGAAGGCGATCACCACATCGGAGAAAGCCGGCGAGGCATTCGCGGCCTGATACTTCGCCACCGCGTGAATTTGCCCATTGTTGCCGTCGCCGTCCAGGAACCAGCGGTTCGATGACCGCAACGCCGGACTCGCGGCACGCGCCCGGTTCGCGGCGGCAATCACCGGGAAAAGCTGGTCGTTGCCAAAGTCGGAGTCGTTCCACATCGGCGTCATCGAATTCCACCGCTTGAAGTGAGGGATCTGCTTCCCGAAGTTCGTCTCGTAGTGCTGGTAGCCGTAGGTGGTGGAAATGCCCAGCTCCTGCCCGGGAAAGACCAACGGCACCCCGTCGAGCGTGTTGCAGGCGAGGTAGCGGATGACCGATTGCCAGGGGTCCGCCATGGTCTCCTCGTCGTGCGAGGTCGTGTTCGCCAGCACCAGCGCCTGGCCATAAGCGGCGCGACGGCCTTCGAAAATATCGCGGTAGCTCTGCTTGTTAGACGCCGACTTGAGCGGGAAGACGATGTTCTCGTTGAGCACGTCGAACTGCCGCGCGCTGCGGTAGGTCACGTTCCCCCCGTCAAGCGACTCGGTCATCATCACAAAGTTCCACTTCTTCGAGCGGGCGACGTTGATGATGTACTCCCAGCACTGCGGAGGCAGTCCCTGGCCGAAGTCGCAGCGAAGGCCATCAATGCCCCGCGCGTCCCACGCATGGCGCGCCGCGGCATCGCCATCGGACGGGAGCGAATTGCGATTCTGCCCCGCGGGCCGCGTCCTCTCCAGCCAGTGGACCGC
>CBKZPU010000209.1:0-8399 GCA_966696705.1 uncultured Verrucomicrobiaceae bacterium | reverse complement strand
GATGTTGCACGATACCGCGTAGATTCCCGCGCCACGCCAGCTTGAGCCTTGGGCGAATCCCGGGCTATTCGTGAATTTGCAACTCTGGATCGCGAGGTTTGCAGAATCCGCATCGATTCCGCCGCCGGAGTTCGACATGGTTCCGTCACCGATGCGGAACCGCACGTTGCTGACGGTGACCGAGATGGGATTCAAGGGATCGGAGGATTCGACCCGCAGGATTGAATCGTTCAGGTCGAGGGGTGTCAGGTCGCTGTAGCCGGTTCCATTTGCCCCCATTCCGGTGATTGTGAGGCTCTTGTCGATTGTGGCGTTGCAGTTCGAGACGGTGGTGAAGCGGATTTCGTCCCCCGGGTTTGCTTGGTCAATGTAAGATTGAAGGTCTCCTCCGGAGGGGACGTTGATGATCCCGGCATGCGAGGTGAAGATCATTGGAATCAGGATGAATGGAGTTGTGGTTTTCATGCGAGAGCATGCTCCGATGGCTCGATTGGATGGATGGATGTATAATTTGTTACGTTGTTGTTTCAGCGCCCGGTTCTAGTCAAAGTTTGTCGCTCCGAGGACCGGGGATGCAGCCTGGTGCGGGCGTTTTCACCACAACAGCCGACCGTTGGCTTTACTCGCATCCAAGCGAGCCCGATGTCCACTTCGCCCACGCCCGCGGCTTCGTGGCGAAAACCTCGGCGGCCGATCCGCTGCGCTTGAGCCAACTGCTGGAAGCCGCGCGGGTCTGATGCGGGTCTCGATCGGAATTGGCTCCGCTGCGGCGAAGCAAAGTGGTCCGCACTCTCCGAGTGCGGCGAAGCAGTTCTGGCGGCAGTCGGCGACCGGGTGGCCACACATATCGGCCCGTTAACTTCCTGGGGTCTCTCACCGCATCCAAGACCGCTTCGACCGCACTCGGAGAGTGCGGACCACGATGTGCGTCCGCTGGAAGGACCGGGTGTTCTCCATCCACCCGCCCCCCCCCCCGCGCCTTTGTGGCGAAAACGTCAGCGGCGGAGGTCGCGAGGCTGCGCCCATGACCCGCTAGTGCGCGGATCGGCTGGCCCAGTGTCGTTAGAAGTGACGGAAGCGTCACGTGGCACCGCTTCGTCGCACCGGTGCGGGTCGATATCGACTCCCAGCTTCCGGCCGCGAGATGCCTTCCTGTTCCGACCCCACACCCACCGCTTTCCGCGCTCGCGACTGGTTTCGCGTTGCCGTCGCCTGCGTGACGAATTTTTCCATCCTGGCAACGCCTTGGCAGGCGTGCGGCGAAACCGTCACGCTTCCCGTTTCGACCGGCGAGGAGGGCATGCTGCTCGCCACGCTGTTGCCGGAACTGGCGGAGAACGTGTTGGACGCGGGAAGCCCGGCACGGGGCCAAGGCGAGCCGGCATCGAAGCCCCTGCCATCGCCCTTCGTCTGGCGGCCGCCCGCGCAGCAGGCGTATTGGCGATCGCCGGAGATCCGCCGCCCCGCGTCGCTGACGTCCGCATGGGAGAGCGACGCGCGAAGGCACGCCATTACCGCGGCACCGGCCGTGGTCATTCAGGCGCAGGCGAATGAAGGCCCGTGGGCGCCGGCACCCGTTCCTGCAGGGACCGACCCCGCGCCGCCGTCCGGAGTGTTCGGGGCCTTGCCCATCGAGCAACAAACCGGCACGGCCGTGGTCTTCGGCGAAGTCTCAGACGCCACCTCTCTCAATCCGCTCGCCGGGGCCATCGTCGATATCATCGGCACCGGCCGCACCGCGGAGACCGACTCGCAGGGCCGCTTCCGCATCGAGGGGCTGCCGGCCGGAGACTTCGTCGCGGAGGCTTCCACGCTCAACTACGAGTCGATGACGCTCGGCGTGAGCCCGAATCCCGCGGCTCCCACCGAGCTGCGCTTCAGCCTGCGCGTGAAGCCCGCGGAAAGCAGCAGCGAGGAATACGTGCTCGAGGAAGAGAGCATCGTCGGCGAGTATCAGGAAAGCTCCGGCGGCGATCTGTTCACCGATCTCGATGCCGGCCAGTCGGTCACCGCTGGCATCAGCAAGGAGGAGTTCACGCAGAAGAACATCAGCGACGCCGCCGGGGCGGTGGGCAAGATCTCCGGCGCGAACATCGTCGGCGGCAAGTTCGCCGTCGTCCGCGGTTTGGCCGACCGCTACGTGACCACGCTCTTCAACGGCGCGGCGATTTCCTCCGCCGACCCGTCGCGCAAGGCGGTGCAGCTCGACATCTTCCCGACGGTCGCGCTGCAAGGCATCGACATCGCCAAGACCTACGACCCGAGCCTGCCCGGTGACTTCGGCGGCGGCACCATCAAGATCAAGTCGCTGAGCATTCCGCGCGAGCGGATCGCCGAGTTCAAATACAAGATGACCTGGAACTCCAATCTGGAGAACCGCATGCTCATCAACGGCGACCGCGAGTTGGGCTTCTGGGGAGATGTGGACGATCCCATCCCCGATTCGTGGCTGTGGAACACCGACGCCTTTGGTAATCCGACCGAGTTCAATGAAGGTGGCAACCGCGTGGTGCCGGGCAATAGCCGTAATCCCAACCAACAGGCCGCGCAGATCGCGGAGGGGCAAGAGCAGCAGGAACTGGCGGACGATGCGCTGGAAGGCCAGCGCGCGCTGCACCAGTCCCAGTCCTTCATGCCGAAGACGGTGAAGCCGGAGGAGGCCCACAGTTTCTCGCTGGTATATGGCGACCGCATCCAACTCGAAAACGGCGGCGAGTTCGGTTTCATGACGGCTTTCCAGCACGCCACCAGCGACGAGGTGAACGCGCCGGGCCAGGAGAACCGGCTGACCTCGCCGGCCCGCTCGTGGACCGAGGAAAGCTACGCCCGCGAGGTCGATTGGTCGCTCTACGCCGCGGCGGGCTACAAGCCGAACGAGAACCACGAGTTCAACGCGACTTATTTCCGCAAGCGGATCGCCACGGACGAGGTCACGCACGGATCGGACTTCGAAATCGCCGGTAGCGACGTTTACGGCGCCTTCGCGAAAAATGACGCGGTGATCAACCGCTACGGCGCTTCCGCGGTGTACAAGAAGGAGTTCTGGACCATCGATCCGATCATCCGCGACACCGAGGTGATCCAGTTCGGCGGCAAGCACAAGAACGACATCGGCACCCGGCTCGGATGGTCGCTTACGAGATCCACGGCGCGTGAGTCGCGCCCGCACAGCAGCACGTTCCAGAATGGCATCCTCGACTTCACCGATCCGCGCATCGCGGAAGAAGCGGCGAACAACCCGGACTTCATTTACAACCCCTCGCTCGGGCAGATTTCCACCATCGAGTATCAGACCTTCGTCAACGATGGCAACGGCAGCCAGGACTCGTCCCGCGAGACTCAGTTCATCGAGGAAGACGCCCGCGAGCTGTCTCTCGATCTTGGGCAGGCCATCTATTTCTCGGAGGACAAGGAAGATGGCCCGCGTCTTGAATTTGCGGTCGGCGGCAGCAAGCTGACCAAGGACCGCGAGCAGAAGGGCCGCGTCTATCTGCTCAAGACCGCGAGCTGGGAACGCTGGATCGCTCGCAATCCGCCGAGCTGGTGGCCGTCGGACGGTTCGATCGCGCCATTCTCGCCGGGTTCGCCTCTCGCGGCCAATACCCTTCCCAACGGCGATCCGCTGCCGTCCGGATACGGCAGCTTCGGCGAGTACTTGGCGAAGAATCCCGACAAGCTCCTGGAGTATTTCAACGGATACGCCACCGAGAACAGCGGCCGCGTGCCCGGCACCGGCACGGGCGCCGCCGGCGCGTCGTACGTGCATCCCGACGCGCCTTACTACATCAATGGTTCCGGCCTGGAAGTCCGCAATGTGGACAGCGAGCTCAGCCTGACCGGTCTTTACACCTCCGCGACCTTCCACGCCGACTTCTGGCGCGTTGGTGGCGGCGCCCGTTGGGAAGAAGAGATCAAAAGCTATGAGGTCGCTCCATTCCCGCTAACCAGCCTCGCGGAAGACAGCCCGGGCCGCTTCGGCTCCGTCACCACCGACGCGTTCATTCCTTCCGTGCTTGCCGGTGTCGATTTGATCCCGGACAAAACGTGGATGAACTTCGCATGGTCGCGGACGGTGGCGCGCCCGACCTTCCACGAGTTCCTGCCGATCGAGTCGGTTGACCAGAGCACCGGCATCACCCGCCGGGGCAATCCGGACCTCACCGAGACAAGCATCGACAACCTCGACGTCTCGCTCGAGCATGTCTTCAACGACAACTTCAACGCGCGCGCTTCGCTGTTCCGGAAGAACCTAACCGACCCAATCGTGGTGGTGCAGCGCGTCGATCTCGGCCAAAACAGCAACACCTACGTCAACGGGGACGAGGGAACCATCAATGGCTTCGAGCTCGAAGGGTCGTGGCAGCAGACCGACGGTCCGTTCTCGATCACCGGCAACTACACGTACATCGACTCGACCTTGGAGTATGAGGTCAACCAAGGTATCAATGTCACTCAACTGGAGACGCGCTTCCCGTTCCAGCCCGGACAGATCCTCAACCTGACCCTCGGCTGGGCGCCGGAGGACAGCCCGTGGAGCGCGTTCCTGACGTCCAATTTCACCGACGAGTATCCGACCATCCTGCGCAGCGACCCGGTCGGCTACGATGTCTGGCTCAAGCCCCAGTTCACCCTCGACCTAGTCGTGGCGCGCAAATTCGAGTTCGATCATTTCGACGCGTCGCTGACCTTCGGTTTCAAGAACCTGCTCGATGGGACCCGCGACTTCGAATACCGCGGCGGCGGCACGAACGGTGCCGCGGGCGAATTTCACGGTCTGGCATACACCAGCGAGGAGCCTGGACGTTCGTACTCCATCGAGTTCAAGGCGGAGTTTTGAGCGGCGATCGCGTACCGGCGTGTCGAAGTCGACACGCAAGGCGACTTCAAGGCGGGACTTCAGGGCGTTGTGGCCTCGCGTGCGGCGAAAACGACACAGAAAAACGCTCCGGGCGGGAAGGGGGGGGAGTGAGTTTCACGCGCCTCTCCGAAGAGGGGGCACCATCGACTCCATCGAATCGCCATCCCCACCAACATCCCATGAAATCGACACCTACCTCCAAGCAATCGTTGCTCGCGCTCGCGTTGCTGATGCCCTGTGCGATGCAGGCCGCCCAGATCGACGTCGTTGCCACCCAGACCGTGACCACCACGCCGTTTGGCGCGAACGTCAACGCGATCACCGCGAACACCACTTGGACCAAGGACAACGTTTACATTCTCAGGAACAAGGTTTTCGTCACCAACGGCGCCACCCTCACCATCGAGCCGGGCACCCGGATCTACTCCACGCTTGAGCTCAACCTCGCCGGCACCGCCGACGACGAACTCGGCGCGCTGGTCATCACCCGCGGCGCCAAGATCAACGCCGCCGGTACCGCCGACGAGCCGATCGTCTTCACCACCAGCGACGAGCTCGAGGCCATGACCCAGACCGACGTCGATGGCGACGCGGTCATCGCCGAAATGCCCACCGCCACCACCGCCGGCCGCTGGGGCGGCGTCGTCATCCTTGGCAACGCTCCCATCGCCTTCTACTCCGGCACCACCAATGTTGGCGAAAGCCGCATCGAGGGCTTCCAGCCCGCCGAGTCCGCCGACTTGGACCTCGACGGTCGCGCCGACGTGATCGAATACGGCGGCGCCACCGCCGCCGATGACAGCGGCACCCTCCGCTACGTCTCGATCCGCCACGGCGGCTACGTTTACTCCGGCTCCAACGAGATCAACGGCCTGACCCTGGGCGGCGTCGGCTCGGGCACCGACATCGACCACATCGAAGTCTTCGCCAACGCCGATGACGGCATCGAGTTCTTCGGCGGCACCGTCAACACAAGCCACGTCGTGCTCGCCTTCAACCAGGACGACTCCTTCGACATCGACGAGGGCTACTCCGGCACCAACCAGTTCTGGTTCGCCATCCAGAATCCGCTGACCGAGGCCGCCACCTCCGGCCACGACAACGGCGGCGAGTGGGACGGCGTCGGCGGCACCATCGCCGACAATGCCAACAACTCCGCGCCGGTCATTTACAACGCCACCTTCATCGGCTCGGGCACCACCGCGCTGGCCGGCAATGACAAGGGCAACAACGCGATCTACATCGACGACCGCTTCAAGGGCATGGTTTACAACTCGGTGTTCGACGACTTCTCGGAAGACCTCATCGAGTCTGCTTCCGACGGTCCGGCCGCCGGCCTGACCTTCGCCCACAACACCGTCGGCCGCTTCGGTGGCGGCACCCCTGGCAGCAACCTGACCTACCTGAACGGCTCCGGTGCCACCGGCACCTTCTTTGATGGCGCCGGCAGCCCGATCAATGGCAACTCCGCCGGTGGAGTGGATCCTCTCCTCGCGGCCTACTCGCGCGATGGCGGTCTGGCCCTTGAAAACATCGACCCGCGCCCGGCCAGCGGCTCCCCGCTGCTCGTCGAGAATGGCGCCACCCTTCAGGCCGGAGCCCCGGTGGCCACGACCTATCGCGGCGCCTTCGGTGCCGACAACTGGGCCGCCGGTTGGACCAAGATGGACGCGGCCGGCTTCTTCACCAACAAGGTGGACGTGGTGGCCGAACAGACCGTGACCACCACGCCGTTTGGCGCGAACGTCAACGCGATCACCGCGAACACCACTTGGACCAAGGACAACGTTTACATTCTCAGGAACAAGGTTTTCGTCACCAACGGCGCCACCCTCACCATCGAGCCGGGCACCCGGATCTACTCCACGCTTGAGCTCAACCTCGCCGGCACCGCCGACGACGAACTCGGCGCGCTGGTCATCACCCGCGGCGCCAAGATCAACGCCGCCGGTACCGCCGACGAGCCGATCGTCTTCACCACCAGCGACGAGCTCGAGGCCATGACCCAGACCGACGTCGATGGCGACGCGGTCATCGCCGAAATGCCCACCGCCACCACCGCCGGCCGCTGGGGCGGCGTCGTCATCCTTGGCAACGCTCCCATCGCCTTCTACTCCGGCACCACCAATGTTGGCGAAAGCCGCATCGAGGGCTTCCAGCCCGCCGAGTCCGCCGACTTGGACCTCGACGGTCGCGCCGACGTGATCGAATACGGCGGCGCCACCGCCGCCGATGACAGCGGCACCCTCCGCTACGTCTCGATCCGCCACGGCGGCTACGTTTACTCCGGCTCCAACGAGATCAACGGCCTGACCCTGGGCGGCGTCGGCTCGGGCACCGACATCGACCACATCGAAGTCTTCGCCAACGCCGATGACGGCATCGAGTTCTTCGGCGGCACCGTCAACACAAGCCACGTCGTGCTCGCCTTCAACCAGGACGACTCCTTCGACATCGACGAGGGCTACTCCGGCACCAACCAGTTCTGGTTCGCCATCCAGAATCCGCTGACCGAGGCCGCCACCTCCGGCCACGACAACGGCGGCGAGTGGGACGGCGTCGGCGGCACCATCGCCGACAATGCCAACAACTCCGCGCCGGTCATTTACAACGCCACCTTCATCGGCTCGGGCACCACCGCGCTGGCCGGCAATGACAAGGGCAACAACGCGATCTACATCGACGACCGCTTCAAGGGCATGGTTTACAACTCGGTGTTCGACGACTTCTCGGAAGACCTCATCGAGTCTGCTTCCGACGGTCCGGCCGCCGGCCTGACCTTCGCCCACAACACCGTCGGCCGCTTCGGTGGCGGTGCTTACACCGGCAGCAACGCCAGCAACCTGACCTACCTCAACGGTTCGGGTGCGGCCAGCACGTTCTTCGACGCCAGCGGTTCGCCGATCAACGGCAACTCGAACGGTGGCGTGGATCCGATGTTCCGCACCTACTCGCGTGACGTGGACTTCACCCTGCTCGCCATCGACCCGCGTCCGGCCACCGGCTCGCCGCTGCTTTCGAGCAGCCTGCAAGCCGGCGCCCCGAGCGCCGCGGCCTTCCGCGGTGCCTTCGGTGCCGACAACTGGGCGGCCGGCTGGACCAAGCTGAGCTTCGACGGCACCCTGCTCGGCGAAGTGCCGGCCACGGGCGGCGGCGAGCCTCCGTTTGCCGACGCCGACAATGACGGCGTGTCCGACACCCTCGAAGCGACTGCCGCTCTCCAGGCGCTCGGCTTCTCGGTGGGCACGAACGATGCCGCCCTGTTCGGTGACATCTACACCACCGAGGCCATCCTCGACCTCGTCGCGCCGAACCAAGTCATCGTCCAGAAGTCCGGTGCCAACGTGACCCTCAGCTTGGAACTCTTCCGTTCCTCCGACCTGAGCGTCTTCACTGCGGCCCCGGCGCTCCAGGCGACCTTTCCGGCCGCCGGGTCGTCGGAGTTCTACCGCATCGAGATCCCGTCCGCCGAATAAGCCAAACGGCATCTCTGACGAAACCGTCACATCGGGGTCATCGGCAAATGCCGGTGGCCCCCTTT
>CBKZPU010000208.1:0-8462 GCA_966696705.1 uncultured Verrucomicrobiaceae bacterium | reverse complement strand
ACAAAAACACCCGCCGGTTTCCCAGCGGGTGCTCTCAGAATCAATCGACTGTCGAAACCCAACCGATTACTCGGCGTCGGCTTCGGCCTTGGCCTTTTTGGTGGCCTTCTTCTTGGCCGGCTTTTCCTCGGCGGCGGGCGCTTCTTCAGCGACCGGAGCCGGCTCGGCGGCCACTTCGGCAGGAGCGTCAACGGTTTCAACTTCGGCGGGCTGATCGACCCACTCGATGACGGCCATCGGAGCGGAGTCGGTCATGCGGGCGCCGAGCTTGGTGATCCGGCAGTAGCCGCCCGGACGGTCCTTCGACAAGGGAGCCACTTCTTCGAAGAGCTTCTTGGCGATGTCCTTCTGGCGGAGGAAGGCGACGGCCTGACGGCGGGCGTGCAGGTCGCCGCGCTTGCCGAGACCGATCATCTTTTCGGCGACCGGGCGCAGGGCCTTGGCCTTGGCGAGCGTGGTGCGGATGCTGCCGTGCTCGATCAGGCTGCAGGCGAGGTTGGCAAGCAGCGAGCGCCGGTGGGCGGCGGTGCGCTTGAGCTTGGTGGTATTGCGGCGATGTCTCATCGGGTGCGGTCCCTTTCTTAATTAGTCGTCGAGGTTCTGGGCGATCAGGTCGGCAAGGCCCACCGGGGCTTCCTCTTCCACGCCGAGGCGCGGGCCGCGGACGGCCGGCACCGGGCCGGAGAGGAGCGACGGATCGAGCGACATGCCCAGGCCGAGTCCGAGCTCGGAAAGCTTGTCCTTGATCTCGTTGAGCGACTTCTTGCCGAAGTTGCGGTACTTGAGCATCTCCGCTTCCGACTTCATGGCCAGCTGGCCGACGGAGGTGATGTTCGCGTTGTTGAGGCAGTTGGCGGCACGGACCGAGAGCTCGATCTCGTTGACGCTCATGTTGAGAAGCTTCTTGAGCGCGGCGTTCTCCTCGTTCGATTCGGTCGGCGCTTCTTCGAAGTCCACGGCGTTCTCGTCGTAGTTGACGAAGACGTCGAGGTGGTGGCGGAGGATCGCGGAAGCCTGCAGAAGGGCGTCCTGCGGGGTGATGCGGCCGTCGGTCCAGATGTCGAGCACCAGCTTGTCATAGTCGGTCATCTGGCCGACGCGGGTGGTATCGACCGCGTACTTCACGCGGGTGACCGGGGAGAAGATCGAGTCGATGGCGATGACGCCGATCGGCTGGTCCTTGCGCTTGTTTTCGTCGCCGGTGGAGAAGCCGCGGCCGACGCGGACTTCGAATTCGCAGTCGAACTTCACCTTCTTGTCGAGGGTGCAGATGACCTGGTCCTTGTTGACGACGTCGTAGAGATTGTCGCCCTGGATGTCACCGGCGGTGACCACGCCTTCCTTCTCCACCTTGATGGTGAGGATGCGGGGCTCCTTGTCGTTGTGGGCGAATTTGACCTTCTTGAGGTTCAGGATGATGTCGGTGACATCTTCCACCACGCCCGGGAGGCTGGAGAATTCATGCTGCACGCCGGCGATGCGGACGGAAGTGATGGCGGCGCCTTCGAGGGAGCCGAGCAGCACGCGGCGGAGCGAGTTGCCAAGAGTGTGCCCGTAACCGCGCTCGAAAGGCTCGGCGGTGAACTGGGCGTAGGTCTCGGTGGCGGTGTCCTCGTGCTTGACGAGGCGGTTGGGGAGCTCGAAACGAGCGAGTTTGGTGGCGGACATGTCGTGGTTAGGTGGCCGGGTTACCCTCCCGCGAGCGGGTCACGACGCGGATGCGGCGTGGCTGGAGGA
The DNA here is from genome assembly GCA_966696705.1 of uncultured Verrucomicrobiaceae bacterium. Lineage (GTDB taxonomy): Bacteria > Verrucomicrobiota > Verrucomicrobiia > Verrucomicrobiales > Akkermansiaceae > Haloferula. Next base: position 6,725 of record CBKZPU010000208.1, on the reverse strand, counting down.
CCTACGGCGGCTTTTCGGGGCTCGCGCGGGCGGGGACTAAAGGAGAAGCCCCCCGGCTTGGCAACGAATTTTTTTAACACCGCAAAACCCCGTAAATCCCCGCAAATCCGGCGATTTCAGGGGTCTCTAACATATCCCAAACAAAAATGGTGTGGCCATGAGACCAAAACCGTGGCAGGCTGTCCCATGAATGCTCTCGAAACAGCCCCCGCAATGAAATCGAAGCGCAACCTGACTCGATTCACCTACGAGAACACCGCATTCCAAGGCTGGCGGCTGTGCCTGAGCCGCGGAGGTGTGACCTTCACCAAGTACTTTTCCGACAAGCACTACGGTGGCGGACGGAAGGCACTGGAAGCAGCCGAGGAAACCCTTGAGCAGCTCAAGACGCTGCTGGAGGGATCGAAAAAGGTGAATGGTCGCCTGAGCAACGTCACCGTCAAGAAGGCGGAGAAGTTGCTGGGAACGCCGTGATCGTGTCAGCGCGCTTGCACGGACCGAGGGGCCGGCTTTGTTAGCCGGGATGGCTCCCCCGTACCGTCTCGCGCTCCATTGGCACCGCCGGGATCTGCGGATTTTCGATAACACGGCGCTCCATCGGGCGGCGGCCGACTCGCAAGGGGTCATCCCCGTTTACGTGCTGAGCGATTGGAAGAACCGGCACCTGTGGACCGGTGAAAAACGCCAGGCTTTCCTCTGCCGCTGTCTGGAGGCGCTGGCGGGGAATTTGGAATCGATCGGGGGACGGCTGACCGTCCGGTGTGGTCCGGCGGAGGAGGCGCTGGAAAATTTGGCAAGGGAGACCGGTGCGGAGGCGATTTTTTACAATCGGGACCCCGATCCCTTTGGTCGCGCGGCGGAAAAGAGAGTCGAGGCCATGGCCGCGCGGCTCGGAATCGCCTGCCACGGCCACCACGACGTCACCCTGCACGGCCCGGAAGAGGTCCTGACCCAGGACGGCCAGCCCTACCGGGTCTATACGCCCTACTCGAAGAACTGGCTGTCGCTGGAGAAGCCGGAGCCGCTGCCCAAGCCGCGTCCGCTCAACACGCCGGCCGGGATTTCCTCGCTGCCGATGCCGACCAACGCCCACTGGAAACTGGCGGAACCGGAGGCGGACCTGATCGAGGCCGGCGAGCGGGCCGCGCACCAGCGCCTGAGGACCGCGGTGTCGGAACGGCTGGCCACCTATGACGAGTGCCGCGATTTCCCCGGCGTGGCCGGCACGTCCCGACTGTCGCAGGACCTCCGCTTCGGCCTGCTTTCACCGCGGACGATCCATGCGAAAACCGCGGAGGCGATGGCGCGGTCCCGCTCGGCCAAGGCGAGATCCGGCATGGAGAAGTTCCTCAAGGAGCTGGCGTGGCGGGAATTCTACATGGCCATCCTCTGGCATTTCCCGAAGGTGCTGGAAGAGGAGTTCAACCCCGACTGGCGCGGACTCTGGTGGGCGGAGCCGGGCGATACCTTCGAGGCATGGAAGCAGGGGCGCACCGGTTTCCCCATCGTCGATGCCGGGATCCGCGAGCTGCTCGCCACCGGCCACATGCACAACCGGGTGCGGATGATCACCGCGATGTTCCTCACCAAGGATCTCCACATCGATTGGCGGCTGGGCGAGCAATTCTTCATGCAGCATCTGGTGGATGGCGAGATCGCCTCGAACAACGGCGGCTGGCAATGGAGCGCCGGCACCGGGGCCGACGCCGCGCCGTATTTCCGCATCCAGAACCCGTGGACGCAGGCGAAGCGCTACGACCCGGATGGCAGCTACATGAAACGCTGGCTCCCCGAGCTGGCCAAGGTGCCGGTGGACGCGCTATTCGCTCCGCCGAAAGACAGCCAGCCCATCGCGAGTGGCTACCCCCTTCCCTGCGTCGATCACGCCGCCGAGCGCGACCGCACGCTGGCGATCTTCAAGAAGCACCGGCAACGATGATTGGGCCTCTTGCCCTCACTTCGCCTGCGACATCAGCCGGTCGGCGATGCTCTTCAGGTCGCTGGCGGGAATGGCGAAGGTCTCGCAGCGGTTCGCGCGGGCGATGTTCATGCCGAGGCAGCGGCCGTCGAGGTCGAGCACCGGACCACCGATGCGGTGGCGGTCTGCAATGATATCGTGCTGGATGACTCGCGGGAAGCCACTGCGGCGCTCGGAGAAGCGGCCGCTCATCATGTCATTGCGGCTCATTTCATCGGGGTTCTCGCCGAAGACATCGACGCGTCCCTTGAGTTCGACCTTCAGCTCCATCTTCTTGCCGTCGCGCTCGACGGTCAGGGTGATCTGATCGCCGACACGGTGTTTGCCGATGATTTCGCCCAGCACCTCCGCGCTGGCGATCTTCTCGCTGTCGGCAAGCAGGAGCACGTCGTCCTTCTCGACCCCGGCCGTCGCGGCACCGCTCTTTTCGGCGACTTCGGTGACCACCAGCTTCTCGCTCTTTACTTCAAAACTCACGCCGAGCACCGGTCCGCCGGCATGGGGAATCTCACGGGCGGTGGCGGCAATGATGCCGATCTGGATGCGCCGCTGGGTCCGCGTGGTCGCGCCGTTCGCCACCACCCACGTGCCGCGGGCGGGATCGGGTTGATCGAGTGCCAGCGGCGCGGGCGTGAGGCCCTCCGCCGGGATCTTCAGCAGCGCCACGTCCCACGCAGGATCGCTCGAAAGAAGCTCGGGATCGGGGTAAACCTTGTCGCCGATGGCGACCGAAAGACCGCTGCCATCGCCGATCTCGCTGGCCTTGGTGAGAATGAAGCCGTCGGCCGACATCACCGTGCCGTAGGCGATCTCCTTGCGCCCGCGCTGGATCACGGCGCTGCACTCCTGAAGCACGACGCGCACCGGCTCGAAGGCCGCTTGAACGGTGGCTCCGTTGGTACGGTAGGTCGTTTCGAGCGTCTGCGCCGCGGAGGCCATTCCGGTGGCCAGCAGCACGACAGCGGCGATGGATTTAGCGTTCACCAAGTCTCAGGGTGAGAGTTTCGGTCTTGCCGTCACGGAGCAGTTCGAGGGCCACCCGGTCATCGGGCGCCTTCTCCTTCAATAGATCCTGGAACTGTTGCTTCGATTTCAGATCCACGCCGTCCATCTTGAGCAAAATGTCGCCCGCCTTGAGGCCGGCCTTTTCGGCGGGCGATTCGCGGCCGACCTTGTCGATGCTCAGGCCGCCCTCCGGCCGGGGTTCAGTGCCGATTCCGAGAAATCCCTTCCCCTTCTGCGGCTTCTTCGCGAAGGGACCTTCGCCGACAAATTCGCTCTTCTGCAGGGCGTCCCAGTTCTTCAGGAATTCCCGCACCGGCACATGCATGTTTTCCTGCGTGCGCTGGCCGACCCGCGAGTGAATGCCGATCAACTTGCCATTCAGATCAAAGAGCGGACCGCCCGAGTCGCCACCGATCAGTGAGCAATCGGACTGCACGGTGGCGTCCTTCACCTGCACCAGCCGACCGAGGCGGACGTTCACCCCACGCTCCTTGTCGAAGCCGCCGGAGTGACCGAGCGAATAGACCCAATCGCCGAGCTTCGCGGAGTCGTCGCGGTCGATCTCGACGAATGGCCAAGTGCCGTGCTCGGTGATCCGCGCCATCGCGCAGTCGCTCGTCGAAACCAGCCCGAGCGACTCGGCCTTCACCTTTTTTCCGTCCTCGAAAATCACCGTGAACTCTTTCCCCACCCCGCCCGACACGTGAGCTGCGGTGAGGATCAGGCCATCCGCGGAAACCACCACGCCGCTGCCAGACCCCTCGCCGAGGTCGATGCACACGGTGGCCTTGCGGCTCGCGGGAAGGGCTTCCGTCAGGTGCTTCTGGATCACCTCCAGATCGTGGCGGTTTTCCGGGGCCTTCTTGTCATTGATGTAAGGCCGGGCCGCCTCGGATTGCGTGGAAAACACCAACAGCAAACCGGTGAACGCGCCGAGCAGCAGGCCAGAGGAGTAGTCCGTCATTCGGGGAAACACCTCGCATTTTAGACAGACGGAGCCGCTTCCGCAACTCCGGGGTTCGACCGGCGCTCTAACACCGCCAACCACTCCCGGCCTTCGCGGCCGGGATAGGCACGATCCGGCACCCGCCCGCTCCGCAGCACGAACCACGGGGCAAAAAGCGCCGTGATTTCCTCCCGGGTCGCGGCGAAGGGCGGGCCTTCCTCGGTTTCGCCCGGATCCCACGGCGTCAGGAAAAACACCCCGACCAAGTGCCCGCCCACCGGCAGGATCTCCGCCATCGCCTTCGCATACGCCGGGCGCAGCGAGGGATCGATCGCGCAAAAACATGTGTGCTCCCACACCGCATCGAACTCGCGGCCGATCCGCCAATCCGCCTCGAAAAGATCGCCGCAGACATAGTCCTCGCGACCGACCGGCGCTTCTTGGCGAGCCTTCTCGACCGCCGCGGCCGAAAGATCGAGGCCAGTCGCGCCGATCCCGTGGCGCGACAGCTCCCGCACGTCATGCCCGCTGCCACAGCCTGGCACCAGCACCCGCCGGGCGCGGTGCAGCTCGGTTGCGCCGGATTCCAGATACTCACTGAGCGGCGGCGCGGCGTAGCCTTTTTCCCACGGCGTGTCGCCCTGTCGCCAGCGCTGGTCCCAATCAGTCATCGGCTCAGAGTCCGAGGTAGTCCGGCACGTCATTCCGCTGTGAGGACGGAGACTGCGTGGTGCTTCCAAAAGAAATCACCGCACCAATCCCGGCCGCATGGGCGCCGCCGAGACGCGGCGCGACTTCAAACACCGGAAAGCGGTAGCGTGCGCGACGCCGGGCAAACACCAGACCCCCGGCGACCGTCAAAACCGCGCCCACCATGATGCCCGCCGACGGACCGTACCGGAGCCCCAATTCCTTGGCGCGGACCAAGATTTCCGGCTCTTCCTCCGCCGCCGGCTCGGCGGCCTTCGCGCGGCGCGGCAAGGGCGTCGCCGCCACTTCCTCGGTCACCAGCCCGGCGGCCCGCTCCATCCAGTAAATGCGAATCGAAAGCTGCACGCAAAACGCCTCGAACTGCGCCAGCGCGTCCGGCTTTTCCAATGCCTCTTCCACCGAGCTGATCAGGGCGCGCCGCTGCTCCACCGCCGAGACCGAGTCGCTGAGCTGCGGGCTCACGTAGATGTCCGACTTCTGCGGCGCGCCGAGGAAGTAATAGACCACCACCGCCGGCTTCCCCTCGGAAAAGAAGCGCTCGACGATTTCCTCCTCACGCACCTCGGAGGGGATCGTTTGGAGTCCGTCGAAGAGATAGACGAACAAGTCCACCTGGGAGTCCCCGGCGTGGTATTTCAGGAAGCTCTCGCGGTCGCGGGCGTCCTTCGTGCCGAGCAATCCCTGCGGATCGACGAGAAACGACGTCGGACGCGCGCCGAAGTAAGCTTCCAAGTACTGCTCCGCCACCTCGGTCGAGGCCTTCTCCTTCTCCGCCAGTTCCTCCGCCGTCGGCTGGGGCACTTCCGGTCCGGCAGTGGCGTGCGCCTCTTCTTCGGGCGGATCTTCGCCCAGCAGCACCAGGCCCGGCACCAATTCGCCCTTCTCCAGCGCCGTCTTGTCGGCGGCGCTCCACTCCGGCAGCGGCGGCTTCACCGCGCCTGCGGCCAGCCCGGCGGAAAGCATCCACACCAGCCCCTTCACGGAATCACCTCCGTCGTTTTCACCGGCACCTGGCGATGCCCCTCGCGGATCCTACGGGCGATCTCGCCAGTCCGCGGCGGTGGCGCCACCTTGCGCTCGAAGCGCTCCGGATCGCGGCGCGCTTGGGCGGCACGCTTGCGGAGGACTTTGCCAAGCTGCTCGACCAGCCGCACCGTTCCCTCCGCGAAGCGGCCTTCCAGAAAATAGGCATGCGCACGGCTCAGGCAGAGGAAGGTGTCTTCCTCGGTCAAAAACGGATCAAGATGGTAGCCCCAGGTCAGGGCGGCCGACTTCGCCTCGGGATCGATCACCAGCAGGATGCCCGCCTCGTTCGGCCGGTCCACCGGCACGTCCTCGAAGGCCGCGCGATTCAATAGCCAGAACCCGAACTGCCGCAAATTTCCCCCGCCCTGCGCCGAGCCGGTATAGACCGCGAAAAACAACTGCGGAAAGCGCCGGCAAAACCCGTCGAGTGCCGACTGTACCTTGCCCCGTTCGCGGCTGCGCATCAGGCCCGCGAGATCGGCCAGCCGGCGCAGCGAAACGTTGTCCTTCCCGTGGCGCGCATCCATTTCCGCGATGCCGAAGCCGCAGTGCGGGCACAGACCCGCCCCACGGTGGATCACTTGCACGCAGCGGGGGCACTTCATGGACCCCGTGACCTTAGAAATTCGGAGGTATTTCGTCAAAACGAAATATCAACTAAACTGCACCAGAACGCGATTTTGCGCCTCATTCGAAGAACCCGCGGTTCTTCTCGATCTCGCGGCGGTTCTTCTTTGTCGGCCGCCCTTGATCGCCAACGAGGCGATGCATCCGGCTCTCGCTCCAGATCTTGCGCTGCTCGATCACCTCGGGCGGGGTGATTTCCTCGCAAGCCTGCCGTGCTTCCGGCGCACCCACGCGCTTCTCGATCAGGCCGAGCACCCGCACGATCCGGGTCCCGGGACCTTCCGGATACGGCAGCTCGAGCAGCTCGCCGCCTTTCAGCTCGGACGATGGCTTGAGGATCTTCTCGCCGCACTTCACCCGGCTCGCCTCGCACGCCTTCGCCGCCTGACTGCGGGTCTTGAACAGCCGCACCGCCCACAGCCACTTGTCCAC
>CBKZPU010000207.1:0-8490 GCA_966696705.1 uncultured Verrucomicrobiaceae bacterium | reverse complement strand
ACGGAAAACCACTGTTCCAGTCCACGGCAAAGAAACTCTCGGTCCCGGAATTCTGCTGAAGATCCTTCGCGATATCGACCTGACCCGCGGCGACCTGCGCGATCTACTCTGACTTTGCTCCTTGGCTTGGAACTTCTGACTTATTTGGAACTTCGATGCTCTACCACTCCACCAACAATCCCGCCCACCGGGTGGACCTGAAGGAAGCGATCCTGCGCTCGCTGCCGCCGGACAATGGCCTCTACATGCCGGACACGCTGCCGGTGCTCGGGCCGGAATTCTGGGCGATTTGGCGCGAGCTGACCTTCCAGGAAATCGGCTACGCGGTGGCACACGCGTTTTTCCACGAGGACGTGCCGGCCGCCGCGCTGCGGGAAATCGTCGAGGGCACGCTGACCTTTGACGCTCCGGTGGTCCCGCTGGCGCCCGGCGATCACATCCTCGAGCTGTTCCACGGACCGACGCTTGCCTTCAAGGACTTCGGCGCGCGCTTCATGGCCCGCCTGATGGGCTGGCTGGTGCGCGGTGACAACCGCGAGCTGACCGTTCTGGTCGCCACCTCCGGCGATACCGGCGGCGCGGTCGCATCGGCCTTCCACAAGGTGCCGGGCACCCGGGTGATCATCCTTTATCCCAAGGGCAAGGTCTCGGGCCTGCAGGAAAAGCAACTCACCACGCTCGGCGACAACATCACCGCGCTGGAGATCGACGGCACCTTCGATGACTGCCAGCGGCTGGTGAAGTCCGCCTTCCTCGATCGCGAGCTATCCGAGCGCCTCAACCTGACCTCGGCGAATTCGATCAACCTCTCGCGCCTCGTTCCGCAGAGCTTCTACTATATCCATAGTGCGCGGCAGCTTCCGGAAGGCGTCGAGCCGGTGTTCGTAGTGCCATCCGGCAATTTCGGCAACCTCACCGCCGGCTTGCTCGCCGTGCAACTCGGCCTGCCGGTGAAGAAGTTCGTCGCCGCCACCAATATCAACGACGTGGTGCCCGCCTACCTCAAGAGCGGCAATTACCAGCCGCGGCCGAGCGCCGCGACGATCTCGAACGCGATGGACGTCGGCGCGCCATCGAACTTCGCCCGCATGCAAGCGATCTTCGGCAACTCGTGGGAAGCGATGCACGCGAAGATCGAGGGCTTTTCCTTCACTGACGACCAGACCCGCGCGGCCATCCGCGAGGTGAAGTCGCTCTACAACTACGAGATCGACCCGCACGGCGCGGTCGGTTGGCTGGCCGCCCGCAAGTGGCGCGCCGCCCATCCCGGCAACGCGACGATCACGCTCGAGACCGCTCACCCATCGAAGTTCCTCGACGTGATGGAAGAGGAGATCGGCAAGAACGTCGTCGAGATCCCCGAGCGCCTCGCCATCCTCGCCGACCGCGAGAAGGTGGCCGTGCAACTCCCCGCCGACGAAGGCACCTTCAAGGACTGGCTCAACCGCTGATCCGACCGCCATGAACGACGTCACCCGCGTGCTCCATGCCATGGCCGCCGGCGACGAATCGGGATCGGCGGCACTGCTGGAATCGATCTACGAAGAGCTCCGCCGTATGGCCGCCGGCAAGATGGCCGGCGAGCGCGCCAGCCACACCTTGCAGGCCACGGCCCTCGTCCACGAGGCGTGGCTGCGCCTTGCCGGAGGCGCGCCAAGCTGGGAGAACCGCCGCCATTTTTTCGGCGCGGCCTCGGAGGCGATGCGGCGGATCCTCGTCGAAAACGCCCGCCGACGGGCTGCGGAGAAACGCGGCGGAGGTCTCGACGCGACCGCCTTGGACGAGGAACTGCATGGCGCGGCGTCCGAGGACGACAAGCTGCTCCAAGTCCACGAAGTGCTCGACTCGCTGGAAGCGGAGGACCCGTTGAAGGCGAAAATCGTGAAGCTCCGCTTCTTCGCCGGCCTCGGCCACGACGAGATCGCCGCGCTGCTCGACATCAACGAAAAGACCGTCCGCCGCCATTGGGAGCTGGCGAAAGTCTGGCTCTACCGCGCGATCCGGGATAACTCCTGATCAACCCCAAAGGACGCAAAGTTCGCAGAGACTAAATTTCCATCTGCCTTTTCTTTGCGATCCCTGCGTTCTTTGCGGTCAGAAATTTTTTCTCCCCCCTGTCCGTTTTCGCGGCAGGATTTCGCACGAGGGGTCATGATGGACACCCACGACGACATTTTCGCGGTGGCGCGGGAACTCCCCCGGCACGAACGCGCCGCCTACCTCGACGAAGCCTGCGATTCGCCGGAACAGCGGGCGCGGGTCGAGGCGTTGCTGAAAGACGCGAACGAGGCGGATTCGTTCTTCGCCGCTATGGAACCGCCGCGGACCCCGGCCATCGCGGAGAAGGCGGGCGACACGATCGGCCGCTACAAGCTCCTCCAGCGGATCGGCGAAGGCGGCTTCGGCGTCGTCTTCATGGCGGAGCAGCGCGAGCCGATCGTCCGCCGCGTGGCGCTCAAGATCATCAAGGCGGGCATGGACACCCGCGACGTGATCGCCCGCTTCGAAGCCGAGCGGCAGGCGCTGGCGATGATGGACCACCCGGGCATCGCCAAGGTCTTCGACGCGGGGGCCACTGCGACCGGTCGTCCCTACTTCGTGATGGAGTTGGTCCGCGGCATGTCCATCACCACCTTCTGCGACCTCCACGAGTACGACACCCGTCGTAGATTGGAACTCTTCAGCGAGGTCTGCGCCGCCGTCCAGCACGCGCACCAGAAAGGCATCATCCACCGCGACTTGAAGCCGTCGAACATCATCGTCGGCCTCGATGGCGACCGACCGGTGGTGAAGGTGATCGACTTCGGCATTGCGAAAGCCATGCAACAGCAACTCACCGACAAGACGCTGTTCACGCGCTTCGAGCAGTTCATCGGCACGCCGCTCTACATCTCGCCCGAGCAGGCGAGTCTGTCGGCCATCGACATCGACACCCGCTCCGACATCTACAGCCTCGGCGTGCTGCTCTATGAATTGCTGACTGGCAAGCCGCCGATCGAAGCCAGCGAGCTGATGGCCGCGGGCTTCGATGAAATGCGGCGGATCATCCGCGAGAAGGAAGCGCCCAAGCCTTCGACCCGGCTCGCCACTATCGGCGACGAGGAGATCCGCACCATTGCCAAGGCGCGCCACACCCAGCCAAAGTCGCTCGGTTTCCTGATCCGCGGCGAGCTCGATTGGATCGTGCTCAAGGCGCTCGAAAAGGACCGTCGCCGCCGCTACGAAACGGCCAATGCCCTGCGCGAGGATCTCGGACGTTTCCTCCGCAATGAACCCGTCAGTGCCGCCGCCCCGAGCCGGCTCTATCAGATGCGGAAATTCGTGGAGCGCCACCGCACCGGCGTTGCGATGACCGCCCTGGTGGCCACGGTGATGATCGCCGCAACCGTCGTTTCGATGCGGCAAGCCGTCCGCGCCAGGAAGGCCGAAGACGTGGCCGTCGCCAGCCTCGCGAATGTCGCCGCGGAGCGGGATGAAAAGGACCGCGCCCGCCGAGAGGCGGAAGACGTGGCGAAGTTCCTCAGCGAAGTCTTCGCGAGTCCCGATCCCACCCGCAGCGGCAGGACCATCACGGTGGCCGAATCGCTCGAGCGCGCGGCGAAGAAACTCGAGACCGATTTCGCGGCCCAGCCGGACCGCCGCGCCCATTTCCAACAAGCGCTCGGGAACACCTACCACGCGCTCGGCCTCTATCAGGAGGCGATCGATCTCCAGGAAAAGGCGTACAACCACTACCTCGGCCGCTTCGGGAAAGAGGACGATCGCACGCTCTCGGCGGCCAGCGATCTCGCGCTCTCCTACGGCTTCGGAGGCAAGCCGGGCTACGCGGGCCGGCTTCAGGAAGAACTGGTCGAGGTCAATCGCCGCCGGCTCGGCCCGAACGACCCGAAGACCTTGGCCGCGATGCAGAACCTCGCGATTTCCTACGACCTCATCGGTCGCACGAAGACGGCGTTGGAGCTGCGCGTCGAAGTGCTGGAGCGTTGTCGCAAGCTCTTCGGCGAGGATCACCCCCGGATCTTGAGCGCAATGCAGAACCTCGCGATCTCCAAGGACCTCGCCGGCGAGAAAGAAGAAGCGCTGAAGCTGCGGGAAGAGGTGCTGGCAAAGATCAGCACCCAGCGCGGCGAGGAGCACCCGGAGACATTGCGCGCGATCAACAACCTGACCATTTCCTACGACCAGGCCGGTCGTCATGAGGAATCGCTGAAGCTCCGCGAGCAAGTGCTGGAACTCAGCCGCAAGGTGCGCGGCCCGGAGCATCCGGAAACCATGCAGCTCATGGAGAACCTCGCCGGCTCCTACGAGCGCGCCGGGCGTCGCGACGAGGCACTGCAACTGCGCAGCGATGCTGCCGACCTGCGGCGGGTGGCCATGGAAAAGAGTCCCGCCCAATCGCTCAAGACCATGGTGGAGATCGCCGCGGCTTATGGACAGGCCGGCCGCCACGGAGCATCGCAAGCGCTATGGGAAGCGATCGGCCGCCGTGCCGAGCAGGAGCTGCCCGCGAAACCGGGATGGGAACAGCAGGACGCCCTGCTCGCCCGGGCCGAATGGCGCGCCCGCCAAGGACGCTGGCGCGCCGCGGCGGAAGACAGCGAACATCTGATCGACCTCAGTCCCCAGAGCATCCGCTTTCTTCATTTGGCGGCGCTGCGCTTGCGGGCAAACGACCGGGACGGCTACCGCGACCTGTGCCACAAGGCGCTCGGCGCCTTCGGCAACTCCCCTCACCTGCTGGATGCCGAGCGTGCGTCAAAGATCTGCTGGCTGATGCCGGGCATCGACTTCGACCGCAAGCTCGCCCGCGCGCTCTCCGAGCGCACGCTGGGCCTCGAAGGCTACTCGCTTCCGTGGGCGCTCCTGAACATGGGCCTCTGCTCCTATCGCCTCGGCGACTTCCCCGCCGCAACAGTGCATTTGGAAAAGTGCCTCGCCTCCGACATCGGCCCCGAAGGCCGCGCCGCGGCCCAAGCCGTGCTCGCGATGACGCGGCAGCGCCTCGGCGAAACCACGGCCGCCGCCGAGATGCTCCTGGCCTCAAGCAAGACCTTGGGCAACGCCTTCGCCCAAGCCGACGACTCGCCCCAGCAGGTCCCGTTCGGCCAGTGGTATGACTGGCTGATCGCGCGCTGTCTTTGCGAAGAAGCAAAGCGCGAGACCGGGAAGCCCTAGATCCCTTCGCCGATGCGGCTAGATCATGATCCTCCACAGCACCTTGAAGAGGATCACCAGCACGATGATCCCAATCGCAACGAACCGCGCGATCCTCGCCGCCTCCCTTGCTTCGCCAGCCCTGGCTGCCTGTGGCGAAGGAATGCCACCGCCCCAGCGGTTCTCCGGATCGTGCGATTGCTGCCCCACCCTCCTGCCACTCGGTGGCAGGGTGAGCGAGACATCGAGAATGCCATACGCCCGCTCGACGGCCGCCTTGTAGAGCGTCAAATCGGCGGGCATCACCCGGTCTTCAAGCGTGGAGCAAGTGAACCAAAACACCGGCCTGTTTCCTTCCATCCGGCTGCCGGCATCCATCTGGAACACCGCGTTCTTCACCGTCTTGCGGGGAAAGTCCGCCTTGGAGACATGCGGATGCTCGACTTCGATTTCGTGCTCGATCCGGTCCCTCGCGCCGAGTGCCAGCGGAGTCCGCCGCCTCGGATTGTCCACGCCAACAAGCGCACCGGCAAAACTAAACGGTGCTAGCGGAACACAATCCCTTGCGTATTCGCGATCCTGCAAGACTCCCTGCGGGATCCGGGCCCGCACTTCGATCCGTCCGGTATTGCATTGCCGGTCATCGTGATAGAGCGGGTCCTCTTCCAGTTCGATGCCCCGGCGGGTCGTCTCCATGAAGCCCTTGAGGAACTTCTGGATGCCCGGCATCCCTTGGGAATCTGCCAGCCCACGCAGCCAATCCGCCCGGCGACCGCCGGCAGTGATCTCGATCCCGAGGGCCACGGAGCGACTCCGCGAGTCCGGCTTCACGCGCTCTTTCACCTTGAGGAAAGTCTCACCCGCCGGGGCCTCGGGAATTTCCAACAGATCAGGCGCGCCCGCCCGCAGGGGCAGTCCCCACGAGAAGGGCAAATGCGTCCAACCCGATGGCCGGCCGCCGCGATGCAGGTCCGTGGGATCAATCCACAAGACGCTTCCCCCGACTTCCGCGCGGGTCACCACGTGATCGAACAAGGCCGGGGATGGCAGAAGCTTCGGCAAGGCCTTGCCGATGGTCGAACTTACCAGCACCGGACAGGCATCGATCCCGCATTCATTGAGCAGCCACGCGAGCAGCAGCGACTTCTCCTTGCAGTCCCCGAAGCGCCGCTCCCAGATCTTCGAAAGATCCTCCGGCACCATCGCGAGGAGGCCGGGGCTGTAATTCTGGTAGCGCACGGCGTCCCGCGCCGCGGCGACGGCCGCATCCACCAGCTTCTCCCGATCGTCGCCGGCAATCTGGCGAATCGACGACAACTCCACATCCAGGCCGCTGCGATCGCTGGGAATGGAGTCCCACCGCGAGAGCAAGCGCTCGATCATCCCGGCCCAGCCTTCATGGGTGGAGATTTGGAGAAAAGACACCGGAAAAACATCCGGCGGCAGCAGGTCATCCGGCTCTTTCGAGGGAATGTCCGCCGCCGTCCATGTCCGGACCAAAAGCTCTTCGGATTCGCTCTCGGCGTAGGCCAGATGATACGGCTTTGGAGAAATCCGGCAAGGACGACCGGCGCGATCCATCCACACGAATCTCCAGTCACCGATGGGATAACTTTGCTCCGCCGCTTGCAGCCACGACATGTCATCGCCGAATATCCCGCCTTCGTCGGACACCGTGAACTCCACATCGAGGATATCTCCGGTCCGGACATCCTTGAGGAGCAACAGCGCGCTGAGTTCGCCATTGAGAATGCCCGCGTCGAGCCGCTGTTCGCGGCGTATCAACTCGATGTCCCCGAGCCGCGCGTGGTTCGTCAGCTTGCCCTCGCGGAAGATCGAAACGGCATGGATCACCAGCACCTGCACCTCGGGATCGAAGGGAATCTCGACCCGGCTCAATTGCTGAACCGCCTGGGGTGTCTCCAAGCGGCTGACGTGCCGGGAGTACGACGCCTTGGTCGGGACATGCACCTGGCGCTCGGACAGCAGACAAGTGACAGGAGCCGCATCGCGTCGTGCGGCACTCCTGACCTTGGACCGCTCCACCCACTCGGGAGCCGGCGCCACTTGGATCCGCGTTCCTTTCAAGGAGTCCGCCGCGGCATGCGAATAAGCGTCACGGATCATCGGGGCGATTCCGCCCGACCGCCGGAGATGCGTCAAGCATCCCGGTGGAGTTCGGGGCAAGGCATCGCATCAAACAAGTCAGCGCTTCTTGCGCAGGAACGCCGGCACGTCGAGGTCTTCGCCTTCGAAGAGGCTCGGTGAAGCGCCTTCGAATTTGCCACGCGGGCCGCCCTCGAAGCTGAGTTCCGTCTGGCCCTTGCCACCGGCGCGGGCCTTGACGGGAACGACGGGCTTCTCCGGTGCGACCGGGTCTTCCATGCCGGCGAAAACATCGTCGAGTTCATCGAACACGCCGGGCAGGACCACCGGCTTGTCTGCCTTCGCCGCAGCGACCGGCTCGGGCTCGGGTTCGGGCTCCGGCTCTACTTCCGGAGCGGCGGGCTCTTCCTCGTCGATGGTGAAGAAGGCGGGTGACTCGTCTTCCGGCGCCTCTTCAAGCTCGTCTTCCAGCTCCGGCATCACCGGGAACGCGTCTTCGGCCTCAACCTCGGCGACCGACCTGAGAGTCACCACATCCTCCACCTTGCCGGCGAAGTCCTCACCATTGGCAATCTCGTGCGACGGGCTGTGGTCGATGGTGAATGGCGACTGCTCCGGCTCGGCGAAGGGCATCGACTCTTCTTCCACCGGAGCGGGCGCGGACTTCGGCCTGGAGGAGAACTCGGCAACGACCGGCTTGGTCTCGTCGAACAAGGAAGCCGCGGCAATCGCCTTGGCCACGGAAGCGGGTGGCGCGGCCTTCTTCGCCGGGGCCGGCTCGGCCGCACGGACGGGCTCGCGCGCTGGCTCACGAACGGGTAGCGGGGCCGCGGCCACCGGCTCCTCCTCTTCCTCCTCATCGGCTTCGTCCCCGGCAAAGCCGACGGTCGGCTCTAACAACGCAGGCTTTTCCATCGGCGCGGTGCGGGTCGCGTGCAGGCGATCCTCGGGCAGCGAGCTGACCATGGTGATGCTGAGGCTTTCGCCCATGCTCGGATCGACGGCCGCACCGAACAGGACGTGCGCCTTGTCCGGAACGTGCTTCGAGAGGCTCTGCATCAGCAGCTCGATTTCGTAGAGCGTGAGGTCCTGGCCGCCGCAAAGGTGGACGAGCACGGTCTCGGTGTCGCGCAGCAGCGCGCCTTGGTCGAGCAACGGGCTGTTGAGCGCGTTGCGCAGCGCCTTCTGGGCGCGGTCCTTGCCGCTGGCGATGCCGGAGCCGAAGAGACA
>CBKZPU010000206.1:0-8549 GCA_966696705.1 uncultured Verrucomicrobiaceae bacterium | reverse complement strand
GTGTTCATTTGATCATGGATCTGCGGATCACTGATCTCCCCCTCGATGAACGTCCCCGCGAGAAGCTCGCCCGCTTCGGAGCCGGGGCCTTGGACAACGCCGAACTGCTGGCGATTTTCCTGCGTACCGGCGTAAAGGGTCGAAGCGCCATCCAGATCGGCCGCGACTTGCTGGAGCACTACGGGTCCATCGGCTCCCTCGGCAGCGCGGGAGTGGAGGAGCTATCCCATCAAACCGGGCTCGGGCTCGCCAAGGCCTGCCAGCTCGTCGCCGCCTTCGAACTCGGTGCCCGCGCCGCGCGCGAGCAGACGGCCCAACAACCTCTGGACACGCCGGACATCATTTACCGGACATTCGCCCCGCAACTCGCCTGGATCCGCCATGAACGTCTGCTCGTGGCACTGGTGGATACCCGCCTGCGCCACACCGGCACGGTGGAAATCAGCACCGGCACCCTGACCGAAACAGCCGTTCATCCGCGGGAAGTCCTCCGCCCGGTGATCACTCGCGGGGCTTACGGCTTCGTACTTCTTCATAATCACCCCTCCGGCGATCCGACGCCGAGCCGCGCCGACGACCGCATCACCCGCCGGTTGATCGAGGCGGCGGATCTGCTCCAGCTCGAGTTTCTTGACCACGTCATCATCGGCCGGCCGGAGGGTGGCAGGCTCCCCTATTTCTCCTTCCGGGAAGCGGGGATCGTGCACTGAAGGAAGTTCCAAGCAAGGAAGTGCCAGGTAGGAGCCCAGAGAACGGAGAGGCCGAAGGGTGCGGGAAGAGGGTCCGGAAACGAAAAAGGCAGCCCGGAGGCTGCCTTTCGCTGAAACTTGGAACTCCTTCCTTGGAGTTTATTTGACGCCCTGCTTGGAGAGGCGGGTGCCCTTGGTGGCGCCTTGGCGGGCCTTGAACTTCGGGTTGCTCTTGCAGATGACGTACAGGGTGCCCTTGCGCTTCACGACTTGGCAGTCGGCGTGGCGGCGCTTGGCGGAAGAGAGCGAGGAAAGAACTTTCATGGGAAAATCGCGCGTTCGGTTCGGTGCGGGCCGCGGAATCTAGGGAGCGAATCCGGCATGTAAAGCCGATTCTCGCCGAAAACACCGATTCCTTCACATTTCTTAACTTTCCTTCGCGGCCCCTCCCCCCCGCCACCCTGCTCGCCCGCGCGTTGGACGAGCAATCGAGGATTCCACTTTCCCGGCCCACGGCGAGCGGCTAACAAGGCCGTCCCATGAGCGATCTCGCTGCCCGCATCCCCGAAGACATCAAAACCGCCATGAAGGCGAAGGACGCCGTGACCCTGAACGCCCTCCGCGCTCTCAAGGCCGCGATGACCAATCTTTTGACTTCGAGCGAAAGGGCCCACCTGACCACGCCGCTCGACGATGCCGAGGTGACCGCTCTGATTCGCAAGCAGATCAAGCAGCGCCAGGATTCCTACGAGCAGTTTTCCAAGGCCGGCCGCGACGAGCTGGCCGCGAGCGAAAAGGCGGAGATCGCCGTGCTGGAAAAATACCTGCCGGCGGCAATGACCGCAGAGGAAATCGCAGCGCTGGTCGATGCCGTGGTGGCCGAGACCGGAGCCGCGTCCAAGGCCGACATGGGCAAGGTAATGAAGCTCGCCCAAGAGCGCGCCGCCGGCCGGGCCGACGGCAAGGCCCTCTCGCAGGAAGTCGCCAAACGCCTCGCCTGACCTCCTCTCATGGCCTGCGCTGCCATCATCGTGGCCTCCGGCAGCAGCCGCCGGATGGGCTTCGACAAGCTCGCCGCGGAGCTCCACGGCAAGCCGGTGCTCGCCCACACCGTGGCTGCATTCATGCGGGCGGACGGCATTTCGCGGGTCGTGGTCGTCTGTCCGGAAGAGCGCTTCCAACTGTTGGAGGACGAGGTTTACCCCAAGCCGTTGTTGCGAGTCGATGGCGGTGAGCATCGCCAGAATTCGGTGGCCAATGGCCTGGCCGTGCTCGGCGCGGAAGACATGCTGGTGGCCGTTCACGATGGCGCGCGCCCGCTGGTGCGGCCGGAGGCGATCGACGCGTGCATCGAAGCGGCGCGCAAGTATGGCGCGGCAACCCTGGCCCACGCGGTGACAGACACGTTGAAGAAGGCGGACGCCGAAGGCTTTTCCCGCTATCCCGTCGATCGCACGAATCTCTGGGCGATGGAGACGCCGCAGGTGTTCCGGACCTCGCTGCTGCGCCGCGCCTATGCCGGCATCCTGGAGCGCCAGACGATCGTGACCGACGAGGTCTCGGTGGTGGAAGCCATGGGGATCTCGACCAAGCTGGTCGTTTCCGATTTCCCGAATCCCAAGATCACGGTGCCGGCCGACATCGCGCTGGCGACTGCCTTGATGCGATGAGCCGCGCGCGCTACGAGATGGTCGAAACGCCGGGCGGCTTCCGTCTGGCGGTGGCCACCTTGCCGGAGTCGGAGTGCGCGGCGCTGTCGATCCACGTGCCGGCCGGCAGTCGCGACGATCCCCCGGGCCAAGCGGGTCTGGCTCATTTCGTGGAGCACATGGTTTTCAAGGGCACGGCGCGCCGCGATGCGCGGGCGATCAGCCTGGAGACCGAGGACGCCGGAGCTTCCCTCAACGCCTGCACCACCGAAGACGAGGTGACCTACGAGGCCCGCGGCGAGGCGGAAACCCTGCCGTTGCTGGCGGACATGCTTTCCGACCTGGTGTGGCACGCGGCCTTCCCGGAAACAGAGATCAAGCTGGAGCGCGAGGTCATCGGCGAGGAAATCGTGATGTATCGCGAGAGCCCCTCGGATCACATCGGCGACCTCATCTCGGCGGCCCTGTGGTCCCCTCACCCGCTCGGCGAACCGATCGCCGGGACGGAGAAGAGCATCGCGCGGATCAACCGGGATGCGTTGGCGGGATTCCGCGACCGCCATCATTTCCGCAAGGACGTGGTGATCGCGGTGGCCGGACCGTTCAGCGTGGACGAGGCGCGGGAGCGCGTGCTGCCCCACCTGCCGGCAGCGCGTCCGTTGCCGGCGAGCACCGCGCTCGATCCCACGAAGCTCGCCGCTCCCAGCCAACTGCGGGAAACGCGGGACACCGAGCAACTCCAACTGGCGCTCGGCTTCCGCACCTTCGGACGACGCGATCCGCGTCGCCACGCGTTGCGATTGCTGGGGATGATCCTGGGTGAAAGCGCCAGCTCGCGGCTCTTCCAGGAACTGCGCGAGAAGCGCGGGCTGTGCTACCAGATCTCCTGCGACGTGAATCTCTTCGCCGAGGCCGGCTCCTTGGAAGTCCACGCCGGACTCGCACCAGAGTCGCGGGAGGAATCGCTGGAGTGCATTTTCCGCGAGATCGAAGACCTGCGCGTGAACGGTCCACACGCCGACGAACTCGCCCGGGCCAAGCGTCTCGCCGTCAGCCAGACGAAGATGGCCATGGAAAGCACCGCGGCCCACGCCTCATGGGTCGGGGATTGCCTGCTGCAGTATGACCGGCTGGTCACACCGGAAGAAGTGCGCCGCGAGTGGGAAAGGGTCACTGCCGACGAGATTCGCGAGATCGCCGCGGAGATCCTGGTCGATTCGCACCGGGCGCTCGCCGAGATCCTGCCCGATTGAGTGGGTGGCGGAGACATGCTGGCGGGTTGCACCCGGCGATGATCCCGCTAGTTTGGCCGATCATGCGCCTCACTCTCCTCGCCCTCTCCGCCTCGCTTGCCACCGTCACCCTCGCCCAGGCCAAGCCAGGGGTGGAAACCGTCGCCACTGGCTTCGAGCGCCCCCTGTGGGTCGGCGCACCGTCGCATGTGAAAGACCGGCTGTGGGTGGTCGAGCAGGCCGGGCGAATCTGGATCATCGACGCGAAGACCGGCGAAAAGCAGCAGGAGCCGTTTCTCGACATCGCCTCGCAGGTCCGCCGCAAGGGCAATGAAGAAGGCCTGCTCGGGCTGGCATTCGCCCCGGACTTCGAAAAGAGCGGCCGCTTTTACCTGAACTTCGTGG
Source organism: uncultured Verrucomicrobiaceae bacterium (assembly GCA_966696705.1). GTDB lineage: Bacteria > Verrucomicrobiota > Verrucomicrobiia > Verrucomicrobiales > Akkermansiaceae > Haloferula. The sequence continues at coordinate 4,574 of CBKZPU010000206.1, read as the reverse complement.
ATCTCGATCGGAACACCCGGATCGTGCGGCTGACCTCGAAGGGCCCTGATTTCAAGACGGCCGATCCGAACTCGATGGAGATCCTCCTTTCGTACAAGCAGGACTTCGAGAACCACAACGGCGGCTGGATCGCCTTCGGGCCGGATGGCATGCTCTATATCGGCAATGGCGACGGCGGCGCGGCCAACGACCCGAAGCAGCGCGCCCAATCGATGGACACCTACCTCGGGAAAATCCTGCGCATCGATGTCTCACCGAAAGCGGGCTACACCGTGCCGAAGGACAATCCCTTCATCGGCAAGGAAGGCGCGAAGCCGGAGATCTGGGCGATCGGCCTGCGCAACCCATGGCGCTGCTCGTTTGACCGCGAGACCGGCGATTTCTGGATCGGCGACGTCGGCCAGAACATGTGGGAGGAAATCGACTACCTGCCGAAGGGCAAGGGCGCCGGGTCGAACTTCGGCTGGCGCCTGCGCGAGGGCGACAAGGAGACCCCGCAGAAAGACGTGGGCGGCAAGGTGCCGAAGGGCGCGCTCGAGCCCGTCTATGTTTACAAGCATGGCATGGGTGCCACCGAGGGGCTGTCGGTGACCGGAGGCTACGTCTATCGCGGCCCTGTGAAGGAGTTGCAGGGGCGCTACATTTTCGGCGACTACGAAAGCAAGCGCGTCTGGTCCTTTGTCCCGCGCAATGGCAAGCCGACGAAGTTCGAGGACCACACGGAAGACCTCCAGCCGGAGAAGGGCAAGCTCGGCAAAATCTCGTCTTTCGGCGAGGATCCGGCGGGAAACCTTTACATCGTCGATCACGGCGGGCCGATTCTGCGCGTGGTGGACAAGTGAAGCGGCTCAAAGACCAAGCGAGCTGACTTCGAACCCGAGTTCACGCGCGGCTTCGATCTGACGGACATCGTGACTCATCAATCGGCGGATGCTGGGCTCCTGCATCGCCGCGAGGTGGAGGGGGTCGAGGGAGAGGCAGTTGACTGGCGTTGTCGCGTGCTGTCGGAGAGCGGTGGCAAGCGCCAAATCGACATCCACCTTGCAAACTTGGTAATTTTCAAAGGATAGAGACTCGTCAATTTCGAAACTTCTTCCGAATTTGCCAATTTTCGGAGCACCCGGCACCAGAATTTCGCAATTTCACCCGAAAAACTCCACTTTTCGCATTGCCCAATCCGCAAATCGCGACCACTTTCGCCGTCCCAACCCCGATTTTGCCATGAGCAAGGAGAAACTCGACGGCGCCCAAGCGCTCATCAAAACCCTCGATGACCTCGGCATCGAGTACATTTTCGGCTACTCCGGTGGAGCGGCGATTCCGATCTTCGATGCGCTCGAGACGGTCAAGACGAAGATGAAGTTCATCCTCGTCCGCCACGAGCAAGGTGCTGTTCACATGGCCGATGGCTATGCACGCGCGACCGGCAAGCCGGCCTGCGTCCTCGTCACCTCCGGCCCCGGCGCCGGCAACACGGTGACCGGCCTGATGACCGCGATGATGGACTCCGTTCCGATGATCGTGCTCTCCGGCCAGACCGTGACCTGGATGCTCGGCAAGGACGCCTTCCAGGAAGCCGACATCTTCGGCATCACGATGCCGGTGGTGAAGCACAACTACCTGGTGAAGGACACCAACTCGCTGCCGCGGATCGCCCGCGAGGCCTATCACATCGCCACCACCGGCCGTCCCGGCCCGGTGCTGATCGACATCCCGAAGGACATTTCCTCTGGTGCCTTCACCGGCCCGATGAACCCGCCCTTCAACCTGCCCGGCTACGACCCGAGCGGTTCGTTCAAGATCGACCGCGACAAGGTGAAGGAAGCCGCCGCGCTGATCGCGAAGGCCAAGCGCCCGGTCATCCTCGCCGGCCAAGGCGCGATGATCGCCCGCGCCGACAAGGAACTCCGCCATCTGGCGGAAACGCTCGGAGCGCCGGTGACCTCGACCCTGCTCGGCAAGGGCGTGTTCCCGGAAACGCATCCCCTTTCGCTCGGCATGCTCGGCATGCACGGCACCGCCTACGCCAACAAGGCGATGATCGAGTGCGACCTGCTGATCAACATCGGCTCGCGCTTCGACGATCGCATCATCGGCCAGCCCTCCAAGTTCTGTAAGGACGCGAAGATCATCCACATCGACATCGACCCGGCCGAGGCCAACAAGATGATCCAGCCGGATGTGATGATCGTCGGCGACGCCAAGGCCGCGCTGGCCGAGATCAATGAAAAGGTCGGCCCGCTCGAAACCAACGAGTGGCTCGCCAAGCTGGACAGCTACAAGAAGAAGTTCCCGCTCAGCTACAAGAAGCAGGGTGGCCTGCGCATGCAGCAGGTGATCGACGAACTCTACGAACTCACCGGTGGCAAGGCCATCGTCTCGACCGACGTGGGCCAGCACCAGATGTGGGCCGCGCAGTTCTACAAGTGCGGCGAGAGCTTCCACTGGCTGTCATCCGGTGGCGCCGGCACCATGGGCTTCGGTTTCCCGGCCGCCATCGGCGCGCAGCTCGCCCATCCGCACAAGACCGTCATTTCCATCTCCGGCGATGGCGGCTTCCAGATGACCCTGTTCGAGCTTTCCACCGCGGCCATCCACAAGCTGCCGATCAAGATCGTGGTGCTCAACAACCACTACCTCGGCATGGTGCGCCAATGGCAGGAGCTGTTCTTCGAGAACCGCGAGAGCGGCGTGGACCTGATGGGCAACCCCGATTTCTGCAAGCTGGCCGCCGCCTACGGCATCCCGAGCGTTTACATCAAGCGCCCGGCAGACGTGACCAAGCAGCTTGAAAAGGCGCTCGCCTACAACGACGGACCGATCCTCATCCACGCCGAGTGTGTGAAGACCGACAACGTGTTCCCGATGATCCCGGCCGGTGCCGCCCTTGAGGACATGATCACCGAACCACCGAAGACCCAGATGGCCAAGCCGGTGGGATCGACGTGACCGGAGTTTGCGAGTTTTCAGTGTTCAGTTTTCAGGAGTTCCTGACTGGGCACTGAGTCTCGCCCGGCTGTTCCTGAAAACTGAAAACTTCCCACTGAAAACTTCTTCCCGATGTCCCAGACCATCGTTACCACCGAAGAGCCCGGCACCGGCTTCGCGCCCCGTCGTGGTGCCACCCACACGCTGTCCATCCTCGTGAACAACGAGCCCGGCGTGCTGATGCGGATCTGCCAGGTGTTCTCGCGCCGCGGATTCAACATCGACTCGCTGGTCGTCTCCGAAGGCCGCAACGCGAACTTCTCGCGGATGACCATCGGCATCAGCGGCGACCCGCAGGGTCTTGATCAGATCATCAAGCAAGTCTCCAAGCTCATCGACGTCATCCACTGCTTCGAGCACACCTCGGCGGACTCGGTGACCAAGGAGATGGTCCTGATCAAAATCAAGTGCTCGCCGGACGACCGCTCGCAGTCCCTCCAGATCACCGAGCATTTCGGCGGCAAGACCGTCGATCTCACCCCGAGCTCGATGATCGTCATGATCACCGGCGACAGCCCGAAGATCGATGCCGCGGTCGGCATGTTCTCACAGTTCGAGATCATCGAGACCGTCCGCACTGGCAAGGTCGTGATGGCTCGCGGGGAACAAGCGACCTGAGGATCCTCCATTGGATCCACGGAATCTCCGAATGCCCCTCGCCTCAGGGTGAGGGGCATTTCTCGTTTCCCGGAAGGTCCTCAGACCCATCCCCTCGCCCGCGCCTCTTCCATTGGCACCGGCTTGGCCTCGCAGACCTCGCGCCAGCCGGGAAAGTTCCACTTGTTGGGAAAGCCCCGGCACTGCTCCGGCTTCACCGGATGAATGCGGCAGCCGCCATCTTCCAACATGATGCACTCGTGATTGTCCTTTTCGATCAAGGACAGCCCGTTGCGGTTGGTGCGCAGCCGGGTGTAGCGGGCGATGAAGTCCTCTTCGGTCATCCCGAGAAACGCCGAAATCGGCGCGATCTCATCCTCCTCGATCCGCACGTCGCCCGGCCACTTGCAGCAGGCGGTGCAGCGCTGGCAGACGTAAAAATGCTCCGCATCGAGCAAGGTGTCGCGGTTGCCCGGACTGCCGCTCGACGGCTCGCGGGTGGGACTGATCATCGCGACACGTAGGTGTGCTGGTAGGCACGCTTGTAGTGGTAGTCCACGCGGCCGAGGAACCAACGCCACTTCGCGCCGGGCCGGCCGTTATCGAGCAGGAAGTGCGGACAGTTCTTGTTCGGCGGGTTCTTCCCGCGCCGCGGCCAGTGGTAGTGCGGCACCACGCGGCTGAGCGGGATACCTTGCTCACGCATCAGCTTGGCGGTGAGCTTGGCCGTGCGCTCGATGGTGGCGCTGCGGTTGCTGCCGCGGTGCTCGCACATCTCGATGCCGATCGACAGGCGGTTGCCGGGACCATCGAAATCCGCGTGCTCGCCTTGCTCGCTGACCGGCATGTGCTGGATGGCGACGCGGTCGTCCACGGTGAAGTGCCAAATCAGGTAGCCGATGCGGTTGCCGCCCCGGCGCTTCGGCGAGCGCAGCGCACCGCGCTTCAGGGCAAGCGAATGCCGGGCGGCGTCCGCCGAATAGTTCTGG
>CBKZPU010000205.1:0-8686 GCA_966696705.1 uncultured Verrucomicrobiaceae bacterium | reverse complement strand
TCGACGCGCAATCTGACCCTCGTTCCGGTCCTGAATCCGACCGGCTTCAACATGGGCACGCAGGACGACGCGAACGACTTGTCCGGCGAGTTGCTGCACTTCCAGCGCTGGGACTTTTCCTTCTCCCAGCCGGTACTGCTCCGGGCCCTTGGCCTCGATGACATCGATGCCGACCGGGAAGACCTTTCGATCGGCGACGGGTTCCGTGACGCGATCGCGGCCGAGGCGTTCGAGGGCCAGAACTTCGGCCCCCTCGGCAGCGGCGTCGATGCCGACTTCAGCCAGAACCTCGGCTCCAGCCTCAGCCTCGGCATCATCTCCGCCGGCAGCGGCCAATCCCTCACCTACGTCATTTCCGGTCCCGCGGGAAACCCCAACAACGCTCCCGACTATCGCGCCTACGTCAGCTTTGGCGACACGCCGATCCAGTCGTTCAGCATCTACGCCTTCTCCGACCGCAGCAACGCCCACCGCGTCTCGTTGTTCCAGAACCTGCTGCAGGTCGAAGCCGTGGAAGTGGTGCCGGAGCCCACGACCACGCTGCTGGCGCTCGCGGCCCTGCCGCTGCTCGCACGGCGGCGGCGGAAGTAGGACCGCAGGGTTGATCAATAGCGACGGAAGTCTTTCTCCGTGAATCCGGGGATGGGCCGGGTGATCCAGATGAGATCGCCCCTCTCGAAGTCGCGATTCGGCTTGCCGCCATCGTCCGTGAGATTTCCTCCCACCGACCAGACCTGCGGCGAGCCATCGGCTTGGAGCTGATAGTGCAACTGCCCGGTACCGAAAGGATCCGCCGGCACTTCCGGAAGGAAGTCCGGCACCAGCGCCTCAAGCGAGGCCGGGTATCTGCCATCGCCCGTACGGAGCCGGTATCGCTCCAAGGCGATGCCCGTGCGAGTCAGCGCGATCGTGGTTTCCATCCTCAAGCCCGACCCCGAAAGGAAACCCAACGTGTCGCCAGTGTTCGCGAAGGAAAGCAAGATCGTGTCACGCGACGCCTCGCTCATCCTGCGGAACTCGATCAGATCTTGCCGCGTGAAGCGCCCCCCTGATGCCCCATCCAATCGGGCTGCGCGATCAAAGCACTCGCGCTGCGACTTCACTCCCTCGGCAAGTTCAGTGCCGGGAGGGCGGAGCCCTGATGCAATCTCCTTGGTTTTATCCCAAATCTCCTGCCGGTCCCAAGTCCAGTCCCTAAGCCAATCTTCATCCATCTCCGGCAACGCCCGTGCGTAGTGGGAAAGTGACCCTCGGGTATGGGACCGCAAGTGAGCGATCTCCCCGAGATAGCTCTTCACCGCCGCCTGCTGCGGACGGAGCGCGGCCAACGATTGATCGAAGCCCTTCAACTGGTACCCACTCCAGCCTCCACGCATCACGCCCTCCCAAATGACCGCCTGGGTCCTTTTCAACATCACGTCCGCGAGGATCACCGAGGTGAACGACGGCTTCGGATCCATCTCAAGGCGGGCGAGGTTTAACATCGCTTCCACGGCTTCCGCAGCCTTGTCCCTCTCGCCGACAATGAGATGAACAATGGCAAGCTCGGCTGCCGCCTCCGACAGAAGCCGAAGCTTCATCATCGGTTCCGCCACGCTGGCAAGCTCGACTCCTCCGGTGAACTCACTGCGCTCCCTCTTCACCGGCCACACCGCTTCCTTGCATCGGGATAGGACCGGCCCAAGCGCTTCCAAGCGCATCACCGCATCATGCCGTTCCTTCAGAAGGAGCTCCGCTGCGACGCGGTCATCTGCCATCGGAGGATCAAACCAGTGCGCGAGATCGGTCACCCGGGCCAGGCTTGGCTCAGCCCTCGGCAGTCGCTTGGCCAAATTCGGGACCTTCGTATATCCGGGCGAGAGAGGAACCAGGAGTGAATCCCCGACCTCCTGCTGGAACGTGGCATCGTGAAACAGGTCGTTCCGCGGATCCGTGGCAGGAACCCAGTACTCCTCCGGATCGACGGCGTATCCCGCGGACTCCATGTCCTTCAGATGACGCTCGGCCTGCGACCGGCCCCACCAACTGACGGCGAAGTAGAACAGCAGGACCAGCAGGCAGAAGGCAAACGGCGAACAGGCCAGGACAATCTTCGTCTTCCGGCTGGCAAGTAACTTCCACAACCACGGCGGCAGTCGCATGAGACAGAGCCTGCCAACGGGATGGCCATGACGAAAAGAAAAAGCCCGCACCGGAACACCGGAGCGGGCTTTGAACTTTTCGGAGATCCGCGAGCGGATCGATCGATCAGAGCTTCGGCCGGCGCTTGAGGCGGAGCTGGGCCATCGACTTGGCAATGATGGCCTGCAGGTGGGCCACCTCTTCGGCGTCGTGGTCGTGGCCGATGTTCTTGAGCTGCTCTTCGGCGCGCTTCATGGCGGCCTCGACCTTGGACTCATCGACCTGCTCCTCGCCGAGGGCCATGTCGGTGAGGACATTGACCTTGTGCTCGGTGACTTCCGCGAAGCCGGTGCCGATGGCAAGGACGACGGTCTTGCCGTCCTTGTCGTAGCGGAGTTCACCGGGCTGCAGCGCCGTCACGAGGGCGGCGTGGCCATCGAGGATGCCAAGCTCGCCGTCGGCCCCGGGCAGATAGACGTTGCCGACGGTGTCGGAGAAGATCTTGCGCTCCGGAGTGACGATTTGGAGGTGAAGAGCCATGAAAGTTGCTAGGTTCTAGTTTTCAGTTTTCAGGTTCAGAATTCCGGCCTTTGCCTGAAAACTGAACACTGAAAACTAGCAAACTCCGGGATTAGTCCCTCGAGACGGTGTCGATGCCGGCCTTCATGTAGAAGTTGCCTTCCGGCGCGTCGTCCCACTTGCCGTCGAGGATCTCGGCGAAGCCCTTGACGGTGTCCTCGATCGAGACCAGCGCGCCGGGCACGTTGGTGAAGACTTCGGCCACGTGGAAGGGCTGGGTCAGGAAGCGCTGGATCTTGCGGGCGCGGAACACGGTCAGCTTGTCCTCGTCGGAAAGCTCGTCCATGCCCAGAATCGCGATGATGTCCTGGAGGTCCTTGTAGCGCTGGAGCACCTGCTGGACGCCACGGGCGACGCGGTAGTGCTCGGCACCCACCACTTCCGGCGCGAGCGCCTTCGAGGTGGAAGCGAGCGGGTCCACGGCCGGGAAGAGCGCCTGTTCCGCAAGCGAGCGCTCAAGCACGACCGTCGCGTCAAGGTGAGCGAAGGTATTGGCGGGAGCGGGGTCGGTAAGGTCGTCCGCCGGCACGTACACCGCTTGGATCGAGGTGATCGAGCCCTTGTTGGTGGAGGTGATGCGCTCCTGAAGACCGGCCATTTCCTCGGAGAGGGTCGGCTGGTAACCCACCGCCGACGGGGTGCGGCCCAGCAGGGCGGACACCTCGGAACCGGCTTGGGAGAAGCGGAAGATGTTATCGACGAACAGAAGCACGTCCTGGTTGTCCTGGTCGCGGAAGTGCTCGGCCATCGTCAGGGCGGAGAGGGCGACGCGGAGACGGGCGCCCGGCGGCTCGTTCATCTGGCCGTAGCAAAGCGCCACCTTGGAGCCTTCGGTGAGGACCGGGTTGCCCTTGTCGTCGAGCTTCACGTGACCCTTCTCATCCTTCTCGGTGGCGATAACGCCGGACTCGATCATTTCCCAGTAGAGGTCATTGCCCTCACGGGTGCGCTCACCCACGCCGGCGAACACGGAGAAACCACCGTGCGCCTTGGCGATGTTGTTGATGAGCTCCATGATGACGACGGTCTTGCCGACGCCGGCACCACCGAACATGCCGCCCTTGCCGCCCTTGAGCAGCGGGCAGATCAGGTCGATGACCTTGATGCCGGTAGGAAGGATCTCCGTGGTGGCCGACTGCTCGGTGAGCAGCGGGGCGGCGCGGTGGATGGGCGAGCGCTGCTCGGGATTGGCGAGCGGGACGTTCTCGTCCACCAGGTCGCCGGTGACGTTGAAGATACGGCCGAGCACCTGCTTGCCGACCGGCACGGCAATGGGCTTGCCGGTGTCGGTGAGGACCATGCCGCGCTTGAGACCGTCGGAAGCGGACATCGCGACCGCGCGGACCCAGCCATCGCCGAGGTGCTGCTGCACTTCAAGCATGAGCTTGGTGTTCACGCCGTTCAGGTCGTAGGTGACTTCGAGGGCGTTGTAGATCCCCGGCAGCGCGGTGGCTTTCGAGAAGTCGGCGTCAACGACGGCGCCGATGACCTGGACGATGGTTCCTTGATTGCTCATCGCAAGAGTGGGCTGGTGTTCGATTTAGAGGGACAGGTCTTAGAGACGGACGAGGCTGGCGCGCTGTTCGGGCGTCAGGGTTTCGATGCTGGCAAGTTGGAGCGTGCGCGGTGCGTCGGCGGCGAGCGAAGTGCCAGCATCGACCTTGATCGTGGATGGCATGCGATACATCGCACCGGTGAGCGGATCGACGATGATCAAGCCAACCAGGCCACCGAAGATGATGTTGCCGGCATACCAGCCATTAACGCCAGCGGACACCGACTGGGTCCCGACAACCTTGCCGGCCCGTTTCACTTCGACGGTGTATTTGGCAGGGACGAAGAAGCCGCCACGCGCCGAAAGGTTGACCACTTGCGGGGTGGTTCCACTGTGGATGGTCTCGCCGTTCTTATTGATGACCGAGAAGTTCAATCCGGATGGATTGGACTGGATCGACACGTCACGGCTCGCGCTGCTGATGATCGAGGCACAGCTCGAAAGGAGAATCGAGCAACAGGCGATACCAGCGACGGCGATCTTGGAGGAAACGGACATGAGAGGAGCGGAGGAAAATTTTGGGATCAGTTGGACGACGAAAGTTCACCGGCCTTGGTGGCGATGTCGAAAGCGGCAGAACGACGGATCACTGGGAAGTTGTCAGCGATGCCCATCATGCCTTGCTTGCTGCTGCGCTCGACCGTGTAGGTGCCGAGCAGCTTGCCGGTCGAATGGTCGATGAAGCGGGCCGTGCAGTAGAAGTGGGACTTGCCGGTGCCAAGGCCCACGCCGATGCGCAACGCGCTGTTGCCTTGTTCGAGATAGGTGACGTCGCCTTCGATCCGGACCGCTCGGCCAGTGAATGAACCGGTAGCGACCTTCGAGAACTTCCGGCCATTCTGGAGCTCTTCGGCAAGCACCGAGGCGAACTCCTTCGAAAGGGCCTCGTCGGCGGAATTCGGTTCTTCCTCCTTGTAGGCAAATCCCTTCACCACGGCGACCTCATAAGGCGCGCTCGGAGCCGAAACCGTGACGTAGTCCGTGCTCACACCACAGCTCGCACAAAGAAGCGCGGCAGCGACCGGAAGCAGTGCGAAAATGGATTTCATGGTGGGATTGCTCAAGGATATCGGACCGATCGATCACTCCATCGCCCTCATGGCGGTGGTGATTTCAAGCAGCTCGGCGGTGATGGCCGCCTGGCGCAGCTTGTTGTATTCGAGCGTGAGCTCCTTGATGAACTTCTTGGCGTTGTCGGTGGCGCCCTTCATGGCGACCATCCGCGCGGAGTGCTCGGAGGCGCGGCTCTCGACCAGCATCTGATAGACCTGGAAGTTGATGTAGAGCGGCAGCAGGGTATCCAGCACGTCCCTGCCGCTGGGCTCGAAGAGGTAGTCCTTCGAAAGCGCGGAGGCGTGGTCGGTCTCGTTGACGTTCACGTCCTTGCCCATGCCCTCGTAATCCTGCTTCTCGCCGAGGTCGGCGGTGGAGATCGGCAGGAGCTGCACGATCGTCGGCTCCTGGCGCATCACCGTGATGTAGTTCGAGAAGGCGATGCTGACCTTGCTGTAGCCGCCTTCGAGGAAGGCCTTGGTGAGGAACTTCGCGATCGGGCGCGCTTCGGCGAACGGCACCGGATCCCGCACCTCGAAGTCGGCGAGCATGTTGCGACCGGCCTTGGCGAACTGCGTGCGCAGCTTGCGGCCCACGGTGACGATGTCGGCGTCCTTCGAGACCTCGGCGCGGATCTTCTTGCCGAGGTTGGTGTTGAGCGCGCCGCAAAGGCCCTTGTCGGTGGAGATGATCAGGACCAGTTCCTTGCCGCCTTCACGCTGCTGGAGCAGCGGGTGGGCTTCCTCGCCCACGTTCGCCTTGAGATTGACCAGCACCTGGTTGAGCAGGTCCGCGTAGTCGCGGCCGGCGAGCGCCTGGTCTTGCGCCTTCTTCATCTTGGCGGCGGCGACAAGCTGCATCGCCCGGGTGATCTGGGCGGTGTTCTTGACCGACTTGATGCGCCGGCGGATGTCGCGAAGATTAGCCATGAGAAGTTAGAAGCAAGAGACCAGAAACCAGAGAAGAAGAGAAAGGCAGATTACTTCCAGGATGCCTTGAAGTCGTTGAGCGCCGTCTTGACGGCGTCCACGGCGGCGGCGTCCTTCTTGAGGTCCGGCTTTTCGTTGCGGATCTTGTCGAGCAGCTCGGTCTTGCGGGTCTCGAAGTATTCGCCCATCGCGGTCTGGCAGCGCTTCACGTCGGTGACCTTCACGTCATCGAAGTAGCCGTTCTGCATCGCGAACAGGAACACCGACTCCATCTCCATGGAGAAGGGCGAGTACTGGTTCTGCTTGAAGAGCTCCACGATGCGCTGGCCGCGCTCGAGCTTCTTCTTGGTGGAGGCGTCGAGGTCCGAACCGAACTGGGCGAAGGCCTGCAGCTCGCGGAACTGCGCGAGGTCGAGCTTGGTCGTGCCGGCGACGGACTTGATGGTCTTGGTCTGGGCGGCCGAACCCACGCGCGACACCGACAGACCCACCGAGATGGCGGGGCGGATGCCTTGGTAGAAGAGGTCGGTTTCGAGGTAGATCTGACCGTCGGTGATCGAGATCACGTTCGTCGGAATGTACGCCGAGACGTCACCGGCCTGCGTTTCGATGATCGGCAGCGCGGTGAGCGAGCCACCACCGGCGGCTTCGGTCAGACGGGCCGAGCGCTCGAGCAAGCGGGAGTGGAGGTAGAAGACGTCACCCGGATACGCTTCGCGGCCGGACGGGCGCTTCAGGATCAGCGCGACCTGGCGGTAGGCCACGGCGTGCTTGGAAAGGTCATCGAACACGATCAGGCAGTCTTCGCCCTGATCCATCATGTATTCGGCGATCGAGCAGCCGGCGTAGGGAGCCAGGAACTGCATCGCGGCGGCATCCGAAGCGGTGGCCGAAACGATGGCGGTGTATTCCATCGCGCCCGCGTCTTCGAGCGTCTTCTGGATACGGGCCACGTTCGACTGCTTCTGGCCGATGGCGACGTAGATGCAATAGAGCGGCTTGTGGTTCTGCAGCTTGCCGGCCTCGGCCAGCTTGTTCTGCTTCGCCTGGGAAATGATGGTGTCCACCGCGATGGTGGTCTTGCCGGTGGAGCGGTCACCGATGATCAGCTCGCGCTGGCCGCGGCCAACCGGGATCATCGCGTCGATGGCCATGATGCCGGTCTGCACCGGGACGGACACCGACTTGCGCTTGATGATGCCCGGCGCGATTTTCTCCATTGGGTAGGAAGCCGAGGCTTCGATCGCGCCCTTGCCATCGACGGGATTGCCGAGCGCATCCACCACGCGGCCGAAGACCTTGCGGCCGACCGGCACGGAGAGCAGCTTGCCGGTGGTCGAGCATTCCATGCCGGCGACGATCTTGTCGTAGCTGCCGAGAAGCACCACGCCGACTTCACCTTCTTCAAGGTTCATCGCCAAGCCGGTCACGCCGCCCGGGAACGAGATCATCTCGTTGAGCGCCACGTCGGAAAGACCTTCCACCTTCGCCACGCCGTCACCGACTTCGCGGACGATACCGACGTTCGACTTCTGGACGGAGGCCGTGACGTTGGCGATCTCCTTTTCGAGTTCCTGGAGGATGCTGCTCATGGGACGAGTTTGCTAGTTTTCAGAGTTTCAGTGCGTGTTCAGCAATGGCGGAGATGCCGGTGATCAGAATGCTTGGGCGAGGCGGTCGAGACGGCCCTTCACGGAGCCGTCGAAAACGTCGTTGCCGACGCGGACCTTGAGGCCCCCGAGAAGCTCGGGAGTGACGCGGTATTCGAAAGTCAGGTCGCTGCCGTACTTCGCGACGAGGCCGGAGACGACGCGCTGCTGTTCCGCGCCATCGAGCGGAGCGGCGCTTTCCACCACCACGTGGCGGCGCTCCAGCTCCAGGCGGACGAGACGCTTGAGGGCGGACAGGATGCCGCGGAAGTCGCGCGGCTTTTGCTCCACGATCGACTTGATCGCGGTGGAGAGCTTGGCCTCGTCAAGACGGCCGCCGGTCTGGCAGAGCCGGAAAACGCGGCGGGCTTCGGCGTTGGCGACCTTGGTGATTTTCATGACGAGGCGTTCGAAAAGGGGAATCAGGCTTCGACCGAAGCGAGGGCTTCCTGATTGATGCGAGCCTGGTCGTCCGAGGTGAGCACCTTGCCGGTGACTTGCGCGGTGGTCGCGGTGACGAGGCGGCCGAACTCCTGCTTGAGTTCCGCCTTGATCGCGGCGCGCTCGGCTTGGGCGGCGGCTTCGGCCTTGGCGAGAATCTGTTGGGCGGAAGCGATGGCTTCCTGCGCCTTCTGTTCGGAAAGAGCGGCGGCGCTGGTCTTGGCCTCTTCCACCAGACGGGCGGCGTCGGCATTGGCCTTGGCGATCGCGGCAGCGGTGCTGCGCTCGGAATCGGCAAGCTGCTGCTCGATCTGCTTCAGCTTCGCTTCGCCCTCGGCGATGCGGCTGCGGCGCTCTTC
>CBKZPU010000204.1:0-8704 GCA_966696705.1 uncultured Verrucomicrobiaceae bacterium | reverse complement strand
TGGAACCCATCGCGGACGGCACCCGGCTCAGTGTCACCGAGGCCGGCTTCGAAAAGATTCCGCCCGAGCGTCGCGGCGAGGCCTTCCGCATGAACGACGAAGGCTGGGGCATCCAGATGGAAAACATTCGCGAGTATCTGGAGGAGCATCCGTGAACTTTTTCAACGCGTGTAGGTGTTCGTGGAAGTCACCGTCCGCGCCGTCTGGCCGGGTGGCGTGAAGGTGAGGATCGCAGGATAGGCGGTGCCGGCGGCGAGGGTGCTGTTGTTGAAGCTCACCGTCGCGCTGCCGGTGGCTTGCGTGTAGCTGGTGATCGAGGTGCTGACGCTGCCCACGGTGATCGAGGTGATGGCGTTCTGCGGCGGCAGCGGCGGAGTGGTGGGAAAGGTGAAGGTGAAGCTGACGGTGCCACCCGTGCCTCCGCCGGGTGGCGTGTAGTTGAAGCCATTGGTGTCGAAGGCCGCGAGGGCGGTCCGGTTGGCGCGGTAGAAGCGCCTTGCGTGCGAAGCTCGCGCACCGGTGTCGGTGTACACCAGCCGGTCGGAGCCGCTGAGGGTGGGGGTGGCCACGGTCTGGTCGGTGGCCGGGGTGTCTCCCGCGGTGATCTGATAGGTTCCACCTTCCACCGCGCTCCACGCGATCTCGACGTCATCGTTTTCGGCTGAGGGGGTGACCGAATCCGGCGTCTCCTGCTTGTTCGGTCCACCCTGCCAATGGACCGTGACGGTTTCCGCGATCGACGCCACCGCGCCGCCCGAGGGCGTGCCGTAGTACTGCCGCCCCGTGGAATAAGGATAAAGCGGCGTGCCATCGGCGGCGATGGTGAGGAAATACGCCCAGGTCTTGCCGGGAAACTCCGGCGTCACGCAGTAGCGGACGTTGTATTCGTTGAGATCGAAGTCGGTGCCGTGAATGAATCCCACGTCGCCCAGGTATTCGTAGTCTTCCAGGTAGTGGCCGAGCGCGTAGGTGGTCGAGACGTTCGGCCCATACTGCGAGGCGGCCAACGTCGTTTTGTTCTGCACCCGCTGCGCCCACGCCGGCAAGCTTGTGCGCGTGGTGATATTGCGCAGCCGGTAGCCCGAGGTCATGCGGCGGATTCCCGACGAGGCATCGTTGGGATCGCTGTAGCCGTAGGGTCCATAGACCGGCAATCCATCGGCGGCCCACGCCACGATGGGCGAGTGGCTCGCCGGCAGGCCGGGCATCTCGGTGTAAACGTTGGTGGTCGCGTTGTAGGCGACGTGATCGCCGAGTTGATAGCGAAGGCCCGGCGGTTGCGCGTGGTAGTGGTACTGGCTGCCGGCCTGGTGGGCGAAGCCGGCGTCGAAGGTCACCGATTCGTTGTGATACGCCTCGCGATTCCAGATGCCGTCGCCGGTGATGCCATTCACCGGCGTCGCGTCCTGGCCATTCGACGTCGAGTAGGAAAAGGCGTCGCGCATGTCGAACATCGCCACGCCATTCACATAGTAGCCGGAAGCGCCGAGGCCGGTGGCCGTCTTGCTCGCCGGGATCACCGGATTGCGGGGAATGCGGTAAAGGGTCGCGGTGTTCGCGGGAAGGTTCGGGAAGTTCTGCGTCTTCGCCGCATCGAGGTACCACGGCCCCATCACGTGCCCCGCCAGGCCCGTGGTGCGGACATAGACCCAATCATTCGAGTAGGCGAGCTCGTGCAGCCCCGAGTAAACCGGCGAACTCTGCACGCCCGTACCGCGCGACCACGTGGTGGAGGACGTGCCTGCCGTTTGGCTGGCGGTGCTGGTGTAGAGCCGCGCGTAGCTGCCGCTGCGGGCCGTGTACCACGAGCTGAGGCGGGGTTCCGCGGCGGCGCTGCCGAGGACGAGGACGCTGAGGAGGAGAGTCGCTTTCATCGGTGGAATGCGCCCACCGTGGATCCTGCGTGTTAGGGGATGATGTGGGCACGACGGAGAATTGTTAAGATCCGGTAAATCGTGGCCCGTGGCCCCGCAGGTTTTCCCGGAATGCTTTCGGGTTTGGAATCCGGACTTTGTTTGTAAAGTCGCCCGGTGCCAGCCGTATCGGTCGCGTCCGCCAACCCATCCGCGCTGGCCACCCGTGAAGCCAGGGCGGAGCGACTGAACTCCTATGAATCCCGTACTTCGTCCGATCCTGCTCGCGCTGGCCGCGTCGCTTTGCTGCGAGGCCGCGCCGACCGCCTTCAGTCCGCTGTTTTCTCCCGGCATGGTCCTGCAGCGCGAGGCAGCCATCGTCCTCACCGGTGGCGGTCCGGAGAATGGCATGGTGAACGTGTCGCTTGGCGAGGAGTCGCGCTCCGCCAAGGTGGCGGCAGACGGAACGTGGCGCGCGGAGTTTCCCGCGATGACCGCGGGTGGTCCCTTCGTTCTCGAAGTTTCCGATGGCAAGGCGTCCGTGACGATCGACGACGTCCTGATCGGCGACGTGTGGATTTGCGCCGGCCAGTCGAACATGCAGATGGGCCTCGATGAAGCGCTGGGCGGGGCGGCGATGATCGCAAAGGGTGCTGCCGACGAAAGGCTGCGCCTGCTGATGATGCCGAAGGCCGCGGCCGACAAGCCGCAGGCGGACCCGGGAGCGAAGTGGGGCCGCGCCACGCCGGAGTCGCTGGAGAAGTTCTCCGCCGTCGCCGTCAGCTTCGCGCTGCATTTGCGCGACGATCCGAAGTTGAAGGACGTGCCGCTGGGGATCGTGGACAGCTCGTTTGGAGGAACCTCGATCGAAGCGTGGACGCCCGAAGGCACGCTGCCGAGGGTCCCGGAAAGCGAGCTCAGCGGCTCGATGTTCGGCATCCGCGCCGGCCATCTTTTCCACCGCATGATCGCGCCGCTGACGGCGGCTCCGGTCAAGGGCGTGCTTTGGTATCAGGGTGAAGCGAACGCCGGTCATCCCGCTGCTTATGCGGGTTTGTTGGCCAACTTCGCCACGCAGTGGCGGAAGCGGTGGAAGCAGCCGGAACTGCCGTTCTTCATCGTCCAACTGCCGGCCTTTTCCGGCAGCATGGGCGGCCTCGACTTCGGCTGGCTGCGCGAAGCCCAGGCGAAGGCGTGTGCGGAATCGACCGGCGTGCATCTCGCCGTCACCCACGACACGAACGATGGCTTCGACCTTCATCCGGTGGAGAAGGAAGAGATCGGCCGCCGCCTGTCACTGCTGGCCCGCAAGGAGGCCTATGGATCCAACCTCACCGCCCGCGGTCCGCGGATGAAGAACGTGAAGGTGGAAGGGAAAAGCATGGTGGTGACCTTCGACCAGCCGGTGAAAAGCACTGGCGGCGCGATCCGCGGCTTCGCGATCGCCGGCGACGATGGCAACTATCGTTTCGCGGAAGCCGTCGCCGATGGCCATCGCGTCACTCTAACATCTGGCAGCGTCGCCGCACCGAAGACCATTCGCTTCGCATGGGGCGGCTTGCCGGACGCGAACCTCATCAACCACGAAGGGCTGCCCGCCGAGCCGTTCCGCACCGATACCCTTCCTCCCCATTCACTCGCCTTCCAGCCGCTGCCGGCGATCTATCGCTTGAGCGGGCCGGGCTATCAGATCCAGACCAACGAGGTCGGCCACGTTTCCAGCCTCATCGCCGGTGGCAAACAGTTCCTCTCCGCCGAACCCGGCGGCGGCACGTCCATCCCCGGTGGCTTCGGGTTCCGTGCCTTGCCGAAGGTAAGGATGACCGGTCCGAACCGAATCGAATGCCGCGACCGCGAGGTCTGCCTGGAAATCGCCTGCCAGGACGACGCGATGGAATGGACGGTCACCAACGATGGCGGTGGCGAAATCTCCTTCCACATCGCGCTTTCCGACAAGGTCGCCGTCAGCGGCGTCGCACCCGCAATCGAACTCACGCGCGATCACGCCAAACTGCGCGTCGAAGGCATCGGGCGTGTCGAGCCGGGCAAATTGATCGCCAAGGTCAATGGTCACGCGACGCACAAGCTCAAGTGGACCGTGCTCGCCAAGTGACGACCGGCGAGGGGGCTCAGTGGCTCTTCGCCTTCTCCGCCGGAGTTTCCTCACGTGGACGAGGGCCTTGCGCGAAGTTCAGCAGCTCCATCGCGAACCCGATGTCTTCCTTGCTGATGGCTTTCCCGTCCGGCGAAGCCAGCGGGCCGGCATTGACGTTGTTGGCGGTCCGGATGAGTTCGTCTTCCACGCTCTCGTGTGCGCCCGGCGGCTTGGCAACTTGAGGTGGGGGCGCGGGTTCGGGAGCCGGCTCGCGGAAGAGGGAAGCCACGGCCTCCCGATTGTCGCTGAAGCTGAAGAAGCCGATCGCAAGACCTGCAAGGCCTACCGCCAAAATGCGGGTGCCAATCTGCGCGAGCCGGTGCCGGGCCGCGGCTTGCACCTGTTCGCGTTCCTCCAGCATCGTCCGGAGTTCCTCTTCGGACGGCTCGGCAGGCGGATCGGGCGTTTCTCCCACGCGTCCGAAATGCCCGAAAGCCACGGAAGTGTCAAACTTCAACCCCGCCGGAGCACCGTGGCGTCTCTCTCACGAGGGACATTCCGATTCGGCTGGCATCGGGAAGATTCGTGCACTAGGTGTTAGTGCTGCGGCCAGTTCCATCGGGGGCGTGTCCGGCAGCTTCCAACCCTGCACTGCTTCCTGCCATGCGCACGATCGCTTTCCTACTTCCCGTTCTTCTCGCCAGTTGCGGCCAGATGGTCACGCAGCGGGAGATTCTCATCCGCTCGAAGGCCGAGGTCGCGGCCCGGGAGCCATGGTCGGACACCGCGGTCCTGTTGGTCGAGGAGAAGCCGTCCGCGCAGGAAGGTTGGTTCACTTGGGATGGCTGGTTCACTTGGGTGGTCCGCGCCGGCGCGTGGGATTACTCGGAGTACCCCAGCTACCGGGGAATCAATCTGGTCCCCGGCACCGAGCGGGAGCTGCGGTTCACGCGTGACGGCTGCCTCATCGGATACTCCGACAAGACCGGCCGCTGCCCTCGCCCGGGATTCGTTTCCGAAGCCCCGGTGGAAGTCGAGGTGGTGCCGCCGGAGAAATGATCCCGGCCCGGCGGTGCACTACCGTCGCCCGGAGCGAAAGGCTTCCCTTAGCATCCATAGCGCGAATCCGCCGGCGCCAATGCCAAGCGCGGAATAAATGCCAAGCGCCAGCCAGTAGGTCGCCGGCTCGGCCGGGCGGGAGACGACGCGTTGCAGGCTCGCGCGCTTGACCGGGAGCCACGTGGCATCGCGCTCAAGGCCAGTTTTCACCAGCCACCCCATCCCGCCGGCGAGGGCGAGCAGGATCGCGATGAACAAGGCCAGGGCGCGCCACTGCCGCGGCGTCGCCTTTGGCGGAATGGGGCTCGAGGGCGGTGCCGCGGTGCCGTCCTCGTACTCGTAGTCCGGTGGCCGGAACTCACTCTTGATTCGCGCGATGATTTCCTCGCGGCGATGGCGCGCCCATTCGGGATATCGCTGCCATGCTTCCGGAGAGGCGAAATAGATCACGTGATGCGCGCGGCCCATCAGCATTTCGCCGTCGATGTCGATGCGCTGCCAGGTTCCACCATGCGGTTCTTCGTAATACATGGCGTCACGCCCCCGGTGTCCTACTCGCCAGCCGCGCCCCGGAGGGTGATCGGCGAGGCGCTTTGCGGCAGGGGCCGTGGGCCGTGCAACTCCGATGATTAATCCCGCGATCAACACGACTCCCACCGCGATGAGAGGCGCGCTGTGGTAGTTCGGCGGCGACGCGAGCACCGTCGTGTGCACGCCCGACGGCGATATCGTCGTCTCCGTGGCGGGCCGATGGTTCAGCAGTTCGCGAATGTTCAATGCGACAAGGAAGGCTAACAAAAGCACCGCGGCCGGCCGCGCCCACGCACGGCGGCAAAGCAATCCGATGCCCGCCACGAGTGCCGCCGGCGGAGCGAGGACCACGCTGAGAAAGCCGGTGACGTCCATCGCGGCCGTGCCATCGCCGCGAGCCAGGATCATGAGCAGCGAGATCGCGCTGATCGGCAGAAGCAGTGTTCCCGCCACGATGAACAACCACGCGATGACCGTGACGGAGGCCGGCCGGCGCGGCCGGATGGGGGGAGGATCGGCGCTCATGGAGAATGACATGCAGCGCCATCCGGCGCGGCGTTGCAAGATCCATCCTGCGGTGGCCGGATCAGCGCCGCGCCTCATTGCGGGACGGCGCGCCGTGGTCGCATGCCTGGCGTGGCAACTACGAGGAATGCCGTACTTGAGGCAGGCACTTCACCGGACCGCAAGCGGACCGGGTCCGCCTCACTCGCGCTTGAGCACGTAGAACCAGGCGCTTCCTGGCGGCGGGGCGTCCACATACTCCATCACCTCCCCATTGCCACTTTCGGTCGGGGAGAGTGCCGTCCAGTCGAGGGCCGGATCGCCCGCCAGATCGGATGAGCGGCGCACGCCGAAGGACTCTCCGATCTCCGATTGGTAGCGGATCGTGAACGAGGGACCGGCCGCGTGGTAGGTGCAGCCGACGATCACTGGCGCGGTCGCCGCGAACTCGTGGGCGCCGATTTCCAGGGCGCTTCCCTGGATGACCGGTGCGGCGAAGAAATCACGCGGGCCGGAGTCGAGATTGAAGCGGGACTTGAGATCGAGACCCTGATCGATCAGCGGCGAGCCCGCTTGCAGTTTGAATGCCTTGAGACCGGCCAAGGGATTGGGCAGCAGCGATTTCGCGGTGGTGCCTTGCGGAATCTGGAACTGCGGATCGACGCTGAAGCCGGTGGACTGCCCGTTCTGCCGTTCCTGTCCCGTGGCATTGCGCCAAGCGTCGAGTGAACCGTAGTCATTGCCGTCCTCGCGGATGACGAAGTTGTCGCCGCTCGACCAGTAGTTGTTGCCGGCAAAGGTCACGTCGCCAGTGGTATCGACATTCACCAGGCGCGTGCCCCCGGAAGTGACGAAGAGATTGTTGGCGATGATGATGCCGTCGGGCTGGGAGCCGAACGACACCACCTTGATCGCCGGGATCGTGGTGCTGCCCGGTGGCGCGCTCATGATCACGGTGTTCCCGTGGATGGCCAGGTTGTTGACGTTGTTCGAGACGTTGATGCCGCTGGCGGCCGGGGAGCTCGGATCGCGGCCATCGTTCTCGGAAATGTTGTAGCGCACGATGTTGCGGTCGTTGCCGTTCAGACTGGCGGAGCCGAAGATCAGGAAGCCTGAGCCGGCGTTGTCGTGGCTGTAATTGTACTGCATCACCGAGTCGGTGACTTTCAGGTCGAGGTCGAAGCCTCCCCCATCGCCGCCGGAGGTCCGATTGTGATGGGACTCGTTGCACTGGATGACGATGTTGGCCGAGTCGTACGCCCAGATTCCGACGGGGCCATTGGAAGTGGGGCTGTTGGTGCCGTTGTCGTGGGCCTTGCAATACTCGATCAAGCCGCCGCTGACGCCGCCCATGACGATGCCATTGCCCGAATTCACGGCGCCATTCGGGTCGCCGGGATGATGGTGGGCGACGCAGTGGCGGATGCGGACGTTGGTCAGCGCCCGGGTGGAGCCTTTGGAGCCGTAAGTCTCGATGCCGTCCTGGAGATTGTCGTGGGCCACGACCCGGCTGATTTCCACATCGTCGTAGCCGGCCTCACCATTGTATCCGCCGATGGCGATGCCGCGCTCGCCGAAGCCGCTGACCTCGACATCGCGGATGCGGATGTGGCGGAATTTCAGGTCTCCCGGCGAATCGTTGTAGAAGGAGATGCCACTCGCCGTGCTGGAGGTGGTGCCGTCCGGCGCCACGCCGGAGCCGATGAGGTTCAGGTTGCTGATTTCGATCCCGCCACTGTTGTAGGCGAGAATCGCGGGGCCGTCGCCGGCGGCGATCGTCGCGCGCCCGTCGCCGAAGCTGGAGATGAGGATCGGCGCGATCAGGTTTCCCTGGGCATCCGTCCCGGTGTCCCACCATTCCAGCTTCAGGGTTCCCGTGAAGGTCATGCCGCCCTGAAGGAAGACCCGGTCGCCGGGCTCGAGGTCCAGAGATTCCAGCCATACCTCGAAGCCGTACTGCGACGTGACGTAATAATCGGTCGCCGGCGCCATCCCGCCGGTCGCGGCCAGGGCCACCGCGATCATCGCCGGCCGGAGCCGCGTGATGACTGCACCGCGCAACCGCGGCGGCCCGCAGCTGCCGGTGGGGACCGGCCCGGGATTGTGGGAAATGTTCATGGCAATCGACCGGGCGCGGGGGATTGCCATTCAGGGGAGCCGCGCTCGAAGGCGGGAGGAGCACGGCAGAGAAAGCACGTCTCGTGCCTCGCCTCAATGCGAAAGGCAGGCAACGGACGACCGCACTTCAATTCCGGCCGGTTGAAGGAACGGAGCGATTGGAAGGATCGGTCCAGCGCCGGGAATGACGAGCAACGGCGGACAGGCATCCCCGCCACCCAGATGGGGACCATGCAAATCGCCCCCAAAAAACCACAAGCTGCAATGAGGGGCCTTACCGTCCGTCGCTTTCCCGCAGGCTCTGGGTCAGTTCTTCCTCGTGCGAAAGGATCTGAAGCAACACCTGCAGGCCCTCACCGGCGGCGGTTCCCTTGAGCATGTTCCGGAGGGCCGAGGCGGTGGCGCCGTCCCGGCCGACCAAGAGCTTCTGGTCCTTTTGAGAGACCACGAGCTTGAACCTCACCACGCCGGGGGCGATTTCCTGGACCCGGATCTGGGCGCGTCCCGGTTCCTCGATGAGGTTCACCGTCACGTACTGAAGGAA
>CBKZPU010000203.1:0-8723 GCA_966696705.1 uncultured Verrucomicrobiaceae bacterium | reverse complement strand
ATCGCCTCTGCTCCAGCTTCGCTTCCGCCAACCCCGTCACACGCGTGTTCGTCGCATTGTCCCCGTCCTCATCCGAAGCATTGGACGAGGAATCCGCACGCAGCTAGAATGGCGGGTTTCTTATCGGGCGATTCCCGCCCATGCTATCCCCCGAAAATCCGATCATCATGAAACCCGCCATTCCGAAAAACACGATCTGCCTGTGGTTCGACAAGGACGCCCTCGAGGCCGCGCGCTTCTATGCCGCCACCTTTCCAGACAGCGAGGTGACGGCGATCCATTACGCGCCCGGCGACTATCCATCGGGCAAGGAAGGCGACATCATCACCGTCAATTTCACCGTCCTCGGCATTCCCTGCATCGGCCTGAATGGCGGGCCGACCTTCAAGCACAGCGAGGCATTCTCCTTCCAGATCGCGACCGACGCGCAGGAGGAAACCGACCGCTATTGGAATGCCATCGTGGGCAACGGCGGCGAGGAAAGCGAGTGCGGCTGGTGCAAGGACCGCTGGGGCATCTCCTGGCAAATCACGCCGCGCACCCTCACCGAAGCGATGGCAGCCGGCGGCGACGAAGCCAAACGCGCCTTCGCGGCGATGATCGAGATGGGCAAGATTGACGTCGCCAAGATCGACGCCGCGCGCCGCGGGTGAAGGCAAGGATCAGGTTCCGATCAAGCCTTCGTTGCCGTGGCGCGGCGTGCCATTCTTGAGCGCCAACGGCGCGCCATCCCTCAGCCCAGGGCAAGCGCAGCGCCGCCCTGGGATTGCCGCCTCGCCGCAGTGGCACCCTGAAAGGGTGCGATACGGGACCGGCCTCCGCGCCCCCTTCACTTCCCCTTCGGAAGAATCTCCAGCTTCTCGTACAGCGGCAGCACGCTCGATCCCGCCCCATTGCCATATCCGGCAAAGGCGTAGTGATACCCGGGAATCCGCAAGCGGTCGCCCTTCCTGAGCTTCGCCGCGTCCTCGCGCTTCAGGTAAATCACCGCATGCTTGGCATCGATTCCGTCCAGGAATCGCTGGGTCGCCGACTTCTCCCCCGCGCGCGCCAAGTTCATCTGCTCCCGGTCCCATCCCCGGTAGTCCTCCAGCACGATGATCCCGCGCCGCTTGTCGATCTCCACCACTTTTCCCGACACATCGCGCTTCGGGTAGGGCATGCCGAGGGAAGCAGACGCGGCACCCGGCACCAGTGCCAGCGCCAACGCCATCAGCCCGCTCATCAGAATCTGCCGTCGCTTCATGAGGATTCCTCCGGTATCGGGTGAATGGTGGATAGACGAGGAATTGAAACGGATATTCACCCCGAAATCAATCCGCCGACTCCATCGCCGGCCCTCCCCCTCCCTCCCCACCAGTAACCTTCCCCATGACGATTCCGCCATCCCCCCTCCCCCATAGAGGTAACGCGACAACCCGCCGGTTTCGCCCCATTCTGCGTTTCATGCGAATCCCACTCCGCCTGCTCCTCGCGTGCTGCCTTTGCCTGGCCGCGACGGCTTGGGCGAAACCGGCCCTTTACATCATCGGCGACTCGACCGTGCGCAACCAGACCGCGGGCCAGCGCGGCTGGGGCGATCCCTTGGTCGCGCACTTCGATCCCGCGAAGATCGAAGTCATCAACCGCGCCATCGGCGGCCGCAGCAGCCGCACCTTCCTCACCGAGGGCCGTTGGGACGCCGTCATGGCCAACCTCAAGGCCGGCGACTACGTCGTCATGCAGTTCGGCCACAATGACGGCGGCAAGCTCAATGACGAGCGTTGCCGCGCCTCCATCAAGGGCATCGGCGAGGAAGCCGAGGACATCGTCCGCCAGACCGACAACCAGCCCGAGACCGTCCACAGCTACGGCTGGTACCTCCGCAAATACATCGCCGACACCAAGTCGAAGGGGGCCACTCCCGTCGTCCTGTCGCTGATCCCGCGGAACCTCTGGAAAGACGGCCGCGTCGGCCGCAGCACCAGCGACTACGGCCACTGGGCGAAGCAAGTCGCCGAGCAAGGCGGCGCGCCCTTCATCGATTTCAATGCCCTGCTCGCCGACCGCTACGACGCGCTGGGCGAGGAAAAGACCACCGCCATCTTCGCCAAGGGCGACCACACCCACCCGAATGCCGCCGGTGCCGAGCTCAATGCCACCGTGCTCGCCGAGGCCCTGCGCAAGACCGACCTCGCGAACTACCTCCTCCCCGCCGACCTCTGGATGCCCCGCATCTTCAGCGATCACATGGTCCTCCAGCGCGACACCCCGAACCCGCTCTGGGGCACCGCCCGCCCCGGCTCGCCCGTCACCGTCGCCATCGCCGGCAAGACCGCCACCACCACCGCCACGGCCGAGGGCAGGTTCCGCCTCGATCTCCCCGCCCTGCCCGCGGGTGGCCCACACGTCATCGAGGTGAAGACCTCCGATGCCTCTCGTACTTTCTCCGATGTCCTCGTCGGCGAGGTGTGGCTGTGCTCCGGCCAGTCGAACATGGACTTCACCCTCGCGAAGACGCCCAAGCGCTCCTTCGCTGGCTGCACGAATTGGGAGCAGGAAGTCGCCGCCGCGAATCACCCGCGGATCCGCGAGTTCAAGGCCGAGTGGACCCTGCGCGAGGACCCGCAGCCGGAAGTCGAGGGCGCATGGAAAGCCTGCACCCCGGAGACCGCCGGCGAGTTCTCCGCCGTCGCCTATTTCTTCGCCCGCGAGTTGCAGAAGGAACTCGGCGTGCCCGTCGGCCTCGTCACCTGCGCCTACGGAGCCAGCACCGCCGAAGCGTGGATCAGCAGCGAGAAGCTCGCCGCCGATCAAGTCTTCAAGCCCTTGCGCGATGCCTTCTGGAAGAAGTTCATCGCCTATCGCGACAACCCCAAGCCCTTCGAGGACTACGGCCATGCCATGGCGAAATGGACCGCGTCCAACAAGAACGGCCGCGCCCCCGGCCACCCGGATCCCATTCGCGACCAGCACCATCCCGCCGTGCTCTACAATGGCATGATCGCGCCGCTCGTCAGCTACGGCATCCGCGGCGCCATCTGGTATCAGGGCGAGTCGAATGTCGGCACCCGCAAGCTCTACCCCGCGCTGCAGAAGTCGCTCATCGAGGACTGGCGCGCACGCTGGGGCCGCGGCGATTTCCCCTTCCTCTTCGTCCAGCTCGCGCCGAACAAAGCGCCGTCCGCCGAGCCCGACTCCAGCAGCCTCGCTTCCATGCGCGAGGCCCAGGCATCGTCGCTCGCCCTGCCCCACACCGGCATGGCCGTCACCCTCGACATCGGCGATGAAAAGGACGTCCACCCGCGCAACAAGCAGGACGTCGGCGCACGCCTCGCCCGCCTCGCCTTGCACGATACCTATGGCAAGAAGGAGCTCGTCCCCTGTGGTCCCGTTTTCCTGATGTCCGAGATCGAGGACGGCCGCGTGGTCCTTCACTTCGACCACATCGCCGAAGGCCTCGTCGCCAAGGATGGCCCGCTGAAACAATTTGCGATCGCCGGCGACGACCGGAAGTTCGTCTGGGCGGATGCCGAGATCGAGGACGGCGACAAGGTCATCGTCTCCAGCCCCGACATCCCCCGCCCCGCCTACGTCCGCTACGCCTGGGCCGACAATCCCGCCGGTGCGAACCTCTTCAACTCCGCCGGCCTCCCTGCCGCGCCTTTCCGCACCGACCCGTAATGCACCGCCTCGTGAAGCGACTTCTCTTTCCCCTCATCATCGGCAGCGCCGCCGGCCAGACCATCCCCGCCTTCCCCGGTGCCGAAGGCTACGGCGCTTATGCCAAGGGCGGCCGCGGCGGCGACGTCTATGTCGTCACCAATCTCAATGCCTCCGGCGCGGGCTCGTTCCGTGAAGGCATCGAGACCGTGCCCGCCGCCGGCCGCACGATCGTCTTCGCGGTGAGCGGCCACATTCACATCAATGGCCTGCGCCTCACCGGCTCGAAGGTCACCATCGCCGGACAAACCGCGCCGGGCGATGGCGTGGGACTCATCGATGGCACCTTCCGCATTTCCGGCGACGATGTCGTGGTGCGGCACCTGCGCTTCCGCCATCGCAAGACCGGCAGCGGCGGCGATTGCGTGAACCTCGACAGCGGCTCGCTCAACAGCGTGCTCGATTCGGTGTCGATGCAGTTCTCCACCGACGAGAACTTCTCCAGCTACAATAGCCCGCCGGAAAACGTGACCATGCAGTGGTCGCTCAATGCCTGGGGCCTGGAGTCGCACTCGTGCGGCGGCTTATGGGACCAGAACCACGCGACCTGCCACCATTCGTTGTGGGCCCATAACCACACCCGCAATCCCAAGGCCCGCCCCGCCGGCCTGCTCGAGTGGACGAACAATGTCACCTTCGACTGGG
Organism: uncultured Verrucomicrobiaceae bacterium; assembly: GCA_966696705.1. Taxonomy (GTDB): domain Bacteria; phylum Verrucomicrobiota; class Verrucomicrobiia; order Verrucomicrobiales; family Akkermansiaceae; genus Haloferula. Next base: position 4,376 of record CBKZPU010000203.1, on the reverse strand, counting down.
ACATCGGTTTCATCATGGGCGACTCGGAGACGCCCGCGTCGTGGAAGGCCAACGTGATCGGGAACTACTTCCTCTGCCCGCCCGGCAATGCCCGCTCCAAGGCGCTCGAAAAGGCCACCGTGGACCGCAATGGCACCCCGAACTTCTCCGTCCACCTTTCTGACAATCGCCACGACAGCGATGGCGATGGCATCCTCAATGGCACCGACAAGGGCTACACCATCGTCGCCGGCTCCGAGTTCCAGGCGGGCGATCCCGCGGGCGCGAACCGCTATCTGAAGTCCGCCACGCCCTTCGCGAACACCGGGGCCTTCCCCGTGACCACCGATGATCCGGTGGTCGCCTTCAAGAAGGTCGTCTCGAAGTCCGGCGCGCTGCGGCTCGAGATCGATCCCGCCAGGCCGCTGCGCGACGAGGTGGACACCCGCCTCATCCAGAACCTCGTCAACCAGACCGCCAATCACATCACCCGCGAGTCCGATCTCGCCGGCGTCAGCAATGGCGGCATCGGCACGCTGAATGCCACCGCCGCGCCGCTCGATCTCGATCTCGACGGCATGCCGGATCACTACGAGGCCGCGCTCGGCTGGAATCCCGCCGCGCAGGATCACAACACCGCCTTGGCAAGCAGCGGCGGCTTTCTCACCGGCACCACCTTCATGCCCGCGGCCACGCCGGCCGGTTACACGCGCTTGGAGGAGTATCTCCATTTCCTCGCCATCCCGCACGGCACCGTCGCGAAAAATACCGCCAGCGACCCGACCAGCGTGCAGGTGGACTTGAAGAAGTTCACCTCCGGCTTCTCCAGCTCGCCCGTCTTCACCGTCTCGAACATCACCGGCGGCGCCATCGTTCAAAGCGGCCCCGGCAATCACCTCGTCACCTTCACGCCCACCCTCAATCACGTCGGCCGCGCCCGCTTCGACTTCATGGTGACCGATGCCGCCGGCCACTCGTGGACGCAGACCTGCGCGCTGCTCGTGACGAATGCCGGACTGCCGCGCGACTTGAAATGGGTCGGCGGCCTCGCGTCGAACGCGTGGGACAGCGTCACCAACAACTGGTCGCGCAACGGCTCGCCCACCGCCTTCCAATTCGGCGACCGCGTGGCCTTCGATGACAGCGGCTCGAAAACGCCGGCCATCAATGTCACCGAAACCGTCTCGCCCACCTCGATCGATGTGGATGCCTCCGGCAACTATGTCACCACCGGCACCGGCTCCATCGCGAGCAGTGGTCCCTTGGTCAAGCGCGGCACCGGCACCCTCACGCTCGCCAACGGCGGCGGAAATTCCTTCTCCTCCGTCACTTTGGCGGAAGGCGCGCTCACGCTCGGCAACAACACGGCCATCGGCAGCGGCACGCTGCGGATCGAAGGCGGCACGCTCAACATGGGAGCCACGGATCCCGGCAACCCCACCGTCATTGCCGGCCCGGCGGTCATCACCGGTGGCGATGGTGGCGGCGCTCACGGTCTCGGCGTGCTCACGGGTACCGCGCCATTGACCATCCAGCAGACGAATGTCTTCGACCTCGAGGGCGACATGAGCGGCTACTCCGGCACCGTCACCTTCACCGGAAACAGCGCCGTGCGCATCTTCGGCACGACGGGTAGCTCCGCGGCCACCTTCCATCTCGGCAATGGCACCACCTCGCTCGTCAAGCGCAGCAACATCACCACGGCCATTCCCCTTGGCGGACTTGCGGGAGGTGCGAATACCACACTCTCCGGTGCATCGGGCGGCGGCAACACCACCGCCACGACCTATCAGATCGGCGGCAATGGCAGTTCCACCGTCTTCTCCGGCAACATCACCAATGGCGGCGGCACCACTTCCATCACGAAGACCGGCGCGGGCACGCTCACGCTCGGCGGCACCGGCAGCTACACCGGCGCGACCACGGTGAGCCAGGGTGCGTTGCTGGTCGATGGCAGCCTCGGAAGTACGACAGTCACCGTAGCCAGCGGCGCGCTGCTCGGTGGCGATGGCACCGTGGCCGGCCCGGTCGTCGCCAGCGCCGGGGCCATCCTCTCGCCCGGCACCGAGCCCTTCACCGGTGCCACCTTCACCGCGAACGGCGGCCTCGCCCTCAATGGCAACACGCTCTACTTCGACATGGCGAACACGCCCGCCGGCGCGAACGACCGCATCGCCATGACCGGCACGCTCGCCTTGGCCGGCACGCAGTACTTCCAATTCCTGCTGCTCCAGGGACCGCTCCAGCCCGGCACCTACGACCTGATCACCGGCGCGACCAACAGCACCGCCAGCGGCGTGAGCCTCACCCACAACCTGCCGGCCGATTCGCGCCAGACCTTCGCCCTCGGCCGCAGCGCCGCGGGCTCGAATCCCTCGAAGGTCTGGCTCACCGTCACCGGCAATCCCGCCACCCTCACCTGGACCGGCGCCGCGAACGGCACCTGGGACACCGTCACCACCGGCAACTGGACCGGTGCCTCGCCCGATACCTTCTTCAACAACGACGACGTGGTGCTGAACGACACCGCCACCACGCGCAATGTCATCCTCTCCGGCACCGTCGCCCCGCGCACCGCCACCGTCACCACCACCGCCGGCTACACCATCGCCGGCACCGGCTCGCTCGGCGGAAACGCCGCCATCGCCAAGAACGGCAGCGGCACCCTCACCTTCTCGAATACCACCGCGAACACCTTCACCGGCGGGCTCACCTTGAATGCCGGCACCGTCACGCTGGCCAATGACACCGCGAATGCCTCCGCGCTCGGCACGGGACCCGTCACCCTCAATGCCGGCGTGCTCTCGATGTACGACAACGATAGTACTTTCAGCACCTTCAATGCCAACCTCGTCGTCCCCGCCGGAGCCACCGCCCGCCTCAATGCCGATTCTCGCGTCGATCTCAATGGCACGCTCACCGGCGGCGGCACGCTGAATTACTACGTGCCGTGGATCCGCACCACCTTGTTCGCCGATTGGTCCGCCTTCACCGGCACCATCAACGTGCTCACCGACTCCAGCGGCGGCGACCTCCGCATGGGCACCAGCTACAGCTTCCCCGGCTTCCCGCAGGCCACCGTCGCGCTCACCGACAAGGTGGCCGCCTACTATACCGGCACGCTCGCCCAAGGCGCGGGCACCACGATCTCGATCGGCGCGCTCTCGGGAACCTCGCTCTCGACTCTGCTCGGCGGACCCACCAGCGGCCGCGCGCTGACTTACCGGATCGGCGGCAAGAATACCGACGCCACCTTCGCCGGCACCATCGCCGAGCAAAACACCGGCACCGCCACCACCTACGTCAAGACCGGCACCGGCACCTGGACCCTCAGCGGCAGCGGCGCGTGGAACGGCGGCACCAATGTCGAGCAAGGCACGCTCCAGCTCACCGGCGCCTTCACCAGCGCCAGCGCCACCCAGGTCATGCCCGGCGCCATCCTCAAGCTCGAGGGCGGCAGCCTCGTCACCGACACCACGAACATCGACAGCGGCGCGTCGTTCCACGGCTACGGCACCCTCGATTCCGACTTCGCGCAAAACGGCACGCTCGACGGCCGCGGCCACCTCACCGGCACGCCGGGCACGCTGACAGTCCAAGGCAGCGCCTTCCTCGGCAGCGGCTCGCTCACCCGCCTGCGCGGCGGCGTTTCATCCGACCTCATCGCCATCAGCGGCGATCTCGCGCTCGGCGGCACCGTGCAAGTCAGCCTCGCTCCCGGCACCGGCTTCGGCCGCTATCCGCTCTTCACCTACGGCGGCGCTCTCAGCGGCAGCGCCACTCTGACGGGCATCCCCGGCGGCACCACCGCCCACCTTTCCACCACCGTCGCGGGACAAGTCGCGCTCGTCATCGACGACAGCGACGAGGACGGCCTGCCGGACTCGTGGGAACAAGCGAACTTCGGCGGCCTCACCCAGACGGCGGACGGCGATAACGACGGCGATGGCACCGGCAACCTCGCCGAGTATCGCCTCGGCCTCAATCCCTCGAACGGCGGCAGCGCCTTCAAGACCACCGTCTCCGGCACCGGCCGCACCCTCACGTGGCCGAGCGCCAATGGCATCGTCTTCACCGTGAAGCGCAGCCTCACCCTCGAAGGCACCTGGCAAACCCTCGGCACCGTCACCGGCGGTGCCGGCAACACCGCCTCCTTCACCGACCCCGCCTCCTTCGACAAGGCCTTCTACAAGGTCGAGTTCACGCCGTAGGGTGATTGGGATGGCAGATGGAGGATGGTAGATCGTAGATGACCGCGGACGGCAGGCACGCAAGGCAGGGACGGCTCTCCGAGCCGTCCGGCTTCTGGCGGGCCACCTCAGCTTCGACTCCCGATCTCACCCTTCAAGCCGCCCTCCGCCTGACCTTTCGGAGAAAGGTCCCTGCCATCCAACATC
>CBKZPU010000202.1:0-8811 GCA_966696705.1 uncultured Verrucomicrobiaceae bacterium | reverse complement strand
GGCGTTTCAATGGATTCTCAACGGGCCGGCGTGAGCATCTCGTCCCGGAATTCGTGCGGGCTGCGGGCGTAGCCGGTGTCTTCGTCCCAATCTGGCGGCGGGTCGCTTGGCACGTCCGCGCAGGATGCCAGGAGCAGGCTGGCGGACAGGAGTTTGAGAAAGCGGTGCGGATTCATGACGCGTGCGGGGCAGGCAAGTGCCACTCTCGCCTCGAAAAGGCCGGATGACAAAAACGATTAACCCTTCGGGGGGATCGATGGGGCGGTCAGCCACCATGGCACCCGTCGCCGAAGGGCAATATACGAGGCATTCTTACGCTATTTTAGTCGTCAACTGAGTCCTGAGATGTTTCAAGAGGTGAAATGAGCGATAACGTCATTCTACTCGGAGCTGGATCTAGTTATGACGCAGGTATCCCGCTGCTATATGGGTTTATGGACGTCATGCGCCGGATGGCGGCCCAAGGCCGAGGCCCGAAAGGAAAGTTATCATCGAAAGATCATCAGTTGCTTCGTGATGCTATGGAGGTGATCGACATGGTGGAGAGCTACCACGCCCGAGTGACTTTAAACCAATTTGACATCGAACAGGTATTGTCCGTCTTGCAATTTGAAGCTAGTGCTGGGGCAAAGAAGGCAAAGGATTCTCTCAAGGTCTTCACGGCAGCGATTGCCCGAACGATCGAAATTTCCTGTAATGTCCAGCACACTGGCGATTTCAACAGGGTTCAGTCCGAAGGACATCCGGTGTACCGCAGATTTTGGCTGGAACTCTTTAAGCTTTTTGGAACAAGGCTTCCGCACATCCCAACCATTCTGTCATTTAACTATGATTTGGTATTAGAAAGATCCCTATTTCAAGTTTGCAATGGCCATCAACACAGCGGGGTTCTTGCTCAGATGCGAGCTAAAGGCATTCATATCAATTATGAGAACCCGAAATGCGGCTCAACTTCATATCAATTGAAAAGCACTACTTGGACGAAAAATTTCGATAATTTTTCTGGAATGAGGCTTGAACCGCTCTCAGAGAGGCAAGAGGTCTGCCCTCCGAACTTCATCAACATTCCATTCTTCAAGCTGCATGGGTCACTAAATTTTCCCCATAAGAAACCGGGGACGTCGTGGTCGGCATGTGATATTCAGATAGAACCAGAAATTATTCCGCCGGTTTTCAATAAGGCCGATGGCATTTTTACTTCGAAGGTGTGGTCAGCGGCACTCGCCTCCCTCCGAAATTGCCGGAATCTAATTGTGTGTGGCTACTCAATGCCTCCGACCGATACCTATATGGTTTACTTCCTGAAGGCAGCTTTGGGGCCTAATCGAAAACTGGATCAGATTCACGTCTTCGATCCAATCCTCGGGGATAAGAGGGGCGAAGAATTGCGGTAACGCTATAGCCAATGCTTCTCACCTCATTTCCAATCTCGAATAGTCTATCATCCGAATATCCCTGATGGGGACAAAGCTCTCGGGACTTTTGGCCATCTGGAGCGCACCTTAGCAAACAACCCGGAAACGATTCTCTCGGGTCTCTTGCCGAAGAACAAAGATTCGGAAAGCGGCAACACCCCAGACTTGTTTGAGGCTAGGGGCTGGCACTACTAAATTGGGTGAATTCGCCCAACGTTAACCGGTTGAAATTCCTTTCTGGATGATCTGGACGAGGAGCCAACGCTCAAACCAAACCACCCCACAAAGACAAAAACGACCGCCGGAAACCCGGCGGCCGTCGTTGGATGAATGAATTATTGGCAGGTCCGCCCATTCAGAGCGGACCCGGGAAACCTCAGCCCTTGAAGTTCTCCGCGACCACGTCCCAGTTCACCACGTTCCAGAACGCGGCGATGTAGTCGGGGCGGCGGTTCTGGTAGTGGAGGTAGTAGGCGTGTTCCCAGACGTCGAGGCCGAGGACCGGGGTGCCTTCGAGGCCGGCGACGGCCTTGCCCATGAGCGGGGTGTCCTGGTTCGCGGTGGAGCCGATTGAGAGCGCGCCATCGGCGCCCTTGACGAGCCAGGCCCAGCCGGAGCCGAAGCGGGTGGCGCCGGCCTTGGCGAAGGCTTCCTTGAAGGCATCGAAGGAGCCGAAGGCCTTGTCGATGGCGGCGGCGAGTTCGCCGGACGGGGCCTTGGCGCCGCCGGGGGCGATGACCTTCCAAAAGAAGGTGTGGTTGACGTGGCCGCCGCCGTTGTTGCGCACCGCGGCGCGGATGTCCTCGGGCACAGAGCCGAGGTCGGCGATGAGGTCCTCGACGCTCTTGGCCTCGAGGTCGGGCTTGCCGGCGATGGCGGCGTTGAGATTGGTCACGTAGGCATTGTGGTGCTTGCCGTGGTGGATCTCCATGGTCTTGGCGTCGATGTGGGGCTCGAGCGCGTCAAAAGCGTATCCGAGGGGTGGAAGAGTGTGGGCCATGATGATGAGTCGGTTTGATTTGCGTTCGCGGAGCCTGCCCGGTAGCCCGGTGGGCGCGCGACGGACGAAACGATGCCGCGCACATTGCCATCCGCAAGGAACAATCCGACCATCGCCGCCCCGGCCACTTTTCACCCGCCCCATGCCGCCCGAACTCGAAGCCGCCCTGCCGTGGATCCTCAGCGCCCTCGCCGGGGTCTTTTTCGGCTGGTTGATCACCCTGCTCGCGCTGTCCGGCCGCAAGGCCCGCTACGAGGAGCGCATCAAGGGCGAGGAACGCCGCGCCACCGAGCTGGAAGCCCGCCTGGTGGCCGCCGCCGCCGAGGCCGCCGAGCACGAGAAAAGCAGCCAGGTCTTCCGCACCCAGCTCGCCGAGACGAAAACGCGGCTGGAGGAGGAAACCAAGGCCGCCGTGGAGAAGCAGGCGCTGCTCGATCGCGCGGAGCAGCGGCTTTCCGATACCTTCAAGGCGCTCTCGGCCGATGCGCTGAGGTCGTCCGCCGAGCAATTCCTGCAGCTCGCGAAGACCTCGCTGCGCGCCCACACCGAGGAGGCGAAGGGCGACCTGGAGAAGCGCAAGATGGCGATCGAAAACCTGGTCAAGCCGGTGGCCGAGTCGCTGGGGAAATTCGAGACCCGCATCGGCGACATCGAGAAGGCCCGCGAGGGCGCCTACGCCGAGCTGAAGACCCAGGTGAGGACGCTCACCGAAGGCCAGCTCGGCCTGCAGCGCGAGACCGCCCAGCTGGTGAAGGCGCTGCGCCAGCCAACCGGCCGCGGCCAGTGGGGCGAGATCCAGCTCCGCCGCGTGGTCGAGCTCGCCGGCATGCAGGAGCACTGCGATTTCGAAACGCAGGCGACGACCACGAATGACGAGGGCAAGCGCCTGCGGCCGGACCTGATCGTCCGCCTGCCCGGCGGCAAGACCATCGTGGTGGATTCCAAGACGCCAATGGATGCCTATCTCGACGCGCTGGAGGCGACCGAGGACAGCGTGCGGGAGGAGGCGCTGCATCGCCACGCACGGCAGGTGCGCACGCACATCGCGCAGCTTTCCTCGAAGAACTACGCGGCGCAGTTCGATCACGCGCCGGAGTTCACGGTGCTGTTTTTGCCGAGCGAGTCGTTCTTCTCCGCGGCGCTGCAGAGCGATCCGGGATTGATCGAGCGCGGGGTGGATCACGGGGTCATCCTCGCGACGCCGACGACCTTGATCGCGCTCTTGCGGGCGGTGTCGTATGGCTGGCGGCAGGAGGCGCTGGCGGAGAATGCGCGGGAGATTTCCGCGCTCGGCCGGACCTTGCACGAGCGGCTTTCCACGCTGGCCGGGCATTTCGGCAAGCTCGGCAAGTCGCTGGAGAATGCGGTGGGCCACTACAACGCGGCGGTGGGGTCGTATGAAACCCGCGTGCTCACCGCGGCGCGGAAGTTCGAGGAGCTTCAGGCGGCCCCGGAGAATACCACGCTGCCCGATCTGGATCCGATCGAGCGCGCGCCGCGGGTGCCGTCGGGGGTGGCTTTGTTAGAGCCCGCGGATGATTTCGCGCTCGCGCCCGATTCGCAGCCCGACCCGAAGGACAAGGCGCTGTCGGTGGCGTCGGATTTGCGCTCGGCGTTGGGGGAGTGAGGGATGGCTTGGAAATCCAATGATGGCAGGGACCGCTCTCCGAGCGGTCCGGCTGGGAGCGGTCGCCCGCCATTCAAAATTCCAAGCCGGTTCCGATAAGGGCCGCCAGAAGCCGGACCGCTCGGAGAGCGGTCCCTGCCTTTGCGCGGTGTCTTTCCATTACCTCACCACTCGATCCCCGAGCTCATCTCATGCTTCTTGGCCGCGGCCAGCGAGCACGAGATGTAGAGTTGGCCGGACAAGGGGAAGGTGTCCGGATGCACGCATTCGTAGGTGCCGCCACCCTGGCACGTCTCGCTGCCTTGGATGGCGGAGAGCTGCGTCTGGGTGATGTAACCCTTGGCGAACATGTGGACGGCGATGTCCTGGGTGCCGCCTTCGGCATAGGGCATGCCGCCGGCAGTGTAGCCATACATGTTTTGGTACGAGCGGACGGACGTCTGCACGTTGCGGATGTTCATGAGGCAGGCGGTGCGGTCGGCACCACTTTTCCAAGCGCGGGCGCCAAGGCACAGTACGGAGGTCAACGCCAAGAGTACACAAACCACCACCGTGAGTTCCAGTAGTGTCATGCCTCTCCGTGACGAAGACCGCTGGGGGGATGCGGTTTTCATGGATTGGGGGGAGGCATGAAAACTAACACGGAAGCCGCCGTGCAACATCACGTGATCGCGGAGGGCGGCGGTCCCCATCACGCCACCCCGCGCAGCACCCCGGCGGCGCGGGTGAAGGACACGTCGCTGAAGCCCATCATCCGCTTCAGGCGGGCGTCGCGTTCGAGCGGATTGGCGACGCGGCCGCTTTCGCGGAAATCGCTCCACGGGATCATGCGGAAGGCCCACGGCAGCAGGCCGCTCGGCGGCACCGGCAAGTCGCTGCCGTGAAGGATGCGCCCGTCCATCGCGGCGGAAACCATGGTGCGCAGCGCCGATGGACGCAGGCGGAAGCTCAGGCCGGCGAGGGCGCTGTTGTCGCCGTAGAGGTTCGGATATTTCGCGAGCATCTCCGCGAAGACCTCGAAGTAATCCGGATCCAGCACCATCATGCCGGTGCCCGCATGCGCGGCGATGCACGTCACGCCGATCTCCAGCGCGCGCGTCAGCACTCGCGGCGAGGCGAGCGCGTGATCCATCACCGGCATCGTCCGCTCGCTGCCGGTGTGCGCGAGCAACGGCAGGCCCGCCTCCGCCATGCGCTCGAGGAAAGCCGTGTAGCGCCGGTCATTCCAATCGATGCCCTGCACATTCGGCAGGCACTTCAAGGCGGCCGCACCGCCGGCCAGGCATTTCTCCAGTTCCTCCAGCGCGTCCTTCCGCGCCGGATGGATCGAGACCCCGGCGAGGAACTCCGCATGCTCGCGCGCGAGCTTCAGCACGCACTCGTTCGGCACGTAAAGCGACGATCGCTCCGGCAGCGGCGTACCGTCATCCAAGTGCGGCAGCTCGTGCGCCAGCAGCACCGCGCGATCGACCGACGAGCCGCGGATGAACTCCAACAACTTCCCGACGTACAATCGGTCGAAGTCCGGCCCATGCAGGTCGCCCACGGTCAAGCCGACCGCCTTCACCAGGAACGGCTCGCCGACGCGCGTCAAACCCTTCGGCCGGTACCAGCAGCCGCTGCCACCGGTGCCGGTGCCGACCATGTGAACGTGGCAATCGATGCGCAGGGCCATGAGGTGTGGAACGGGATTAACGCCCGTTCCTAACATCGAATGCAACCGCGGAGACGCGGAGGTCGAAGAGGAACACGGAGAGAGATGGGAACAGCGAAACGCGGGAAATTGACGAAAAGATAGGGGGGCGAATGATTCGCCGGACGGTTCGAATTTCGTTCGTTTCGCTCGTTTCGTTGTCCTCCCCCCTTCCCAATCGCTGCGATCCTCCGCATCTCCGCGGTCCACTCATCGGCGGGGGGCCACGGCATCTGGAAATTCCCAACCGCGATGGAGGCGAATGGATGCCAATTCAGAAAGATAAGGAATCGTTCGCGAATGCACGGCGCTACCTTTCGCCGATTTTCCCCCTCACCATGCATTGTCCCATTCGCGTCAATTGACGTCCATTCGCGGTCTTCAAACAACTTCCATCTGCGGTCGCCCTCATTGATCGGGGACTTTCCCGCTTGTGGCGGAGGGCGCGACGGGATTATGGATGGAGAGCCCGGAAAGCCGTGAGCTCCCCCTCCCCCAACTCCGCGCCTCCCAAACGCCTCTTCAGCCTGCGGACCCGCTTGGTGCTGCTGGTCTTGCTCGGCGTGCTGCCCGCATTGGTGCTGACCCTTTACACCGCGGCGGAGCAGCGGAAACGGGCCGCCGCGGATGTCCAGCAGGATGCCCTGCGGGTCGCCCGCCTCGCGTCCGCGGGACAGGAGCGCCTGATCGAGGGAGCGCGGCAGTTGCTGGTGATGATGGCGCGCCTGCCGGAGGTCCGCGGCGATCAGCCGGAGGCCGCGAGCAAGCTGCTGGCCGATATCCAGCAGCAGTATCCGATTTACCTGAACTTCGGCGTGATCGAGATGGACGGCCGTGTGTTTGCGAGCGCGCTGCCGATGCCGCCCGGCCTCAATCTCGCCGACCGCGGCTACTTCCAGCGGGCGATCGAAACGAAGAGCTTCGCGATGGGCGATTACCAGGTCGGCCGCATTTCCGGCAAGGCGAGCGTCAACTTCGGCTACCCGGTCACCGATGAGGCGGGCCGGATCCAGCGCGTGGCCTTCGTCGCCCTCGACCTGGCGTGGCTGGAGAAGCTCGCCGCCGAAGCCGAACTGCCACCCGGTGGCAACCTGACGGTGATCGATGGCGCGGGCTCCATCCTCGTCCATTGGCCGAATCCGGGAACCTTGCGCGGGAAATCGGTCACCGCGCATCCGGTGTGGGAAGCCATCACGGAGCGGCATCACGGCACCGCGCAGGCGCCGGACCGCTTCGGCATTCCCCGCCTGTTCGCCTTCACCCAGCTGCGCGGCCCGCAGGGCGCAGGCTTCGTCACCGTGAACATCGGCGTGCCGACCGAGGTGGCCTATGCCGAGGCGGATCGCGTGTTGAAGCGCAACCTCACGTTGTTAGGATTCGCCGGCGCGCTGGCCTTGGCCGCGGCGTGGTTCGGCGGCGACTGGGTGATCCTGCGCCGGATCCGGGCGCTGGTGAGCGCCACGGAACGCGTCGAGGCTGGCGACCTTGCGGCCCGCACCGGCATCCGCTACGGCCGCGGCGAGCTCGGGCGGCTGGCGCATTCGTTCGACTCGATGGCGAACTCGCTCGAGCAACGCAGCGCCGAGCGCGATCGGGCCGAAGCCAGCTTGAAGGAGCTGAATCACGAGCTGGAGGAACGCGTGGCCGAACGCACCGCCGAGCTCCGCCTGAAGAACGAGGAGCTGGAGGCGGACCTCGCTCTCGCGCGCGAGTTCCAGCTCGCGTGGTTGCCGTCGGAGGTGCCGGAGTTTCCACCGCAGAATGGCCACGCCCGTTCGCTCGGCTTTCATCATGCGTATCAGGCATCGGGCGCGGTCGGCGGCGACTTCTTCTCGATCCTGCCGCTGTCCGAAACCGAGATCGGCGTAGCCGTCTGCGATGCGATGGGCCACGGCGTGCGCGCCGCCTTGATCACCGCGATGATGCGCGGGCTCTTCGAGGAGTTCCGCGAGCTCGCCGGTGATCCGGGAGCCTTCATCACCCGCATCAATCGCGAGCTGGCGGGTCTGCTCAGCGGCACCGAGACCACCTTGTTTGTCACCGCCTGCTACCTCGTCGTCGATGTCACCGACGGCCGCGTTTGCTATGCGAACGCCGGTCATCCGTGGCCGCTGCACTTGCGGCGTTCCGATGGCCAAGTCGGCACGCTCCGCCAGGAAGGCGTCCGACCCGGCCCCGCGCTGGGCCTGGTGGAGGGCGTGCAGTACCGCAGCTTCGAATGCCATCTCGATGCCGGCGACTCGCTGCTGCTCTTCACCGACGGGCTGTTCGAAATCAGCGGCCCGGGCAACGAGCAATTCGGCATGCAGCGGCTGACCGATATCCTGGCCAGCCGCCTCGGTCTTCCCACCGATCACCTGCTTCAAGAGGTCATCTCCCAAGCGCGGCAGTTCTCACCGGTGAATGAGTTCGATGACGATCTGTGCGTGGTCGGCATCGACTTGCGTGCGCCGGGTTACCGGTGACGAGCGACTGCGCATGCCTTTATCGTAGGTGCGTTCGCCTGCCCCTCGTAGCCTTGGCGAAGTGGGGTGAGACCGCGGGAGGCCGTGGATGAAGTCCGCCTTACCGATGACTTCCGGGGTGTCACGCCACTTCGCCAAGGCTACCAGCGGGCAGGCCACCGCGCTACGGAGGACAAGGACTGCCATCGGATCATTTTTTCTTGGTCACTTCTTCAATCGACGTGACTTCGAGCATCTTCTTGCCGTCCTTCTCGCTGACCGTACCGGTCGCCTTTGCCTCCTTGGAGGATTTGCAGATCTTCTTGTGGAACTCTTTGTCGGGCTCACCCGTGATGTAATAGGTCACCGTCTTGTCGCCCTCCTTCACTTGGAGGACGGTGGCACATTTTTCTTCGGTCCCCAGATCGCATTTCGCGCAGGTGGCGGTGCCTTCCAGGGTCACGGTCTTGTCCTTGGTTTCTTCCGCGGCAAATCCGCCGGAAGCGAATGCGGCAACGGCTGCCGGCATGAGGATGGTGGTGAGGATTTTCATAAGGATCGTTGGTGTGATTGGTGGAACGACAAGCAATGCGCCCGGCCCGCTCCAAAAGCGGGCGACCATGGCAACATCA
>CBKZPU010000201.1:0-8955 GCA_966696705.1 uncultured Verrucomicrobiaceae bacterium | reverse complement strand
GCCATCCGGTATGACCCCTCTACAAGCTGTCCTCGAATAGAGTTGCTACATGGGCCATTGCCAGTCGCCCGCCGGTCGCTACGTTTCCGCCGCGATGCCCGACCTGACCCCGGAAGAACGCCAGCGCTACGCCCGCCACCTTTCGATCCCGAATGTGGGCGAGGACGGCCAGCGCAAGCTGAAGGCGTCCTCGGTCCTCATGATCGGCACCGGCGGGCTGGGATCGCCCGCGGCCCTCTACCTCGCGGCGGCCGGCGTCGGCCGGATCGGGTTGATCGATCCCGACACGGTGGACCGCTCGAATCTCCAGCGGCAGATCCTCCACGGCGAGTCGTGGGTCGGAAAGCCAAAGCTGGAAAGCGCGGCCGACCGGCTGCGCGAGATCAACCCGCACGTCACGGTGGAGCTTCACCCGGTCCGATTCACGCCGGACAACGCGCTCGACCTCGTCGCGCGCTACGACGTGGTGCTGGATGGCTGCGACAACTTCCCCACCCGCTTCCTTTCCAATGACGCCTGCTTCCTGCTGAAAAAGCCCTGCGTCTATGGCTCGATCTTCCGCTTCGAGGGCCAGGTCACCGTCTTCGCGCCGCACCTCGGCGGGCCGTGCTACCGCTGCATGCTGCCGTCGATGCCGCCGCCGGGTGCCGCGCCCTCCTGCGAGGAAGCCGGCGTGCTGGGCGTGTTGCCGGGGGTGATCGGCTCGCTCCAGGCGATGGAGACGATCAAGCTGCTGCTCGGCATCGGCGAGCCGCCGTTGGGCAAGCTGACCTGCTACGACGCGCTGAATTCCAGCTTCCGCAACCTGCGCTTGCGCCGCGATCCCGCCTGCCGCCTGTGCGGCGACCAGCCCTCGATCTTCTCCGTCAAAAACGACGAAACCACCGCCTCCGCGACCTGCTCCATTCCCGGCATGCCCACCATCACCGTCGAAGAACTCGCCGCCCGTCTCGCTGCGGGCGAATCCCCTTTCATCCTCGATGTCCGCCAGCCCGAGGAGGAAGCGGAGGGCACCATTCCCGGTGCGGTAATGATCCCGCTGGCGACCCTGCCGGAGCGGCTCGGCGAACTCCCCGCCGGCCGGGAAATCCTGGTCCATTGCCGGTCGGGCGGTCGCTCGGCGAAGGCGGTGAAGTTCCTCCACGAGGCCGGATTCCCTCAGGCCGTGAACGTGGAAGGCGGCATCAACGCGTGGAAATCGCTTTGAGCGCCGCGGCGGCTTCCTCCTCCTCGGCCCGGATGCGGTCCACGTCGCGGTGCAGCCACACGCTCTGCACCATCCCGAGCAGGAACATGCAGATCACCACGAAGGTGCCGGAGTAGCTGACGAACGGCAGCGGGATGCCTGTAATGGGCGTGAGCAGCACGCACATCCCGATATTCTCAAAGATGTGCGCGAAGAAAATCGCCACCGTGCCGCCGACGATCAGCCGCCCCAGCGGGTCGCGGGCGTAGGCGCCGACGAACAGGCACAGCACCATCAGCAGCGCGAAGGACGTGACCAGCAGCAAGCTGCCGCGGAAGCCCTGCTCCTCCGCGATCACGGCGAAGATGTAGTCGTTGTGCGCCGTCGCCTGCGGGATGAAGCCGCTGGCGTGAAGCGAGTTGCCCTTGGAAGCATCGGCATTCCAGCCAGTCCCGAGCCATCCGGACTTGCCGACGGCCACTGAGACGCGGTGAGCCGCGTAGGCTTCGTCGAGAATATCGACCTCCTTCCCGTGGAGCATGCGCCAGTAGGTGTCCAGGCGATCCGGAGCGCGGGGATTCACGGCAGGAATGATCACGTAGAAGGCGATGGGCAGCAGCGCCACGCCAACCAGCCCCATGGCACTCAGGTAACGAAACGGAATCCCGGCGATGAGAAGAAGAGCGCCCGCCAAAGGCACCCATACCAAGGCCGAGCCCATGTCTCCTTTTGCCGCGACCAGAACGAACGATCCGCCCGAAACGACGCCAATGATGGCGATCTTCAAGAAGGGTTCATTCAACAGCCAACCCACCTTCGGAATCCTATTACCCATTCGCGGCAGATCTTGCAAAAGCGTGCCGATCAAGATCAGCCCCCCGGACAAAACCATCTGGGCCGGCTGGAATTTGACGCCCCCGAACTCGACTTGGCCGACCCCGGAGGAAATCGCCATCAAACCCATCCCGGCAATCCAGATCGGCAGGCCGAGCCAGCGGTACCACCGGTAGTCGATCAGCGCGGTGCCGAAATAGACCACCGTCCCGAGCAGCATCCACATCTTCTGGCGGTCCGCATACCACGCCCCGCCCTGCGGCAGGTGGCGGGCAGCGCTTTCGATGGAAAAGATGCCAAATACCAGCAGCCCGTACATCGTGAGGATGAGCGGCCAGTTCAAGCCGAGCAATTTGCGGAGCAGCGGCGTCATCGAGAGCCCGGCGACCATACCGGTCACGTCCCGCGTGACAAGCGGAGTCCCGCGCGGACTTGCGAATCGCCGCGGCCCTCGCGATGCTCGCGGCCATGCGCCGCCTGTTTGTCCCCCTTCTCGTGCTTCTCGTCCTCGCCGGCAGCTTCGGCTGGTGGTGGTATCAACCCGAGCGCGTGGTCGCCCGGCGCATCGTTTCCCTGTTCGAGGCGGCGGAAGTCGAGGACACGGCCAGCGACCTTTCCCGCACCACCCGCGGTAGCGCCATCGAGGGCTTCCTCGCCCCGAACGTCACGATCCGCGGCACGGAGGAAACCGAGGAATACCTCGACGGCCCGCAGTCGCGGGACAGCCTGGTGGCGAATTACACGCTCGCCGCGAAAAACTGCCGGCGGATTTCCTTCGAGCCCCCCGAAGTGGACGAGGTGACCGTCACCGGCGAGACCGCCCAAGCCAAGGCGCGGGTCGATGCCATCGTCGAACTCAACAACAACGAGCGGCCGGCCGACGGAATCCTTCACCTCGACATGGAGTGGAAGAAAATCGACGGAAAATGGGTGCTGTCCTCCGTCTCGTGGACGGAAACGGGCCGTTGAGGCCCCACGGCACGACTTCCAGTCTTGCCTCTTGCGCCTTCAAATCTTGCGTCTTTTCCACGAGATTCTGCTTGGCAAGCCGCCGCGGGTCATGCAGCTTCCCCGCCCCTGCCACCCGGCAGGCGCTTTTCCGAACGTATTTCAAGCACATGGCCGTCGCTCTCCGCCTCAACCGTCAGGGAACCAAGGACCGTCCCTACTACAAGATCGTCGCCGTCGATAGCCGCAAGCGCCGCGATGGCCGCTACATCGAGCAAGTCGGCACCTACGACCCGCTCAAGGAAGGGGTGAACTACACCCTCGACCTCGAAAAGGCCGACAAGTGGATCGGCGTCGGTGCCCAGGTCTCCGAGACTGTCAACAGCATCGTCCGCAAGGCCCGCACCGCCGCGAAGGGCTAGTCCTTCCCCGGCACTGATTTTCCAGGCCGCAGCTCCCGGAGCTGCGGCTTTTTCGTGCCCTGATCCGTAGGCGCGGTGGCGCTTCCTTCCTTCATCTCCGTAGGCGCGGTGGTGACACCGCGGGAGCCTCCAGCAAAGCCGACCCCACCCTTCCCTCCGCGTTCTCACGAACGCGCCTAATTTTCCTCATCCGTAGGCGCGGTGGTGACACCGCCGGAGCCACCAGCAAAGCCGACCTCACCCTTCCCTCCGCGTTCTCACGAACGCGCCTACATTTCCCAGATTCCATGGACTACTCCGCCCTCATCCACCAGCGCCGCCGCCGTCTCGGCGAGATCGACGACATGATGGCGGACGCGTCGTTCTTCAGCGACCCGAAGAAGGCCGCCGAAGTCGTCCGCGAGCACCGGAAGATCAAGCAGACGCTCGACCTGTGGGAACGGCTGGAAACGGCGAAGCGCCAGCTTGAGGAAAACGACGAGCTTTCCCGCGGCGACGATGCCGAGATGGCGGAGATGGCCCGCGAGGAGATCCCGGCATTGCAAGCCGAGGTGGAGAAGCTTTCCGAAAACATCCAGTACGCCCTGCTCCCCGCCGATCCGAACGAGGACCGCGACGCGATCATCGAAATCCGTGCCGGAGCCGGTGGCGACGAGGCCTCGCTGTTTGCCGCCGAATTGCTGCGCCTCTACCAGCGCTACGCCGACACCCGCGGCTGGAAAACCGAGCACCTTTCCAGCAGCCCGTCCGAAGTCGGCGGCTTCAAGGAAGTCTTCCTGCGCGTCACCGGCGACGAGGTCTTCCGCACGCTGAAGTACGAGTCCGGCGTCCACCGCGTCCAGCGGGTGCCGGCGACGGAAACCCAAGGCCGCATTCACACCTCCACCGTCACCGTCGCGGTGATGCCCGAGGCGGAGGAAGTCGATGTCGAGCTGAAGCCCGACGACCTGCGCATCGAAGTCTGCCGCGCCGGTGGCGCCGGTGGCCAGCACGTCAACCGGACCGAATCCGCGGTGCAGGTCTTCCACCTTCCCACCGGCCTCTACGTCCGCTGCGAAGACGGCCGCTCGCAGGGCCAGAACAAGGAGCGCGCGCTGCAGATCATGCGGACCCGGCTCTATGAAATGAAGCTCCGCGAGGAGCAGGAGAAGCACAGCGCGCACCGTCGCGCGCAGATCGGCTCGGGCGATCGCTCGGAAAAAATCCGCACCTACAATTTCCCGCAAAGCCGCGTGACCGACCACCGCATCGGCCACACCTCGCACAACCTCGCCGGCATCATGGCCGGCGACCTGAGCGAATTCACCGCCGAGCTCCAGAAAGCGGAAATGGCCGAGCGCATGACCGAGGCGGGGATGCGCTGAGGCCTGTCCTGCCTCTCTTGGCACTTGGCACGTCGGATCTGGAAATTCAGCCTCGCCGCATGTCCAAGTATGCCGGTGAGCAAGTTCTCGTGGTCCCCCGCCCTCTCTTCGATGCCGTCGGCTCGTTCCACGGCATCCGCACCCATGGCCTTGAGGAGGCGCTCGAAAAGCTGCTCGATCCCGAGAACCACTTCTTCATGGATCGCGCCGAGGCGGAAGCCGACCCGACCCACAAGCAGCTCATCCCCTACTGCCTGATCCGCTGCGGCACCTCGATTCTCAATTACACCCGCGGCAAGTCCGGCGGTGAAGATCGCCTGCACGCGATGAAATCGGTCGGCGTCGGCGGCCACATCAACCCGGTGGATACCGGCGGCGGCCGCACCGGCCGCGATGCCTACTTCGCCGCGGTCGAGCGCGAGTTGAATGAAGAGCTCGTCTTCAACACCGCCCACACCAACCGCATCGCCGCCTTGATCAATGACGACAGCAACGAGGTCGGCCGCGTCCACCTCGGCATCGTCCACGTCATCGACTTGGAAGACACCCAAGTGACGGCCCGCGAAGACGCGCTGTCGAACCTCTGCTTCAGCGAACTCGCCGAGCTGCAAGGGCCGCTGCTTCCGACCTTGGAAAGCTGGTCGCGGTTCGTGATCGAGGATATCGCGAATTTGTAAGAGGCGGTCTTGCTGAATGCCTCGCGCCGCAGCCATCAGACTGCGGACATTCTTCTCAGGAAAAACGCCGCCCGAGTGGTAGGAGAACCGGAATGCGTGCAGCCCGCTTCCGCAAGCCGGGTCTCCGACTGCTGGCTTCGGCTGACACCCACGTTCGCGCACACCTGTCACCCATCCCCCGACCATTACACGGAGAAAGTTCCCTGATCGCGCTTTCACGGATCGCTTGCCGCCGCAAGAGAAGCGGCTAGGTTGCCGGGTTGAAGGCGGGCCGAGGGCAATATTTTCGTGTCCCGGCATGAGCCATCCGTTCGTCGTCCCATTGAAACCCCACCCCAGCACACCATGAAACTTCGACTTATCATCGCATCCGCCCTCCTGCTCCTGCCCGTCTCCGCCCAGGAGATGCCGGAAATGCCCAAGCCCGTCAAAGAGCACGAGTGGCTCGCCCAACTCGCCGGCGAGTGGGACTCCACCATGAAGTGCAACCTCGAACCCGGCAAACCGCCGGTCGAGGGCAAGAGCACCGAAACCGCCCGCATGGTCGGCGGCTTCTGGGTCGTCTCCGAAGGCAAGGGCGAGATGATGGGCAACCCCTTCACCGGCATCCTCACCCTCGGCTACGATCCCGGGAAAAAGAAGTTCACCGGCACCTGGATCGACTCGATGACCAGCACGCTGTGGACCTACACCGGCACCCTCGACGAGGCGACCAACACGCTGACGCTCGAAACCGAAGGCCCCAACCCGATGGAGCCGGGCAAGATTGCCAAGTTCAAGGAAGTCATCGTGATCAAGGACAAGGACCACAAGACCTTCACGAGCAACATCCAGGGCGACGACGGCAAGTGGACGGAAATGATGACCGCCACGTCCACGCGGAAGAAGTGAGCGTAGATGGCAGGGACCTTTCTCCGAAAGCGCCGGCTGGGGCCGGCTCCGATGGAAGAACTCAGGCTGGTTTCCCATGAGGGCCGCCAGAAGCCGGGCCGCTCGGGGAGCGGTCCCAGCCCGCGGAGAAATCCCGCCGGTATTCCTCGTGATAACTCGGGCCCTCCGGCCGCAGCACGCTGGAGTAGAGCGCGAAGCCAGCGACCATGAATTCGCCGAACTCCCGCCCCGCGTGGACGTCGAGAAACTCGTGGATCATCGCCGGCTTTCCACGTCGCGCGCGCGCCACGGTGAGGTGCGGATGAAGGTGTGGCGGCCCCGGATCCAGGCCGGCGACACGAATCGCGTGTGACACCTGCCGGTGCAGCGCGGGTAAAGCATCCGACGGATCTTCCACTCCCGCCCACACCACCAGGCCGCCGTGCTTCGCGAAACAACCGCAGCCTGCCACCCGCAGCGGGAATGGCTCGCATTCAACACTATCCAACAACCCGGCAAGCCGGTCCTGCGCTTCCTCATCGACATTGCCAAGGAAGCACAGCGTGAGGTGAAGCCGCTCCGCCGTGGTCCAACGCAGCCCCTCGATGCCCGGATCAAGCCGCGCCAAGCGACGAGCCAAGCCCTCCGGCAGATCGAGCGCGATGAACAACCGCTTCACCATGCTGGCAAGCATAGCACGGTGAAGCGGATCCGTCTCCCCGGCAGGGCGGGATTCAACCGCCGCAGCAGGCGTTCTTCGCCGCCTCCTTGAGTTGCTCGGGCGAGACATCCTCGATGTGCGTGGCGACCGACCACTGGTGGCCGAAGGGATCTTCGAGGCAGCCGTAGCGGTCGCCCCAGAACATGTCGGCCAGTGGCATCTTGACCTTCGCTCCTGCAGCGACGGCTTGCGCGAAGGTCGAGTCGGCATCTTCGACTTGCAGGTGAATGGTGACCGGCGAGCCCTTCAAGGCGCCCGGTGACAGCGCGCCGCATTCGGGAATCTCATCGACCAGCATCAGCATCGAATCGCCGATGCGAATCGCGCCGTGCATCAACCGGCCATCCGGCCCTTCCAGCTTGCACATTTCAACGGCTCCGAAGGCCTTCTTGTAAAACTCGATCGCCTCGGCCGCACCGGCGCAAACCAGGTGCGGGGTGATGGTGTGCATGCCTTCCGGCACGGGCTTCACGGCGGACTTCCGGGCAGCGGGCTTCTCGGTGGTGGTGGTGCTCATGGTGGTTGGTTGGTTCAAGGTTCATCCGGCCCCGATCATATGGGGCCTCTGCAACAACCGACGAACGGGCCGCACGATTCAGGACCGCGCAAACGGATATTTTGGAACACTCCCGGACACACTGGCAATGCACCTCCGTCCCGATGGGAAAACCCCGCGGCAAAAATTTTCCCTCGCTTGTCCCGGGATGGTTTCCGCGTTCGTTGTTTGGATGAACCCCATCCCATCGACACCATGAGTATTCCCGCCATTCCCGACCTCACGAATCATCCCGTCGTTTCCCGCGAAGCATGGCTCACCGCGCGGAAAGAACTCCTCGCCCGCGAGAAGGCGCTCACCCGCGAGCGCGATGCCCTGAACGCCGCGCGCCGCGAGTTGCCGTGGGTGAAAGTCGAAGAGAACTACATCTTCGAAGGCCCCGATGGACCCGTCACCCTTTCCGAGCTCTTCGACGGCCGCAGCCAGCTCATCGTGTATCACTTCATGTTCGGCCCCGGCTGGAAGGAAGGCTGCCCCGGCTGCTCTTTCCTTTGCGATCATGTCGATGGCGCACGCCAGCACTTCGAGCACGGCGGCGCTTCCTTCGTCGCGATCTCGCGCGCACCCTATGCCGAATTCGCGCCATTCAAGAAGCGCATGGGCTGGAAGTTCAATTGGGTCTCCTCCGCCGGCAATGACTTCAACTTCGACTACCACGTCTCCTACACGCCCGAACAAATCGCCTCCGGCAAGGTGGAGTACAACTACGGCGAGATCGAGCCGTGGGGCGAGGAAGCGCACGGCACCAGCGTCTTTTACAAGAACGACGCCGGAGAAATCTTCCACACCTACTCCTGCTATGCCCGCGGCTGCGAGCAGACCGTCGGCGCGCTGATCTACCTCGATCTCGTCCCGCTCGGTCGCAACGAGGAGAGCACCATGAGCTGGGTGCGCCATCACGACCGCTACGAAGACGCGAATGCCTGCTGCGGCTGCGCCAAGGACAAATGAAAACGTCGTGCTGCCAGCAGATCAAAGCCCGCCGCCTCGCCGGGTGGCTGCTCCCCGGCGGGCTGCTGGTCCTGATGCCGAAGTGCCCGGTGTGCCTCGCGGGCTACGTCGCGCTCTTCACCGGCGCCGGGCTGTCCATGGCCGTCGCCCAAGGACTGCGGGCCGCGGTGATCGCGGGCTTCGTGATCTCGCTGCTGGTCTTCGGGCGGGCGTTGCTCTTTCGAAAAGACCGCGGGGCGAGGTCGTCTCAAGCCTCCTGAGAAGCGGCTGAATATAGGCAGGGACGGCTCTCCGAGCCGTCCGGCTTCTGGCGGTCCTCTTCGAAAACCAGGCTGAAATCTTCAATCGCGACCATTCCCCGCCGGACCTTTCGGAGAAAGGTCCCTGCCAACTTCTTCAAAACAACACCGGCAGCTTCGCTCCCGT
>CBKZPU010000200.1:0-8974 GCA_966696705.1 uncultured Verrucomicrobiaceae bacterium | reverse complement strand
CGCAGCAGATTCAGGATCGCCTCAAGGTCGAACTGGGCGATCTCGACTTCCTTTTCATCG
Organism: uncultured Verrucomicrobiaceae bacterium; assembly: GCA_966696705.1. Taxonomy (GTDB): domain Bacteria; phylum Verrucomicrobiota; class Verrucomicrobiia; order Verrucomicrobiales; family Akkermansiaceae; genus Haloferula. The sequence goes on along the minus strand of CBKZPU010000200.1, from coordinate 8,914 downwards.
ACGGTGTAGGCGATCAGAAGGCGCTCCCGATGAATGAGCGCGCCCGAGGACTGGAGGGAAACGGGTGAAGTTCCGTTGGTGCCGATGGCGGGTTGTTCGAGCAAGGGTTGCTTGAGATATCCCAGCCGCTTGGAAGGATCCGCGCCGTCGAGCAGCATCGCACCAATCGCTTCACGCCCCATTTCGCCGCGACCGTGATAGAGAACGAGCCAGCCGGAGACCGTTTCCATCGGCGCACCGCATGGCCGGATGCCCAGTGCCTCCCAAGCCTCCACCGGTTCCCGCAACAAGGTGGCGATCTCCCATACCACCGGGTTCTCGGAATACATCAGGTAGATGGCGTCATCGCCGCGCTCGCAGAGTGCCGCATGACGACCGCCGAACTTCCGCGGGAAGAGTGCCATACCGCGGCCACGACTGGCTCCCCCTCCTAACAGGCTCACGGTGAAATGAACCAGGTCGCGGCTCTCCAGCAGCAGCGGCAGGTCGCGATAGCCATTGCAGGACATGCAGACGGCGAAATAGGCACCTCCCTCCGGATCATCCCCGTTCACCAGCGTGAAGCGGCCTTCATGTAATCCTCCATGATCGGGAGCAGCTTGCGGGAGCAGCACCCGGTCGGAAAGATCCGAGCGAGGATCGAAGGTCATTTCGTAGTTGGCCCGGGACAGCCAGTTCAAGCACTCCACGCTTCCTTTGCTGTCCCGTGAATGGCGGCGGGTGGCACCCAAGGCGGTGTTCATCGCATCGGTGAGACCGGAGCGGGTGAATTCATCCTCCAGCGACTCCATCAGCGTCCGGGTCCAGAGGTTGTCGAAGCCAAGATCGTGAAGGTGCCGGAAAATCACGCTCCTGCGCAGCATGGGATTGGCAACCAGCTCCGGCGCGCACGGCCGGCAGCCGTTCCCGTGGAGATGGACATGATAGTCTGCATCAATGACTCCCTCGCGAAAGATGATGGAGGAGGTGCGGTTTTTGCCCAGTCCGTCCATCACCAGCAGGAAGCGGACGCTTCCTTCAGGCAATCGCGACTGGTCCGCATGAAGACAGAGGCCCGGATTCAGCAACCCTCCGCTTTCAGTGGCGAACTCCTGCGAAAACAACGAGCCGATGTAGAGCTGCCGGGATGCGGAGAGCCGGGACCGATCCTTTGCTTGAAGAGCGGCTTGCGCAAAGGCCCGCTGCCACGCCGCATCCATCGTCCCACCGCGGCCGGCAAAGTGACCCCGCAGATGCTCCAGCCGACGCTCCACCTCCTCTTCAGGGAGCCGGAGCGCCCACTCGAAGATGCGTTCAAAAGTGGAGCGGTCCGTGGGCACGGCCGAACGGGTGATGGAACGTGCGGGGTTGGCGCGGAGGAAACCGCGGCGGGTGGTAGCGGCTGGAATTTCTGAAGAAACCGGATTCATGATCCGCGAGCACTTGAGTTCGCGCATCATGCGAGGAAGCACCGGAAGGAACCTCAACAGGCGGGAAAAGTAGCCAAACCGCCTACGAAGACCACCGAACATAGCAGCGATCCTGTGCCGTGTCGAACGATGGTTCGATTTTCCGTCTTTCGTCTATTCCCCTCCGGGGGCGACTTCGCGGTATAGCCTGCTTTCCCACCTTTCCGCCGATGGTCATGTTGGCCTCCTTCAATCACCATGGAATTCGGCGTGCGATTCGGTGATGCTTGAGTTCAAGAGCGCGACTTTTGTTAGATATTATCTCATGTCGCCGCGGCCAATGCCCAGGCGGGCCGATGAGGGTTCTCAAATCCCACGGTGGGAGGATCTTCTAGGCCTGCATCTCGTTGCCTCTCCCTGCATTTCGAGATCCCCGCATTAAAACGGCGAAAGCCGCTGAACTCTTGGGAATTCAACGGCTTTCATTAGTGGCGGGAGTAGGATTTGAACCTACGACCTTCAGGTTATGAGCCTGACGAGCTACCTGGCTGCTCCATCCCGCGATTTTATGGGGTGCACCTTGCGGTGCGGGGCGGCACCCTATTCAGATCGCCCGCCGGTGCAAGGGATTTTTTGTCGGTTTTGTTGCGAGAGGCTTGAAGGCGGGGCGGGGGATGTTCGCGGGAGTGGAGGGCGGCCTTCCAAAGCGTTGGCGTGCAAGGCGGCGGGGGCTATGGGATGCGCATGCCGCAGCGCTCCACGGGTTCCCGCGTTTATCTTTCGATCATCGGCCTGATGCTCGCGGTTGCCGGCGGGGTGTTTTCGCTGCTGATGTGGCGCAGCTTCCAGCGGGCGCGCGAGGTGGACCATTGGCCGCAGGTGCCGTGCGTGATCCTGCGCTCGGAGTCCGAGACCCGGCAGATCGATCCGAATGGCCACGCGGAATACCGCTTCGCCGTGCTCTACGGCTACCATTGGGAAGGCGTGCCAAAGGAAAGCGACCGCCTGAAGCTCCGCGGCAGCCCGTGGGTCGGCAAGGAGGCGGCGGTGACGATTTTCACGGAGCGATATCCGGCGGGCTCGCAGCAGCAGTGCCGGGTGAATCCGGCGAACCCGGAGATCGCGGTGCTGGAGCCGGAGTCGAAGGCACCGGGGTATTCGCTGTGGTTCCCGCTGCTGTTCGTGGTGGGGGGGATCGGGATCATCGTCGGGGCTTGGCGGAGTTGAGTGTTCCGTGGGCGCGGTGGTGACACCGCGGAAGTCACCCGCAAAGCCGGCTCCACCCACGGCGCCCCGCGTTCTCACGAACGCGCCTGGGTTACGTGGCGGAGGTGAGGCTCAGGCAGGGACTTTTCTCCGAAAGGTCCGGCTGGGGGCGGCTGCCACCAAAGACTCGAAGCCGGCTTCTGATGGAGATCCGCCAGAAGCCGGACCGCTCGGAGAGCGATCCCTGCCTCTCTAACAGCACCTTACCGGATCACCCGCTTGTCGTGGCGGACTTCCGCCGCACGTCGATCATCGGTTAGCTCGAAGGCTCCCGAATCCGGCGCACGGCCGGTGAAGGGCTCGCGGCCCTTCAAACCGGCGTCGACCATCTTGCCCCTCGGCACGGGGCGCATGAAGCCGGTCTCCGGCAGCGAGCCATCCGCCTGGCGCGGCGTGGTGAGCAGCTTCACCTCGAGCGACACGAAGTCCTTCGCGGTGAGTCCTTCGCCGAAGAGATTGCCCGCGAGTTGGCAGGCCTCGCGATTGAGCTGCGTCACTTCATTGCGACTGCCGAAGCCGAGGTTGTTGCGGAGGCGGTGGCCGCTGCCCGGGACATCGCGGCCCTGGGTGAAGTCGCGGCCGAGGAAATTGAAGTTCGCGCGGTTGCGGTAGGCGCTGTTGTGCGTCCAATCGCTGCCGCCGGGGTGGTGGTTGGCGTAAAAGCCGTTCGACTTGTTAGACGCGGCCACGCAGCGGATCACCGTGTGGCGCGGCATGTCGCGAGGCAGGCCGCGGACGGCTTCCAGACCGAAGCCGCCGATCTTGAAGCCATTGCCATCGCCGAGGCCCTTTCCGTCGGGCGACTTGCCATTGTCGAAGGCCCAGCAGTTCTCGAAGCGGATGCTTTCCCATGCCGAGATGCAGTCGAAGCCATCGTCGGAATTGAACCACGCGCGGCAGCCGCGGAAGACATTGCCGGTGTCGCCGCGGTTCGGGTGGCAGCCGAAGCCATCGACATTCCCGCCGCGTCCGCCTTCGGAGACCGGGTCGTGGTTGTTCCACGCGTCGCAATCGAGCACGAGGTTGTGGGAGCCGCGCGAGAGGTAGTAGCCGATGCCCATGCCATCGTGCATCTGCAAGCGCTCGTAGCGGTTGTGGCTGCCGGTATTGGAAAAGCAGATCGACTGCGTGTGGTGGGTGGCGGTGACCTGCACGCCGGTGACGGCGAAGCCCTCGAGCACGAGGTGCGAGCCCTCCACCTGGAAGGCATGCACGCGCAGGCCGGGCGGCTTCACGGCGGAGAGATCGAAGACGGGATTCTCGCCGGTTTCCGCGCGGTAGGTGATCGGCTTGCCGGGCTTGCCGCTCTTGTCGAGCAAGGTGACGTGGGCCCAGATCCGCTCGCGGCGGGCGATCATGGATTCCTTCATCGCATAGGTCCCTCCGCGCAGGATGACCGTGTCGCCGGGGGCGGCAGCGCGTTGGGCGCGCTGGACCGTGGCGAACGGGTGCGCGCGGTCGCCACGCGCCTTGTCGTCGCCATCGGGCGCGACATACCAGGTCGCCGCGTTGGCCGCGGAGGCGAGGAGCAGCAGGGGAAGGAGGAATCTCATGTAAGAAGGGACGCGAATACCGGGCACAGCGATTGTTACGCCAAATCCAGGAAATCTCCGAGTCTCCCGAATGGGTGATGTTGCCGAACGTGGTAAGCGGACGGGGGGCGCCCTGGAAACCGCCCGGAAAACCTAACCGCGAATGCACGCGAAGGGACCGGAGAAATGGGATAGGGCCTTGGCTTCGAGCTCCCCTGGCCCTATCGATTCCGCACGCTCGTCCGATGTCCGATCCCTCTCTCGATCCCTACGCTCCGCCTGCCACCCGGGAGCACGCTCCGGAGGGTGCCTCTAGCAAGGACACGATCCTGCGGCGGCTGGGCGCGCTGAGCCTGGGGTATGTGATCGTGGGGTTGCTCTTGCGTCCTCCTTTGGGCCTGCAGGAAGCATTGGGCGGCGCGGCGATTCTGGCGGTGTGCATCTATGGCTTCCTGCGGGGCGGGAGGAGGTTTCACTTAGGGATCGCGCTCTGGATGGGGCCGACGATGTGGGTGCAGGGCTATTTCATGAACCGGGCGATCGCTCACCCGGAGCGGTTGCCGGTGGACTTGGGTCCCCATCCGTGGTGGGACTTCGCGCTCGGGATCGTGCCGTTCGTGATCGCTTTGGTGTGTGCCTCGGCGCTTTATGTCCGGGCGCGGCGCCCGAAGGCGGCCGGAGGATGAGGCGTTCCGCCGTTTTTCTTCGTCCCAACGGGACGGCTCATAAAAGCCCGGCACGAAGTGCCGGGTTATGCCGGCAAGGGCTACGTCTCCCAACGGGAGACCTCATGCGGGGTGCGGTAGTGTCCGTCTCAACCCGCCGCGCATCCACTCCGGTTCCGCGTTTCTCGGGCACAGTGCGGCCAGTGCATGGAGCCTTCGGGCCGGTCCGGGAATGCCGCCGCCAGACGCATGAGGCGTCACGTTGTGACGCGGTCGCTTTAGCCTTCCCACCCGGCACTGCGTGCCGGGCTTTTATAAGCCGTCCCGTTGGGACGAAGAGTCTGACCGCAGGGAACCCAAAGACCCCGATTCCGGCCTCCCATCCCTTTCCCTGCGATCTTTGCGTCCTTTGCGCTCAAAAAACTCCTCCCGCCGCTTACCCGCGCCTCCCTCGATCCGCTTCGATCCCCGTCAATTCGTGGTTCGGACTTTCCCCAGCCCGAGCCCCGCATTGCCACCCCGCCCGCTTTCAGGCATCACCCACGCATGCTGATCCCCCGTGCACTCGTTTGCATCACCCTGCTCGCCTCCGCCGATGGCGCGACGGGCTTTTTCCGGACGCCGGCCATTCATGGCGAGACCGTCGTTTTCACCGCCGAAGGCGACCTGTGGAAGGTCCCGTTGAAAGGCGGGGCGGCGCAGCGGCTGACCACCCATCCGGGCCTCGAGGCTTTCGCCACGATTTCGCGCGATGGCAAGTGGGTCGCCTTCTCCGCCGAGTATGAAGGCCCGGCCGAGGCCTACGTGATGCCGCTTACCGGCGGCCTGCCGAAGCGCCTGACCTGGCACGGCGAGGACGCGCGGCCGGTCGGCTGGACCGTCACCGGCAAGGTGCTCGTCGCCACCCGCGCGCACTCGACGCTGCCGAATGACCAGCTCGTGGCGATCGATTCCGCGACCGGCGAGGAAAGCCTGCTGCCCCTCGCGCAGGCGAGCGATGGGGACTTCGACGAAACTGGCAAGCGCCTCGTCTTCACCCGCCTGCCCTTCCAGGGCAGCAGCACCAAGCGCTACCAGGGCGGCACGGTGCAGAACTTGTGGCGCTTCGATGAAGGCGCTGCCGAAGCCGTGCCTCTAACAGGTGACTTCAAGGGCACCTCGAAGCGCCCGATGTGGGACAAGGACCGCCTCTACTTTCTAAGCGACCGCAGCGGCACCATGAACCTGTGGTCGATGACCGCGGATGGCAAGGACGCGAAGGCCCTGACAGCCCATACGGACTTCGACATCCGCCATGCCGATTTTCATGAAGGGCGCATCGTCTATCAGCATGCCGGCACGCTGCGGCTCTTCACCATCCGCGATGCCAAGGACGCGGAGATTCCGGTGACGCTGACTTCCGATTTCGACCAAACGCGCGACCGCTGGGTGAAGAAGCCCTTCGACTACCTCACGCGCTTCAATGTTTCGCCGGATGGCGAGAAGCTGGCACTCACCGCGCGCGGCAGCCTCTTTGTGGCGCCGGTGAAGCCGGGCGGACGGCTGGTGGAAATCCCGCGCCCTCCCGATGTGCGCTTCCGCGAGGCGAGCTTCCTGCCCGATGGCAAGTCACTCGTGGCGCAGACCGATGAGACCGGCGAGATCGAGATGGTGAAGCTGCCCGCCAATGGCATCGGCGCGCCGGAATCGCTCACGCAGGATGGCAGTGTGTTCCGTTATGCCCCGGTGCCCTCGCCCGATGGCAAGCGGCTCGCGTGGCAGGACAAGAACCTGGACTTGTGGGTGCGCGATCTGACGACCAAGCAATCGGTCAAGGTGAGCACTTCGCCGATGCGAGGCTTTCCCGATATGGCGTGGTCGCCGGATGGGCAGTGGCTCGCCTTCGTGGAGTTCGCGCCGAACACCTTCACCCGCATCCGCCTCTATCGTGTGATGGATGGGAGCATCATCGAGGCAACCAGCGATCGCGTGATGAGCTTCTCGCCCGCGTGGTCGCCGGATGGCAAGTGGCTCTATTTCCTCAGCGACCGCGAGCTGAAGTCGCTCGTCAAAAGCCCGTGGGGACCGCGCCAGCCGGAGCCGTATTTCACCGAGAGCACGCGAGTCTATGCACTCGGTCTAACAAAAGAGGGGCGATTTCCCTTCAATCCGCCGGATGAACTCGTCGCGGAGCCGAAGGAGGAGAAGAAGGACGAGAAGAATGGTGACAAGCCTGCGCCCGTGCCGGTGGTGGCGATCGAGCCCGATGGTCTCGCCGCGCGTCTTTATGAAGTGCCGGGCGTTTCCGGGAACTTCTCGAACCTCGCCGTGACCTCGAAGCATTTGTTCTTCAACTCGCAGGCGCCCGGCAATGACACCAAGCCACGCCTGATGCGGCTGGACATTTCGCACGAGGAGGCGAAGCCGAAGCTCTTCGCCGAGGACACCAAGGGCTGGGATCTTTCCTTCGATGGCAAGTGGCTCGCCCTGCGCAAGGGCGATGCGTTTCATGTGGTGCCGGCCGCGGGCGAATGCCCGGCGAAGCTGGAGAAGCCGGTGCCGCTGGATCGCTGGACCTTCGAGATCGAGCCGCGGGAAGAATGGCGGCAGATCTATCAGGAATCGTGGCGCATGCTGCGGGACTTCTTCTACGACCCGAAGATGCACGGCCTCGATTGGGCGGCGGTGCGGAAGAAGTACGAACCGCTGGTCGATCGCGTGGCGGATCGCTCCGACCTCGCGGAGATCCTTCACGAGATGGCCGGCGAACTCAGCGCGCTGCACGTCTATGTGCGCTTCGGCGACGTGCGCGAGGGACCGGAGAAGATCCAGCCATCGGCGCTCGGGGCGCGGCTTTCGCGCGATGCCGCGAGCGGCGGCTGGCGCGTCGATCACATCTTCACCACCGATCCGGATTACCCCGGCGCGACCAGTCCGCTGGCGAAGCCGGGCGTGGCCGTGAAGGTGGGCGACGTGATCGTGGCGATCAATGGCCGCGAGTTGAAAGGCGCCGGGCACCCGCAGCAATGGCTCGCGCAGAAGGCGGGGCAGCAGGTGCTGTTGGATATCCTCGCGCCCGGCGGCTTGCGGCGCAATGTGCTGGTGAAGCCGCTTTCGCCCGACGATGCCGCGGAGCTGCGCTACGCCGAGTGGGAATACACGCGCCGCCTGGAGACCGAGCGGCTGGGGCAGGGGAAGATCGGCTACGTGCACCTGCGCAACATGGGACCGGAAAGCATCCTCGAGTGGGCGCGCGAGTTCTATCCCGTCTTCGATCGCCAGGGTCTGATCATCGACATGCGCCACAACCGCGGCGGCAATACCGACTCGTGGATCCTCGGGCGGCTGCTGCGCAAGGCGTGGTTCCATTGGTCGCCGCGCGCCGGCATGCCGTATTCGAACATGCAGTATGCCTTCCGCGGGCACCTCGCCGTGATCTGCAACGAATGGACTTCCAGCGATGGCGAGGCGTTCTCCGAGGGCTTCCGCCGCCTCGGCCTCGGGAAAGTCTTCGGCACCCGCACCTGGGGCGGCCAGATTTGGCTGAATGGCCAGCGCTGGTTGATCGACAATGGCATGTGCACCGCTGCCGAGATCGGGGTGTATAGCCCCGAGGGTGAGTGGCTGATCGAGGGCACCGGCATCGAGCCTGACGTGACGGTCGATAACCTGCCGCACGCGACCTTTGGTGGCACCGACGCGCAGCTCGAAGCGGCGGTGAAGCACCTGCAGGAACTCATTCAAAAGGACCCGCGCTCCGTGCCCCAGCCCCCGCCACGGCCGGACAAGACGAAGTGATCGAGGCCGTGGAACGTCGCAACCACGGGGCTTCTGAAGAAAGGTGAGGTTTTGATGCAAATTTTCTCTTGCCCCTCCGGGGAGCGCATGTAGAAAGCGCGCACGCGTTTCGCGACGCGGGCGTAGCTCAGTGGTAGAGCGCCACCTTGCCAAGGTGGATGTCGTGAGTTCGAATCTCATCGCCCGCTCCATTCTCTCTCAATGATTTGGCCCACTTCGGTGGGCTTTTTCGTGTCCGGGCCATTGCCTCAAAAGTGCCCGTATTGCCCGAGAAACTCCTAGCGTT
>CBKZPU010000199.1:0-9019 GCA_966696705.1 uncultured Verrucomicrobiaceae bacterium | reverse complement strand
GAAGGCACCCACGACGAACTGTGGGCCCGCGGCGGCAAGTATGCCGAGCTGTGCCGGAAATCTTTTCTTCACCAGCAAGAGGCAAATCCGCCGCCGGACGCCGTTTTCATCCCGTGAAAATCACTTGCGCCTCCTTGTTTCTCGCCGCCGCCCTCCCCGCTTTCGCCCAGAAGGCCGGCGATTCCGTCACGCCCGAAGCCCTCGGCAAGCTTGAGTGGGTCCAAGGCTCGGCCCCCACGGCGTGGGAACCGGGCAAGGTCTATGTGCTGGAATGCTGGGCCACGTGGTGCGGCCCCTGCGTCGTCGCGATTCCGCACGTCGATGCGCTTTACGACAAGTATCAGGAGAAGGGCCTGCGGGTCATCGGCGTGAATGTTTGGGAAGACGGCAAGGACAAGGTCGCCAGCTTCGTGAAAGCCAAGGGCGACGGCATGTCCTACCCGGTCGCCTACACCGGCAAGGGCGGTGCCTTTGAGACCGACTGGCTCAAGCCCGCTGAGGTCCGCGGCATCCCGCACGCCTTCGTGGTCAAGGATGGCAAGGTCCTGCTGACCGCCCATCCGATGCAGCTCAACGAGGCTCTCGTCGAGGCCCTGCTGGCCGGTGGCGAGGCGGAAACGAAGGCGCTCGACGGCATCAAGGGAGCCCAGCGCAAGCAAGAGGCGGCGAACAAGGCGATCCAAGCGTTCCGGCAGGCCACCATGAAGAAGGACGCCGCGGCCATGGAGACGGCCTTGGCCGAACTGAAGGAAATCGATCCGGAGAGCCGCTCGCTGCCCCTGCTCGAGTTCGAATTGCTCCTGGCCAAGAGCGACTGGCCGGCTGCCGAATCCGCGCTCGCCAAGCTTTCCGAGTCCCCGATGGCCGGAACGGTCGTCATCAGCGCCGCCCAGAAACTCAACCAACTGCCAGACGCCCCGGAGAGCTTCCGCAAAACCGTGGCCACCAGTTTGGCCAAGCAATTGGAGAAAAGCGGCCACGCCATTTATTTCCAGATCTTGGCCAAGCTCCAATGGTCGCTCGGCGACAAGGATGCCGCCAAGGCCAGCGCCAAGCGCGCCGTCGAGTGGACCAAGTCCCCGGAAGGTGCCAAGACCAAGATCCCCTCGGCCCCCTTCGAGAAATTCGCCGAAGCGCTCGAAAAGGGCGAGATGCCGACCGATGAGCAGATGAGCGGCTGGATGCGCGAGGCGATGCCGCAGACGGTCGCTCCGAAGGCGGAATGACGACGCTCAGCGCTCGGGCAAGGCGGATTTCCGCAGTTCGTTGAACTGAGTCGTGATGTCCTGCAGCATGCCGGACTCCTTCAGCTCACCGAAGGCACCCACGCCGGCAGCGACCGAGAGGCCAATGCCGGCGACCAGCGAACCCCAGTAAAGGACCGCCACCAGCTTGCCCGCCACGTCCAGCTTGCGGCGAGTCGAGTAACCCGCCGGGCAGGCCAGCAGCCGGTAGCCGAGCCACAGGTTCAGCACCGGCACGACCAAGCCAAACAGCCACCACCCGGACATGCCGACATTGCGGAAGCGTTTCACCACCGTCGCCAGCGCCAAGAGCCCGGCGAGCGGGAAAATCACCGGCGGCAGGTAGTTGCGGAAGTTTTCCGGGACGTACGGCTGGATGTAAGGGACGGCAAACTGCCAGGCGACCATCAGGATCACCGGCACCGCCACGGTCCCCATCAGGAAGCCCAACCGCCCGGTCCCGGGAAAGTGCGCCTTGGGGATCGGCTTGGCTTCGTAGCTACCCGTGTTGGCAAAGTCTCCATCCAGCGTGCCGTCCTCGCGCCTGCCTGCCCGGCGTTCGAACAAGCCCTCGACCTCACCGGCCGGCTCCCAGTCGCTCAGCGTGGTGGTCCAGACCATGTCGTTGCGCGGGTCCAGCTTTCCCGACTTGGCCATTTCGAGGAGATAATCGAAGCCAACCGGGCCGAAACGTTCGCCACCGGTCGAGAAAAACCACTGTTGCTGCTGGGCCGTCATTGCCCCCTTCAAATATCTAAAAATTTCGGAACGGTCAAACATCAAGCCCGCTCCGCCCTCGCGCAGCCCATTCGCCTCCCTGACCGGCGAAACTGGCAGCCGCCCCTCGCGATCCAGCACTTCAACCCCGGGGAGTGCGAACTCCCTTCCCAAGATCACTCCCAAAAAACCGCTCCGGCTGCGGATCCGGATCCTCCCGAATGAAAAAAGCCCCGCAACGTTTCGTTGCGGGGCCCTTGAAAGTGGCACACCCAAAGAGACTCGAACTCCTAACCTTCTGATCCGTAGTCAGACGCTCTATCCAATTGAGCTATGGGTGCTTTGGCGTGCCTTGCGGCGCGGGCCGGAAAGAAGCCGGAGCCAGCGGCTCCTGTCAAGGAAATCGACGGCACGATTCACTTTTCCGCGAAGAATTTCCACGGCTCCCATTCCGTCGCCTCTAGCGACCGCGCCGATTTCATTCGGAGAGGTTAACAATCAACTTCATAAAACCTTTATTTTCAACGATTTTTGAACTTACCGATATTTTCTCGGTCATATTTTACGAATGATTTCGAGAACTCGCATCCAGGGGTGGTTCGGAAAGGTCGGGGCAAGCGGACGGGGCCGAATCGGCGGCTCGCCGGATTTCCGGAAAACGCTTGGCACCATTCTCGCCCTCGGCCTCGCGCCGTTGGCGATATGGCTGCTCGGCACGGCCATCGTGCGGGTGGTGCCGCCGGTCTATCGCTCCGAGGCCGTGCTGCGGCTTCCCGCCAGCGCGGCGGACGCCGGCAATCCGCTGGCTTTTCCCGCCGTGATCGACGAGGCCGCCTCGGCCTTGGCCGCCGGGCGGGCTCCCAACCCGATGGCGACGCAGGTGCTGCGCTCCAATCTCACCCTCAAGCGCGGCATTGGCCCGGACATGATCCGGATCGCCGCACGGGGCCACGATCCGCTGGAGGCGCAACGCACGCTGATGGCGGTGGTCGAGGCCTACGAACGACATCACCTCAGCTCCGGCTCGGGGCTGCTGGTCTATGCCGCCCCGCCGGAATCCGTGCCAATGGGAGTGCCGCACGGGATGCGCATGGTGCTGGGCTGCGCGGGGCTGGCGTCGTTCGGCCTGCTCCTGAGCATCCCGCTCCTGCGCCGGCTGGAGGGCGTGCCGCTGCTGGAAAGCGGGCGCGAGCTGGTCAGCGCGATTGCTCAAGCATGCGCAGCAGCGGGGCTTCCGCGCGCTTGCGGATATCTTCCGGCAATTCGACTCGCGGGCTGAGGTTGGCGAGGCAGTCGTGCAGCTTCTGAAGCGTGTTCATCTTCATGTAGCGGCAGTCGGCGCAGGCACAGCGGTCGGTGGGGCCGGGAATGAGGTTCTTGTCCGGGCACTCGCGGCGCAGTCGATGGAGCATCCCGCTTTCGGTGACCACGATGATGTTCTTAACCGGCGCATTGCGACAGAAGGCAATCATCTTCTCCGTCGAGCAAACCTCATCGGCCAACAGCCGCACGGCCTGGGTGCACTCCGGGTGAGCGACCACCAGCGCGTCGGGATACTCCGCCTTGATCCGGTTGATCGAGTCGCGGGTGAACTCGACATGGACGTAGCAGGCACCCTGCCACAGGTCCATCTTGCGGCCGGTCTGCTCCATCACCCAGGCGCCGAGATTGGCATCGGGCACGAAGAGGATGGGCCGGTCCTGCGGGGCCTTGTTGACGATCTTCACCGCGTTGCCAGAGGTGCAGATCACGTCGCACAACGACTTCACGTGGGCGGAGCAATTGATGTAGGCGATGACGTAGTAGTTCTTCTCCGCATTCGCCTTGAGGAAGGCCTCCAACTCGGGTCCGGGACAGCTTTGCTCGAGCGAGCAGCCGGCGTCCTTGTCGGGAAGTACGACGATCTTCGTAGGATTCACGATCTTCGCCGTCTCCGCCATGAAATGGACGCCGCAGAAGGCGATCACGTCGGCATCGGTCTCCTTGGCATGGTAGGCCAAGCCGAGCGAATCACCGACATAGTCCGCCAAATCCTGGATGTCGCCGGTCTGGTAATTGTGGGCGAGGATGACGGCATTCCGTTCCTTTTTCAGGGCAAGGATCGCTTCCTTGAGATCGAGCGCGGCGGCGGGCATGGCGGACACTAGGATTGGACGAGCTGGAGGGCAACCGTGGAGGTGGTAAGCCGTGGCGAACGGCACGGTTTCAAGTCCAATGCTTCACGGCATACACCAGAAAGATCCCCATCCAAACCAGCGAGATCACGAACCCCATCAGCATCCCCATCGTGACCCACTTTTCGACCGCTTCGCGAGGGCGGAGGGTGGGCGAAAAGATCTGGAGCAAGACCGGCCCTCCCACGTGCGCGATCGGCAGCAGCGACCAGGCTGCCATCTTCGCAGAGAACACTCCCGCCACCGCCATCGGCGACTGCTGATAGAGTCCGTGAAGCTTTCCGAGCAGCGCGTAGCCTACCGCTTGCGGGCGAAGAACCCCCTCGATCATCTGGCGAAAGCCCGTCACGAAATGATGCCAGCCCGCCTCGGGCCCCAGCAGCAAAAGAGCGGTTCCCAGCAAGACCACCGACGGAATCAGGATCAAGCCCACCCGGGCAGACGTCGGAAGCAACGCGAATTGGTTGATATCGTGCTTGGTGGAGCAGCCGAACGGAATCCAGCTGAGCTTCAGCCGCGTGTTCCCCAGATCCCAGGAGGCCAAAGGCTCGCCGTAAAAAATTCCGACCTCCTCAATCCGGATCTTGCTGGCAAGCAGCGCCACCGCCTGAACTGCCAAAGACGGCAATCCGACGGCGAAATAGATCAAGTAAACAGCAAGCGGGAACGGCACGCGGCGACAGTGGGCAGAGACGGAATCGAAGCTCAATCAGGATCCCCAACGGTCCTCACTGCCGGGAATTCCCGCTCCAACAAAAAGCCCGCCGCGGCGTGAACCGGGCGGGCCTTGGAAAATCGCGAAGCGCTCGAATCGATCAGGAATCCACGCCGGAAAGCGTGCCCTGCTTGGAGTCGGCCTGCTTGGCGGCCGGTGCGGAGGCGGCTTGGCCACCCGCCGGCTTGGCAGCTGTGGTGCCGGCCGGGGTCGAGGGCGTGCCGACGGCGGACTTGCCGACGAAGATGGCACCCGGCTCGATCGAAAGGGTCTTGGCCTTGATGTCGCCGACGACTTCGGCGGTGGCCTTCAGTTCGACGCGGTCGTTGGCGCTGATGTTGCCGTGGACCTTGCCATAGACGACCACCGTGCCGGTCTTGATCTCGGCCTTGAGGCGGGCGTTTTCGCCGACGGTCAGGTTGCCGTCGGACTGGATCTCGCCCTCGATGCGACCGTCCACGACGAGGTCGTTGGTGAACTTGACCGTGCCCTTGATTTCCACGTCCGAGCTGAGGACGTTGCGGGACGGACCGACTGGGCGCTGCGGGGCGGCGGTGGTGGGAACGGAGGCGGCGGCTGCCGGCTCGGGGCTGCCGTAGCTGGCCGGAGCGGGAGCCGGGGCCGGCGAGTAGGATGCCGTGGGGGCAGGGGCGGTCGGGGCGGCGGGCTCTTCCGGCTTGTTGCCGGTGATCTTGCGAAATCCGAAGCTATTGCTCATGGCGTGGGAATAGGGAATGCGGTGAAGTTGAAAGTCAAAGGAATTTCCCCTGGCAGATTACTCCTTCGGAGCTTCCGCTGGCGGGGCCGGTGGTTCGGCGGGCTGCTCGACCGGCGGAACCGGTTCCCCGGCGGGTGGCGGCGGAGTTTCGGCCGGCGGCGGAGTCGCGTCGCCGGAAAGAATGTTGCCGAGCGGACCTTCCAGTTCCTTCGGCAAGGCGGCGTCTTCCGGGGTACCCGGCTTGGGTGCCTCGCCTTCCTTGGGGACCGGCGGAGCGGGCGGCGGCTCGATTTCCGTCGGCGATTGGAAACGCAGCAGCTTCAAGCGCTGGGCGGCGGTATTGGCCAGCGGATTGGTGCCGAAGTCGCTCTGCGCCTTTTTGTAGGACTGCTCGGCCTCGTCGAGTTTGCCCTCCGCCTTCTGCATGTCGCCGAGGGAAATGAGCGCGTAGGGGGCGATATAGCGGGCGGCCGGATCGCTGGCGAGCTCTTGGAAAAGCTTCTTGGCGTCATCCTTCTTGCCCTGCTGCATGAAGCGCGAGGCGAGGCTGGCCTTGGCACTGACCACGCCCGGATGCTCCGGCTTGGCGGAAATGAACGCTTGCAGCGTTTCAATCGCCGCATCTTGGTCACCGGCTTCCCATTGCTTGGCAGCGATCACGAGTTGCGCGCTGCCCGCGGCGGCGGTGTCGGGCTGCTCCTTCACCATGGCTTGGAGCTGCGGAACGCCCTCGGATTTCACCAGGATGGCGCCGGCGTTTTTCTCCGCCTCTTCCTTGATGCCCCGGACCACGATCCAGCCGGCGGTGGCGGCCACCAGAACGATGCCGAGGGCGATCATGCCCTTCTGGTTGCGGTCAAGGAAGGCCTCGAAGGCGGATGGGCCGTGGGAGATTTCGGCAAGCGGGCGCGGGGTGTCGGCGGAGTCTTCGGCCATGATGCGGGCAGCGATTAAGGAGCCGGGTCCCGCGAAAGCAATGACGAATTCCCACCTTCCGGCACATCGTTTCGCGGGGCCGCCGGGATTTTCATGGCCAGCCCGCGAGCACCTTCCCTAAGCTCCGCCGCAGATGGCCGAAGCGCTGTATGTCATCGCGGGAGAATTGAGCGGCGATGCGCACGGCGCGGGAATGCTGCGCGCGCTGCTGTCGATGCAACCGGACCTGAAAGTCCATGGAGCCGGCGGCCCCGAAATGCGCGGGGTAGCCGGCGATGGCATCCGCGACTGGGTCGAGGACGCTGCCGTGATGGGCCTGTGGGAGGTGCTGAAGCGCTACGGCTGGTTCAAGCAGCGCTTCGAGGAGATGCTCGCCGAGGTTCGCGCCCTCAAGCCCGGCCTGCTGGTCCTGATCGACTACCCCGGCTTCAACCTGCGCTTCGCCGAGGCCGTCCGCCGCGAACTCCCGCAGACCAAGATCATTTACTACATCAGCCCGCAGGTGTGGGCTTGGAACAAGGGCCGACTGCCGAAGATGGCGCGGGTTTTGGACGAAATGCTCTGCCTCTTCCCCTTCGAGAAGCCGATCTTCGAGGGGGCGGGGCTGGCCACCACCTTCGTCGGCCATCCGCTGGTGGACGAGTTGGAAGAGGAACGCAGCGGCGAACCGCGGGAGGAAAACCTCGTCGCCTTGCTGCCCGGCAGCCGGGAACGCGAGGTTTCCCGGCTTTTCCCGATGATGCTGGAGGCCGCCCGCCGCCTCCACTCGAAGCGACCCGAGACCCGCTTCGAAGCCTGCGGCGCCTCGGCCAAGCTGGCCGCACGCATGCGCGAGCTGACCACCACCGCGAAGCTCGATGAATTCGTCCATATCCGCGACGGCGGCGCGCACGAGCTGATGCAGCGCGCGGCCTGCGGCGTGGTCGCCAGCGGCACCGCCACCCTCGAGGCCGCGTATTTCGGCCTCCCCTACTGCCTCGTTTACAAGGTGGCGTGGCCCACCTACCTCGCCGCCAGGATGCTCGTGAAAATCGAGCACATCGGCCTGATCAACATCCTCGCCGGCGGCCGCGTGGTGGAGGAATTCATCCAATCCGAGGCCGACCCGCTGCGCGTGGAGCAGTCCTTGGCGCGCTTCCTTTCCGACGACGCCCATCGCGAGGAAACCCGCCGCAAACTGCTGGCCACCGCCGCCAAACTCGGCGGTCCCGGCGCCCACCTGCGGGCCGCCACGGCGATCTCGAAATGGATCACGCGGTAGGTTGCTCGGGTGAACCAGATGAGATCCGCGGATGTTGGATCAGATGCCGTTCCTTTCGCTTGTTTCCTCAGTTTCGTTGTCGATTCCCTTTCCACCGGGAGGTCCCCGTGGTCGGCAGATCACAGCACATTGACGGGAAAGCCCGCTTGCCATCGGCGGTCGATCCGCTACACCCGCGCCGGGATGAAACCGACCACGCTTTTCGCCGCCGCTGCCGCCGGGCTGTTCCTTGTTGCGACCTCCTGCGAACGCCACGAGTGGGAAAAAACCAAGAAGCTCCACGAGAAGCACGGCCACGACAGCCATGGTGAAGGCCACGGGGAAGCTGCTCACGGCGACGGACACGCCGTCGAAAAGCACGAGGAGAAGGCTCACTGAGCCATCGCCTCGCGCTTGCGCCGGTAGCTGAGAAAGCACTCACCGGTCTCCGGCTGCGGGTCGAATTCCGTCAGCTCGAATTCCCGTGACGCCGGCAGGAAGTTCCCCGGCACGCCGCTCAAGGTCGGAGCCTCGCGCCCGCCGAAGAGCGTGTGGCCCGCCCAAGTCAGGTGGATTTCATCGACTAGGTCGCGCTCTAACAGCGCAAATGCCAGCTCTCCCCCACCCTCGCAATGGACACGGCGCACGCCGAGGCCCGCGAGTTCGGTGAGAAAATCCGCGAGGCTGCCGTGATGGAGGATCGCCCCTGGGATTTCGCGGCACTTTCCCTCCGTGGCCAACAGGTGAATCGGCCCGCCCGGAGTGTGAAACAGCGGATGCGCGGGATCGAATTCCCCGCTCCGCGAAACGACACAGCGCAACGGATGGTGCGGAGCCTTCATCGTCATCCGGTCCTTCTCCAAGGTCCCGCGGCCGACCATCAGGGCATTGGCGTCCTTCCGCAGCTCTAACAGACGCGCGTGATCTTCTTTCGACGTCCATCCCGACGGACGCTTTGCCACCGACGAGATCTTGCCGTCGGCCGAGAGGGCGAAGTTCAGACTCAAAAATGGACGATCCATGGACGGCAGGCGGCAGGATTCACGCAGCCCCATTTGCAGCCCCGCTGGAAAGGACGGAGAGAAACAAGAGCCCGAGAACTCGGAACATGCCCGAACCTAACGCCCCGCCGGAATTGGTGGCAAGGCTTGCGGGGACGGCTTCGGCATGTATTTTCCGCCGCATGAGCAAGCCCGCACCGAAAATCACCGCCTACCTCAAGACCTTCTGCGGCTGGAGCGAGGGCGTCCGCGCGATCATGCGGAAGTACGACCT
>CBKZPU010000198.1:0-9021 GCA_966696705.1 uncultured Verrucomicrobiaceae bacterium | reverse complement strand
GCGCTGATGCAGCAGCAGGAGAATGCCTTCTCCCAAGCCTGCCAAGGCCAGTGCATGAAGTTTTCCATCCCGCGACCGGACGTCAACGCCACCATGCAGCAACTCTTGGACGGCCTGATGTGCCAGAATCCTGGCATGTCGCCGAACCAAAACCAGGGCGGCGGTGGCATGGGCTCGGGCGGCACCGGTCCCACCGGCAATGCCGCGCCCGGCTTCTCGATGCTGGACCTGCCGGTGGTCGGGCCGCAGCGCATGATGTTCGAGCCCGCATCGATGGGCGGCAGCGCCGATGGCAAGGGCCAGACCATGCCCGGCAAACAGGCAGCCACCGCGGCCGAGTCCGAACGCATGAAGCCCTCCGAATTGCCCCGCGAAACACAGTCCGCGCCTGAACCCGAGTCCGTCCCCGAGCCCTACCGCGAGGCGGTGAAACGATACTTCGATCCCGAATCTTGAATCCCGATACCGCCATGAAAGCATTGCTCGCTATCACCCTGGCCATTTGCCCGTTCCTTCATGCGAAGGAAGGCGCGGTCGAATGCGGCAACCTGATCTACGCCGGCACCAAGACCTCGAAGTGCTTCAGCGACGAATTCTTGTCCACCGTCCAACAGAAGACCTCGATCGCCACCGAGCGCCGCTTCAAGCCGGTCAAGCTCGCCTCCGACGAACTGTTCAAGATGCCTTTCGTGATCATGACCGGCGAGGGCGACTTCACCCTGGCCGCCGACGAGCGCGAGCACCTGAAGAAGTATCTGGAGAACGGCGGCTTCCTGCTCGCGTCGGCGTCGTGCTCGAACGAGGCGTGGGACGGCGCCTTCCAGCGCGAGATCAAGCGGCTCTTCGGCAACGACTGCCTGAAGGACATCCCGATGGATCACGAGATCTTCCGCACGATCTTCACCGTGAAAGATCTGAAGCTCGCGAAGTCGAGCGGCGAATCGCGCCTGCGAGGCGTCTTCCGCGATGGCAAGATCGTGGTGGTTTACTCGAATGACGGGCTCAATGACACCTCCCACACCGAGGGCTGCTGCTGCTGCGGCGGCAACGAGATCCAGAATTCCATGGAGATCAACGCGAACATCCTCGCCTACGCGCTGCTGCACTGAGCCCTGCCCCTTGCGTGAAACCGCTGCTCCTCCTCCTTTGCGCCGCTCTCGCCGTCTCCGCCCAGGAGCCGGTCGCGGATGCCATCAAGGCATTGAAGGCTTCGCCGCCGACCGCGGAGACGCTGGCGACGGCCGTGCCCTTGCTGGCCGATCCGGCGGGACGAAGCAGCGTGCGAGTCACCATCCTCAGCCTCGACCCCTTTCCTTCCGCCGAGCTGACGAGCTTGCTTTCCCATACCGATCTCGCCGTGCGGCTAGGCGCGCTGGAAGTGCTGGAGGAGAAATCCGGCGGCGACTTCGGTTTCAACCCCTGGGCCTCTCCCGGTTCGCCGGAAAATGAAGGCCCGCTTGCGCGCTGGAAACAATGGGCGGGTGAGAAGCCCGGTGCCGCGGGCAAGAAGGACCTGTTCGGCGACGAGCAACGCCGCAGCTACCTGCACGATCTACTCGGCAATGATGGCGACAAGTCCGCCCGAGCCCGCCGCATGCTGGAAGCCGACGGCCTCGGTGCGGTGGGTTTCCTGGAGACCTTCCTTGCGAATTCCCCCACCCTGCCCACCGGCAGCCGCGCAAAAGTACGGGAAGCGCAGTACCAGATCGTGCTCTCGCGCCCGCTCGGTCCACAGGCCGCGACGGCCGCGCGCCAGCTCGCCTTCGGCAGCCGCGACCAGACGCTCGCGGCGCTCGGCACGCTGCGCGGTGCTGGCTTGGTCGCCCTGCCGATCTTGCGCGATTTCCTCCAGCACGCCGACCCGCTGGTCCGCGAGACCGCCATCGATGCGATGCTTTCCGCCGGCGGCGCGCAGTCCTTGCCGGTCGTCGGCCCGGTGCTCACCGCGGAGACCGACGTCAATGTCATCCACGGCGCGCTGCGCCGGCTGAAGGAGATTCCCGGCGATGCCTCGCTCAAGCTCGCCGCTTCCTTCCTGTCGCACGAGGACGAGGACCTGCTCGTCTCCGCGATCCAAGCCTGCCTCAAGCTCGCCGGCGGCAACGAGGACGACTACATGTTCAGCGGCAACCGCCGTCCCAAGGCAGCGGAAGGAGTAAAGGCCGAAGTAAACCAGGCGATCATCAGGGCGCTCTCCGACCCACGTTGGCGCGTCCGCACCGCCGCGCTGGAGTTCGTCGCCGGCCGGAAAGTGGCCGAGGCGAAAGCGCGCTGTGTCGAGCTGCTGTCGGATCCCGACGAATTCGTCCGCTTCAGCGCGATCAAGGCCGCCGCGGCACTCGGGGCCGAAGGTGCGGCGGAGAAGCTCAAGGAGATGTTCCTCGCCAATGCCGGCATGGTCGGCCCGGTGCTGGAAGGATATGCGGCGCTCAACAAGGAGCCCGACGGGGCGATGGTCGAAAAGCTCGCCGCCTATCCGCCCGATGCCCGGCTCGCCGCCATCCGCGCCGCCGAGGCCGATTCGGACCTCGCGGACGTGGTCATCCGCTTCGCCAATGATCCGGACCTCGACGTCTCGTGCGCCGCCATCCGCTTCCTTTCCTCCAGTCCCGACCGGGTGAGGTCCAATGAAGTGGCGAGCGTGCTGGTGTCCGCACTCCGCTCTAGCAGCCAGGAGAAACGCGCCGCCGCCCTTGACCGCCTGGTCTTGCCCCCAGCCTCGAACAAGCAGCCCGACCCCGCGCTCCAACAAATGGTGAAGCCCATCGCCAGCGCCGGAGGGAAGACCTCGCTCGACCCGCTTTATGAGGCCTTCTTGAAAGCGGCGGGCCAACAGGCCAAGGCACCTCCCGCGCAAGTGGAAGTGATCCCCGGTGCCCAGGGCGAACTCATCAAGGCTCTCAATGCGATCGCCACGGAATCCGGCGAGAACTCGTTCCGCGCGGCGCTTTGCCTCGCACGCGCCGGTGATCCGGGCGGACTGGTCGCGCTCACCACGCGACTGCCTCATCTCTCGACCGCCCAACGCGCGGCCATCGCAGAACAACTCTATCAACCCACGCGCAAGGAGGCACTGGAACTCCTCCGCCTGCTCCTGCGCGATCCGATCGAGGAAATTCGCAGCGCCGCCGCGGGATCCGCGCTGTCCAACGACAACTCCCCGGCCTTCCTCTCGATGCTGCTCGAAGAACTCGCCGCGCCGGATGCCAAGCTCCAGCCGCACGAGGTCTATACCTATCATTTCGAATCCGCCGCACGCGAGAACCGCCTCGTGCCCACCCTGCGGGGCTGGGCCTTGTCGGTCATCGGTAACGCGAAATCACCCGCCCCTCTGTGCGTGCTCGCGTTCATCGCCCTGCGCCAGAACTTTCCCGCGTCCGCCGTGGAACCCACACTCGCGCTGGCGAAAGGGTCGTCCGACCGCTGGGTTCGCCGCGCGGCGTGGGACGCCATGGGGGCCAATGGGGCCGCGGCCTTTCGCCAGAACCTCGCCACCCTCGCCGAGGATCCAGCTCCGCAGGTCCGGGCCGCGCTCGCCGAAGCCAGCGGCCGCATGGACTCCGCCTGGATGCACCGCTTCGACGACACCCGCGCGAAGCCGAACAGCTCGTGGTATTCCAACCGCGAATCGCGCCGCCTGTTTCCCGAAGCCAAGGCGGCATTGGAGAAGATGGCCGCCACCGACCCCGACGAGAGCGTTCGCTTCGAGTCGATGTTCGCGCTCCTTTCCCAAGGTCAAACCATCGATGTGGACGCCTTCGCCGCGTTGATCTCACGGCAACCGGAGGAAGCATCGGCTTCGTACCGCGTCGCCGATTGGATGGGCGAGAATGCGCGCCGTCTCGGTCCCGGCTTGGCACCGATCGTCGCCGCCCTCGACACCTCGAAGGTTCAGCCGGAGCGGATGCAGGAGATCCTGCTCAAGATCGCGCCGGAGGACGATGGCGGCGGCTTCGCCAGCTTCTCAGCCCTGGTCGCCGGCGCGGAAGCGATTGCCGCGGCACCACAGCAGACCGCCGTCGAGGAGGACGATGAGGAAAAGCCCGCCCGCGAGTCGATCAAGGTGGTCTATTTCTTCAAGCCCGGCTGCGCCGAATGCGAGAAGGCCAGCCAGCTGTTGGAGACGGTGAAGTCCGACTTCCCCCTGCTCCAGATCGAGAAGCACAACATCAACGAGACCGACGGCACGGTGCTCAACCAAGCCCTCTGCTCGCGCTTCCAGGTTCCTTCCAACAAGCACACGATCGCCCCGGCAATCTTCACCCAGGCAGGCTTCCTGATCCGCGAAGACATCGCGCCGCAAGCGCTCGGCGGTCTCCTCTCCTCCACGATGTCGAAGGCTCAGGATGACTCGTGGAGTGTGGTCGCCCGGCCGGAGATCGCCGCCGCGCAGGAGGTCGTGCAGGAGCGCTTCGAAGCGCTGACCTTGCCGGTCGTGCTCGCCGCGGGACTCATCGACGGCATCAACCCGTGCGCCTTTGCCACCATCATCTTCTTCCTCTCCTACCTCCAGATCGCACGGCGCACGCCCCGTGAAATGCTGATGGTCGGCGCGGCCTTCATCCTCGCGGTGTTCCTTGCCTACTTCCTCGCCGGACTGGTGCTGCACAAGGTACTGGCCCAGGTGACCGACCGCATCGCCGGCATCAAGCCGTGGCTCGACTGGAGCTTCGGCGGACTCGCGATGGTGGCGGCCACCTTGTCATTCCGCGATGCCTTCAAGGCGCGAGCCGGCAAGCTCGACGAGATGTCGCTGCAGCTTCCCGCCTTCCTCAAGGACCGCATCCGCGGCGTCATCCGGACCGGCGCTCGGGCTCGACGCTTCGTCATCGGAGCCTTCCTCGCCGGCCTGGCGATCTCGTTCCTGGAGCTTGCCTGCACCGGCCAAGTCTATGCGCCGATCATCTATCACATCCAGCAGGGCCGGATGGACGCGGTCGCGTGGCTGCTCAGTTACAACCTCGCCTTCATCGTCCCGCTGATCGTGATCTTCGGCCTCGCCTTCACCGGCATGACCAGCAACGCATTGATCGCCTTCCAGACCAAACACACGTTCGCGGTGAAGGTCGCGCTCGGGCTCATTTTCGTGGCGCTCGCCTGGGTGATCGTGTTCGGGCAGAAACTACTGCACGTGTAACCCGTGGCTGTGGCGTGATGCCGCAGCCACTTTCACTCACTGCCGGCACCGCTCGAAATCCAGTCCGAACTTCGCGAGGTACTTCTTGAGACGATCCGCATCGTTGGTCACCGCTCGCTTCTTGCGCGAGACGGAGAACAACTCCCGTCCCGCTTCCGAAAGAGTCCTCGATCTCCGGCACACCGTCACCACGTGGACGAGTTGGACGCGATCGAAGGGGTCGATTTCTTCTTCCAACAGTTCCTCCAGGTCCACGCAATCCACGGCATTCGTAGTACTTCCCGGCCGCTTCCAGCTTTCCCGCAACCGCGCGATTTCCTCGTCCACTTCCTCCACCCGGATGCGACCGCGCGGGGCAAGGGTGGCCATGCGGGTGATCGCCGCGTTGAGATCGCGGAAATTGCCACACCACGGGGTGTTGGCCGCCTCGGCAAACTTGAGAAAAGCCTGCCGCGCCTCCTTGTTGAAGCTCACCTGCCTGCCATTCGCCCGGGCGAAGCGTTCCAGCTCGAATTCCAGATTCGGCGCGATGTCTTCCCGTCTCTGTCTGAGCGCGGGCAACTCGAAGGTCCAGAGGTGGATGCGGGCCAGCAGGTCTTCGCGAAAACGCCCGCTCGCCACCGACTCACGCAGGTCGCGGTTCGTTCCCGCGATGAGCTGGAAGTCGCTGCTCACCGGCTTGTCGGAGCCGACGGGCAGGAAGGTCTTGTCCTCCAGCGCCCGCAGCAGCATCGCCTGCTCGTCCGCGCCGAGCTCGCCGATTTCATCGAGGAATAGCAGTCCGCCATCGGCCTCGCGCAGCAAACCCGGCCGGTCTTTCTGCGCGCCGGTGAAGGAGCCGCGCACATGGCCGAACAATGCCGACGCCGCCGTGTCGCCGCGCAGCGTGGCGCAGTTCATCTCGACGAAACTGCCGCGCAGGCCGCCGCGCTGCCTGCGCAGTTCGAAGATGCGGCGGGCGAGATGGGATTTGCCCGCACCGGTCGGCCCGCACAGCAGCATTGGCGCTTGTGAACGCAGCGCGACCTGTTCAATCCGGTCGATCAGCCGGTTGAAGCCGGCATTGCGCGTCGCGATGCCGCTCTTCAGGAATGCCGTCGTCTCCACCGCGTCACGGGCGAATCTCGTACTAAGCGCGTCGTACTTCGACAGATCCAGATCGATCACCGCATAGCGCCCGGCGGGATCAGACGATCGCCGCGCGGTGCGCGGCGAGGTTTGGATCAGCTTCGCCGGCACGTAACCCGCCTCCACCAGCAGGAAGAACGAGATCTGGGCGATGTGCGTGCCCGTCGTGATGTGGACCCAGTATTCCTCCCGCTCCGGATCGAAGGGGTAGCCGCGCGCCCAGTCATGGAGCGCGCCATAGACCGTGGCGAGATCCCACGGGTCCTTGCCGAAATCGACGAAGTGCTGGCGAACCTCGGTTTCCGGCGACACCAGCCGGACATCCTCCGCCACTTGGTCGTGGAGATGAGAAAACTGCCGCTCAGCCAGGAGTTCGAAGCGATCGAACAGCAGCTCTTCATGCTGGAACAGCGACACGCTCGGCCGCCAACTCTCCCACCGGTCCGGATTGAATCCCATGTCCAGCTTCGTTCCCAGCAGGCCAATCACCACACGCTTCACGCACCGATTCGAATCTATCTATTTGGATAAATCACGCTCTAATCCGCTATTTTCATTACCAACTCAACGCTCACCCGCACCAAACCACAAACTCCCACGGAGATTTTTATCCCACTCATTTACAACAGTATACCCCTAAATCCCGGCAGCCAAAGACCCAGCTTGGCACACGCCATGCCATCTCAATCTCCGTCCGGCGCAACCACCGGATGAACCAAGATGGCGAACAAGAACCTCTTCCAAGCGATCCGCGGCGCACTGGTGCCCGCGGCAACCGTCCGCAACGACGCGGGAGCCCCGGCATACGAGCTGTCGCCAAAGGCCACACTGGCCCGGCTGGCCGCGACCGGATGTCTGAACCGCACCTTCTATGCCGACGCCGAAACGCAGCTCGACCGCGTGCTCGAACTGGCCCGTCAGGTGGACGTCGATTTCCTGGCGCAGACGGCCCTCTACGCCCGGCGCAAGGGTTTCATGAAGGACATGCCGGCCTTGCTCTGCGCGGTGCTCGCCACCCGCGATCTTGACCGGCTCGCCGAGATCTTCCCGCAGGTTATCGACAACGGGAAGATGCTGCGGAACTTCGTGCAGATCCTCCGCTCCGGTGTGACCGGACGGAAGTCGCTCGGCTCCGCCCCGAAGCGCTTGGTCCGCCAGTGGCTCGAGCGGGCCAATGAGCGGCAGCTCGTCAACGCGACGATCGGCAACGATCCCTCGCTGGCGGATGTCGTGAAGATGATCCACCCGCGCCCGGCCGATGCCGTGCGGCAGGCCTTCTACGCTTGGCTGGTCGGCAAGCCCTACGATACCGCCGCTCTCCCTGAAACCTTGCGCGTCTATGAGGCGTGGAAGCTTTCCCGCGAGGGCGAGGTGCCGGACGTGCCGTTCCAGATGCTGACTGCGTTGGACCTCGGCGAGCGAGAGTGGGCGATGATCGCCGGCGCTGCTTCGTGGCAGACCACGCGGATGAACCTGAACACCTTTGCCCGTCACGGTGTGTTCAAGTTCTGCGGCATGGCGGAAAAGCTGGCCACCCGGCTCGCCGATCCCAACCAGATCCGTCGCGCCCGGGTTTTCCCCTACCAGCTCCTCGTCGCGTTCCTCAATGCTGACAAGGCGGTGCCGTCTGTGCTCCGGGATGCGCTTCAGGACGCGATGGAAGTCGCGATCTCAAACGTGCCGGAGATCAATGGCTCGGTAGTGATCTGCGCGGACGTCTCCGGCTCGATGCACGGCCCGGTCACGGGATACCGCAAAGGGTCGAGTACATCGGTCCGCTGCGTCGATGTCGCTGGTCTGGTAGCCGCCGCCCTCCTGCGGAAGAACCGGAACGCCCGGATCATCCCGTTCAAGGAAGACGTCGTTTCACTGGACCTCAACCCGCGGGATACCGTCATGACCAACGCGACCAAGCTCTCGAGCCTGCCACCGGGCGCGACCAATTGCTCGGCCCCGCTGCGACTGCTCAACACGGAAAAAGCGACCCCCGACCTGGTGGTCTTCGTTTCCGACAACGAATCCTGGGTCGATCCCAAGGCAAATCGTGGAACCGCGATGATGGTTGAGTGGGAAAAGCTCAAGACCCGCAATCCGAAGGCCCGGCTCGTCTGCATCGACCTGGTGCCGAACACCACGACCCAGGCACCGGACCGCAAGGACGTCCTCAACATCGGCGGCTTCAGTGACGTCGTCTTCGATCTCGTCGCCGCCTTCGCGGCCGGGGCCGATGGAAGCGATCACTGGATCCGCGAAATCGAACTCCAACCCCTCAACGAACGCATGAAACTCGCATGAACCAATCTGCCGGCACGGCGGATGCCGGTGAAGACTACAACTCCATTGCTCATGGCACTACCGTCTTCACCATCCCTCGCCGCCGTGCTGGCACCCCTTTTCCGCGAATGCCCGGAAAGATTACATGGGTCGTTGGTTCGAATCCAACCCCGCTCCGGCGGGTAGCTCAGTCGGGTAGAGCGGTTATCCGGATCTTCCCAATCTTTGTCGCGGATCTCTTTTCACCGCTGAATGCCTGTGGGACTACATCTGGTACGAAAGCGGGTTCAAATCCCGCCCGGACCGAAAGGTCCGAGAGCACGTCCCGCAAATCCTTGTCAGCGCCCCTCTTCCGCGAATGCAGGAAGGACTCCATCGATAAACCATGGGTCGCCGGTTCGAATCCGGCCCCGCCCCGCGGGTAGCTCAGCTTGGTAGAGCAGTGGCAACACGTCCTTCCGATCCTTGTCGCGGATCTCCCT
>CBKZPU010000197.1:0-9035 GCA_966696705.1 uncultured Verrucomicrobiaceae bacterium | reverse complement strand
CGGATTTCCAAATCTGCACCCGCTGGTAGGCGGTATCGACGACGGCGTGGCAGCGGAGGCTCATCTCCCCCACTTCGGCACGGAGGACGGCGGGATGGAAAGGAAAAGCTCGAAGAGTTGTCGTTAGTCCCCGGCGAAATCCGTGTCCGCCTTGTCCAAGGCCAGCTCCTTGATCCAGATGTTGCGGAAGCGCACGTCGTGGCCTTCCGCCTGCAGCTTGAGCCCTTGCGGCGTGTCGGTGATGCCCTTGCCGCCGTCGTTTCCACCATCGACGCCGGAGTTCGGCCCTCCCCATACCTGGTTGATGGGTTGGTTCTCGTGGACCTTCTGGCCGTTGAAATACATCGTCACCCTCGCCTTCTCGACGAGCTTGCCGTCCTTGAAACGAGCGGCGCGGAAGACGATGTCGTAGGCGTTCCACTTGCCGATGCCGAGATAGTGCTCGTAGGGCGACTCGGTCTCGTTGATCACCGCGGCCATGCCGTGCTTGGTCTTGTCGCCGTCGAGGATCTGGATCTCGTAGCGGTTCTGCAAATAGACGCCGCTGTTGCCGCCCTCCTTGGCGATATTGAATTCAATGTGCAGGCGGAAGTCCTTGTAAGCCTTCTTGGTCACGATGTCGGCGGTGCCATACTTGCCGCCAACCGCCGCGGGATCGTCGCTCATCACGACCGTGCCCTTGTCCACCGGGTCATCGACGATCTTCCACTTGATCGGCAGGGCGGAGGCGAAGCGCGGGCCCTGCCAGTAGGTCCACTTGGCATCGAGCATTTCGCGCGTGCCATCGAAGATGACCTCGGCCCCTTCGACGGGCTTTGCTCCAACGCCGACCTCGGCGTGAAGGGTTCCAAGCGTGGCGAGCAGCGGGAAAAGGAAATGGCGCATCATCATCGGGCTACATGGGGAAAAGGACTTGTCTATCCATCGATCGTGTCACGGCGCGGGCTTCACGTTCTCCAGCAAAAAGACCGCGTCCTGATAGTCGCCGTTGGCCGCTTCCTCGAAGCCGACGAGCCAGGCATTCTCCATCACCCGGCCTTGGAAGTCGCTCACCGGATAGATCCGCGCGGTGTGTTGGATCGTCGCGCCCTGCGGGACACCGCTGGCGGTCGTGCTTTGATACTTCGGCCCCTTCATCCAGAAGCCAAACGGCTCGGCCGGCAGCTCGAACTCGACGAATCCCGCGCCGTCCGCAAGCGGCGGGAAAAGACACTGGTGCGCATCCGGCAACGCCGCGGAATCCGCAAGCTTGCCGACCTCCAGATCGGGCCGGCCCGACACCGAAACGCCGAAGGGAGTAACGCCCGGCGGCGAGAAGCGGGCCACGGGAGTGATCTTCACCTTCTTCCCGGTGATGGGCATGAAACCAAGCGCCGACACCCCTGCACCAATGGCGTCCGCGCTGGTGTCCAACTCCAGTTGGGTCCCTCCGACATCGAGCGGGATGCCCAAGGCATGCACCACCGATTGCAGCGGTGGCTCGTTCTTGCCCTCGAACGCCGCCAGGCCAATCCCCTGCAGGATGACGAACGCGCCTTCCTCCGCCGTGCCGATGCGCAGCCCCGCGCTATAACGCCCGGCACCGCGCGTGGGACGGAAGGTCACCGGCACCTCCATCTTCTCGCCGGGCGCCAAGACCATCTTCCCGGCCCGGGCGGTGAAGGCGGCGGCGTCCGCCCCGCTGATCGAAAGGCCCACCGGCAGAGGACGATCCAGCGGATTGCTGACCATCACCGTCTGCCCGCGCGCCGGCTTGTCGGCCACCGCACTCAGACTGACCAATGTGCGGTCCACGTGAAGCGGCTCGTCCAACTCGCGGATCTGGATGTCGCGATACTGGATCTCCGCGCCTTCGAGCTGCAGGCAGATCTTGCCGTCCTTGAGCGGCCCGCCTGTTAGATGGCGGATGTTCGCCAGGCGCGAACGCACGTGGCCATTGAGGATGTGCTCCGCCGACCGATCCGCATGCACGATCACCTCGGCGTGGTTCCAGCCGGTGAGGTGGTCGTGTTCGGGAAAGCGTCCGAAGTAAGTTTGGTTCACCGCCACCCGCGGATAGCCGCCATTTTCGGGCAACAGGGCCGCATCGCCTTGCCCTTGCGGCGCCTTGCCGGGCTCGGGATGCATCCAGCTCAGCCCGCTCTCCTGGATGAAGATGATGTCGCCGCTGTCACCCTCCTGGATCTGATATTCCACCGAGGGCGGCCAGATCTTGTCGGTCTGCGAAGCGTGGTAAAGGAGACCGGCATCGCGGATCGCCTTCTTGCGCGGCGCGAACTTCTTCTCCAGCCAGCGGTATTCCAGCACGAGGTGGAAACGCGAGTAGGTGCCCTCGTGGGTAATGACGCCAAAGGGCACCTTGGTTTCCGGATCGACGTCCGGATACATGTGGATCGCGCCATCGCGGACCTGCACCAGCTTATCAGGATCCTCACCGGGAGCCCGGCCTTGGAGCGTGACCGTCCAGCCGGAGAGATCCTTGCCATTGAAAAGGGACCGCCACTCGCTTTCCGCGAAAGCCATGGAATGGCACGCACCCAACAGAATCGGGATCAGGACGGAAACACGCATGAGGGCGAGGCAAACAGCCTCGCCCTGCGGGATCAAGATGGTTGTCTGACAAATCCCTCAGACCATGCTGTGCAGACCGACGACATTGCCCTCGGGATCGCTGAAGATCCCGATGAAGCCGTGCGGCGCGATGTCGGTGCGGCCTTTCACCACCGTGCCGCCGGCCGCGGGAATGCGGGACAGCACGCCATCGAGGTCACCTTCGACATTCAGATAGACCATCGTGCCGCCGGCACCAGGCTGGCAGCCGTCCATCTGGGTGAGCGCGCCGCAGACGCCCTTGTCATGGTCGCCGGGGAAGACTGCCATCCGGCAGCACTCCATCGAGGCAGGCTCCAGCTTGGCATTGAGGATGGTTCCGTAGAAGGCGGTGGCCTTGGCGAGGTCGTTGGTGAAGATTTCGAACCAGTTCAGGGCATTCGTTTTCATCGTGGTGTCGGGATTGGTGGTTTGGAATTTCGCCCGCACATCGGGGCGACGCGCACACTCCAGCAGCCCCGACTGACAACCCTATGTCAGGAGTGTTTTCAAAACTCTCCCGCCACCTACCCGGGCCTTGCCCGTCACCGCCCGCGGCCTTTAAGTCCCGCCCATGGATCTCTCCGAATTCCGCAAGGAATACACCGACCGCGGGCTGCGCCGCGAAGACTTGGCTGCCGATCCGATGGTGCAGTTCGAGCACTGGTTCCAACAGGCGATCGAGCTGAACCTCCATGAGCCGAACGCGATGAGCCTTGCCACGGTGGATGCCACCGGCCGGCCCCTGCTCCGCACCGTGCTGTTGAAGTATTTCGACACCAACGGCTTCGTCTTTTTCACGAACTACCAGAGCCGCAAGGCCAAGCACATCGCCGGGAACCCGCAGGTCTCGCTGCTGTTCCCGTGGGTGATCTTGGAACGGCAGGTCATCGTGCAAGGCCGGGCCGAGAAGATCTCCGCCGCGGAGTCACTCAAGTATTTCACCTCCCGCCCCCGGGAGTCGCAGCTCGGCGCGTGGGTCTCGGACCAGAGTTCGGTGATCTCCTCGCGCAAGCTGCTGATGCAAAAGCTGGCGGAGATCAAAGACAAGTTCGCCCACGGCGAGGTCCCTCTGCCGTCGTTCTGGGGCGGCTTCCGCGTGGTGCCGGAAACCATCGAATTCTGGCAAGGCGGCTCGGCCCGCCTGCACGACCGGTTTTTCTACGAGCGGAAAGAGGGTGAATGGCAGATCGAGCGGCTGTCGCCGTGACGTGGACGGCGCGCCCGGGGGGCCCGTCACAAAGTAGGTTTCGACACGCGTCCGCGGCGGAATTACTTTGGAAAGGCCGACCATGAAGCTTCTCTCATTGTTCGCCGGAGTTGGGTTTTGGGTTGCCGCGACATGGACCGGCGATGCGCAGATTTCACGGGCATTTCCCGACGGGGTGCTGCTGCCCAACTCGCAAAACAAGCCGGTTCCCCTTGCCTCGGCGGTGGATACCGCGGTGCTGATTCCGTCGCAGGCTGGAGCCGCGTATGTCCGGGAGCGGGCGTCAGACGCTTGGCCGCTGACCCAGACGATCACCGGGAACTTTTCCGCCGTGGCGGTGAACAGCGCGGGCACCCAGTTCGCCCTCGCTCGCGTCGGCGGCATCGACCTTTACTTCCGCAGCGGTGGGCCGGGCACTTGGGCGCTGTTTGGCACCGCGCCGCTCATTGACGGTTCGACGGCTCGCAAGCTCGCCTTCGAAGGGGACGGCGTGGTGGCGCAGGTGAGCAACTACTCCCTTCATCCCGGCGGCGACTTTCTCCGAGTCTTCGAATACAACGCCGTCGATTGGGAAATGGTCCGCGAAATCCGGATCAATGACACGGCGGAGATCGTCCAAGTCGGCCACGAGAGCGTGGTTTCGGACTTTTCGATGGATGGCGACCGCATCGCCGTCGGCTCGCGGGTCGAGCACTGCGTCCGTATCCACGAGCGCAACCAAGGCGGCTCCGGCCAGTGGGGCATGGTGAAGGAGATCACCGCGACAACCGCGGGCGTGACCGACATCGGCGATCACGTGGCGCTCGCCAACAACCGCTTCGCGGCCTCTACGACCGTGGGAAGCAACCGCCGCATCGACGTCTTCAGCCAAAATCTGGGCGGAGCGAATCAATGGGGCTTCGCCGGCACGCTCGACACGGTGCCTGCGGCGGAAATCGACAACATCGCGCTCCATGTGGACGTCGCCACCGGTCGGCTTGCCGCGCTCGGGGTCGCGCCTTTTTCGATCGATGCCCCGCTGTCCGGCCCGGGGAGATTGTGGGTGGTTCGCTCGGTCATTGGCGGCATCGCGAACTGGGAACTGACGGCAGAGCACACGGTCGGCCCGCTTCACGGCTACCCGCTCGTGCTTCCCGGTCTTGGCTTCGCCACCGGTGATCTTTTCCACGGCCTTGGACCGGCCAATGCGACCGGCCTCGGCGCATCGTGGCTGGCATCGATCCACCGCAACAGCACGGGCGGAACCGAGGCGTGGGGCCACGAACTCACCTTGAGCGGTCCCGGCAGTCCCTCGCGGTTCGGCCGGTCGATCGCTGCCTCGGGAAATTATGTCGCCGTCGGGATGCCGGATGATCCCACCTTCGGCCTTGAGACCGGCTGCGTGATGGTGTGGGTCCAAGCGAGGATCGCGGGCGGTTCGGTGTGGCTGCCAATCGGGCGCTTCCAAGCGACCGTGCCCGCCGCCGGGGCGAAGTTCGGAGCCAGTGTGACGGTGTTCGACAGTGACACGGGCGATTGGCTCGCGGTGGGCGCGCCGGGAGAGAACTCAGGGCGCGGTGCCGTCTATTTGTTCCCGCTCAATCCGCTCGCACCCCAACCTGCAACGCTGCGCTTGGTGCCCCCTACCGTGCTCAACCCGAATGACGAATTCGGTGCCAGCCTCGCATTCTGGGAAAACTTCCACCTCGCCGTGAGTGCCACGGGCGACGATGCGGCGGGCTCCAATGCGGGAGCCGTTTATCTATTCGAAAAGAATCTCGGTAGCACCAATGCCTGGGGGCATCGCACCAAGATCAACCGCCCCGCGGGTGAAGTGCGCACTGGCTTCGGCAGCGACGTCGCCTTCACCTCGCAACACCTGGCCATTGCCCTTCCACCCGCCACGCCGGGGCCGGGGAAGGTCTTCCTCTTCAGCCCGAATACCGGCGGCACCGACAACTGGGGCCAGACGTCCGTCCAACTTCCGCCCGCCGGTTCGCCGGCCGGTTTTGCCTCATCGCTGGCGGCCGATCCTTCCTACGGCTCGGTCGTCATCGGGGCGACCGGACGTGCTCCCGACGACAAGAACGGCATCGTGGAGATTCCCGGCAACGCCTATGTTTATACGGTCGATAGCTCCGGAATATGGACCCCGCGCGCCACGCTCGGCGGCACCTTGGCCGAGGGCCATGGCTTCGGCGACAGCGTGGCCACCGCCGCCGTGAGCCGGGTGGTGGTCGGCAGTGCCGGATTCGGCGGCACCGGCAAGACCTTCACTTACGACCTGGCCAGCATCAGCCCGCCGACGTGGAGTCTGATGCACACCCATGCGGGAGCGATGCCCGGCGATGGTCTCGGGATCGCCGTGGCCGCACTGCCGATGTTTTCCCTCTCTGCGGCACCTTGGTCGGACCTCGCCGGCACCGATGCCGGAGCGGTGTTCGTCGATCGCTCCGGATCGTATGAACTCTGGGCAGCGAACCAAGGTCCCGGCTTCACCGACTGGCATCCCGAAGCGGATGCCGATGGCGACGGCTTGGCCAATCTGATGGAGTTCGGCTTGGGTGGAAACCCGCTCTCGATGGCGAGCCGTCCGCCGTTTGGCATGGCGCGCACCACCTTCGTCAATGGTCCGACGAATTGGCCTGCGCTGCGTTGGGACCCGCCTTCCCTGCCCTATCCGGTTGGCATGCTCCGCTACCAATTTCAAAGTAGCACCGATCTTTCCCGTTGGTTCGATACCAGCCCCGACGGCGGCTTCGGCCTCGGCGATCCACCCGGGCGCTTCTTCCGCATCGATCTGCCGCGCGAGTTCTTCCGCATCGACTTCCGCTACCCCGATGAACCCGAGACGGGCGGGCCGATCCTGGAAGACTGACTAGCCCCCCACAACCGCTTGGGTTGTTAGAAACTTGCTGGCCTCCGATGAGGAAATTAGGAATGGGCTGCGTGAAGTTTGTTTCCGCCATCATCATCGCGACTGCTTTCACAGCGACGGCGGCGTGGTTCTTCATGGGAAGGAACGGCGAATCCGGTCCGCACGTCCGGGAAACGGCTTCGTCCACCACTTCGCCCGTCGCTAGCGCCCCTCGCACAGAGGAGGAAAGCAAGGCGCTTGCCCGCTTCCGTGCGCTTCGCCATTCCACCGAAGACGATCCTCCGACCTTTAAGGAGATCCAATCACTGGCGGCCTCACTCCCCACTGCCCTGCTCATCCCCTTGCTCGATGAGTTTACCGGCTCAATGCGCGAGGGCATCGACGGCTGGCGTCGCGCGGCCCTCTGGGCGGAGATCGGCAAGAGGTCGCCGGCGCGAGGAAAGGCATTGTTAGAGAGTCGTTTCCCGCCGAAAGAAAGTCCGCAAGATTCCGGTGATCCGTTTCCGGAGAATGCGGACTCTCCGGAAGATAGCGCCGCTTTCCATGCGCGGATGAAGCCCTTTCAACAGCGCCCCGAGGAGGAAGCAAACTTGGCGGCCTTTGCCTATCTCCGCGGGCGGATCGAAGCGTGCAATCTGTCCCCGCAGGCTCTGGAGCCCTTGATTGCCGACTTCCACAGCTTGGCCGAAGGGATTTCCAACGAAGGCTGGAGTTCCCGTGTGGACGAGATGCTTTTCCGTTCGCTGGCACGGCGTGATCCGGAACTTGCGTGGCAGATTCTCCCCGGTGCGAAGAAGGATTCGCCCCTGACTCAATACCGGGGCTTTTTCACCTACCCATCTTTCCAAGGATTCTTCGACGGCCTCGATTCACGAAAGGAAGTGACCGACTACGCTTATCGCTGGCTGGACTATTGGAAATCGCCCGCGGTGAAGTCCGCCTACACCCAAGATGGCCACGAGGACGAGCAATGGTATTACCGGGGATGCGGCACTTCCTGCATCATCGTGGACGCCTTGGACCGTCTTCATCCCGATGCCGTCGATGCCTGGGTGGGATCAGCCTACCCTTTTTATTCCAAAGATGACCTGAAACACCAGCGAGAGATGGAGGATCCGCCTCCCGATGAATCGCTCCTCGAGTTTCCGGAAGCGCATCGGGTGTTCATCCCCAAGTCATGGTCAAAGCCCTGACCTCATGGATTGAAGGAAACGTCACCCTTCAATGAGCCGGATCCCGTCGTCGCCAATCGTGATCTTGCGCTTCTTGAACAACGCGCCGGTCGCTTGCTTGAAGGCCTTCTTGCTCACGCCGAGAGCCTTGTGGATTTCCGCCGCGGGGCTGGAGTCGCTGAGCGCCCAGAAGCCGCCGCGTTGCTTGAGTTCTTCCTCGATGCGCGTTTCGAGGTCGTCGATGCGGGTGCGGCCGGGCGGATAGAGGGAAAGGTCGATCTTCCCCTCGGGATGGACCTTCACGATGTAGCCCTTGGTCTTTTCCCCGGCACGCAGGCGGCGGAAGACTTCATTGGCGAAGAGCACACCGGAGTGCTTGCCCTCGATGATGGCCTTGTAGCCAAGATCGGTCTTGCCGTAGAGCATCAGCTCCACCTCTTGGCCCTCCTTGTAGGTAGGCGGAGATTGATTGAGAAACTTGTTCAGCCGCCGCGTGGCGACGATGCGGCCGCTCGCTTCATCGACGTGGACATAGACCACGTACGACTTGCCGGGCTCGAGCCGTTCCTTCTGTTCCCGGAATGGCAGCAAGAGGTCCTTCGGCAAACCCCAATCGAGGAAAGCGCCGACGCCGGTGATCGCGAGCACTTCGAGGTAAGCGAACTCGCCCGGCATCGCCTTCGGCTGCTTCAGCGTCGCGACCGGACGATCCTCGGAGTCGTGGTAAAGGAAGACATCGACGATGCCCCCGATCTGCCAGTGCCGTGGCATTTCACGGCGCGGCAACAGGACTTCGCCCAGCTCGTCACCGGCATCGAGGAAGATGCCGAATGGTTGCTCGCGGAGGATGGTCAGTTGGGCGCGTTGGCCGATGGCAGGCATTGAATGATAAAATGGGAAACTCAGGAGGACTGGTTCCTGTAAGTATTGGTCTGCCAGAGAATGTCGCAAGTCCGGCAGCGGAAGGCAACCGGTTGGCCATCCCCGCTGCTTCGTGGCACCTGATTGCGGCAGCCGGGGCAGCGGAAGTGGCGAAGACGGAGGCGTTGAAGGATGAAACCTACCGCGAAGCATCCTAGACCGATCCAAAAGAAGCCCCGCCAACCATAGGCTCCGGCGATCATGAATCCGGCGAAGGGAATCCCGGTGGCGAGATCCTCGATCCATGCCTTCCTACGCCAACCAGTCGCCTGTACTTTGCGCGGCA
>CBKZPU010000196.1:0-9044 GCA_966696705.1 uncultured Verrucomicrobiaceae bacterium | reverse complement strand
CGCCACCCCACCCGTATCCGGAAGCTCGAGGGCTTCATCGAGCTGCCGGGAGCGTAAGCAACGCTTTCCAAGAAAAGGCCGGCCTCTCCGCGAGGCCGGCTTTTTTCTTTGGCATGTAGCGGCGCTTCTACCTGTCCTCCGTAGCCTTGGCGAAGGAGGATGACCGTCGCACCGCAGCGGCATCAGCCGCATAAGGAGCGTGGACATTCTGTCCACGCCGTGTCGACAGAATATCGACACCCCTTATCACGCCACCACCTACTTCAACCTCTCCCGCTCCTCCTCCGGCAAACCACTCTCCCACTCCGCCGCCTTGGCAGGATCCTTCTCCTGCCACGACTCCTTCAACCGCCGCTGCATCGCCCTACGAATATCAGCATCACTGATGCGCGCGACCTTGTCGGCAAATGCCTCATGATTCTCGATCTGCTGCCCGATCAGCACTTTGCCAAAGGCCTCATGGCGAGGACCCGCCGGCAGTTCAGCGACCCAAGCGGCAGCCCTTTCGGGATCGCTTTCGCTCCATCTCCCGAATGACCGCAGGATGCTCTCCGAAACCAACTCGCCCGGATTCCGCTCCGCCCATGCCCGCATCACGTCGCTCCGGTCGATCACTTCCGTGGGTTGCAGAGGGAGGGAGAAGTTGGGATACAGGAGATGGAAGACGAGGCTCTCATCCAACTCGGCACGATCCTCCTGAGAAAGTTTGAGCTCCCTCAACATCGCATAAGCCCGCTCGGGATCTTCCGTCCCCTCCCGCCTGAGCAAACCCTCCCAGATCGCCATCGCCTCCCCATGAGGCCCCCCCGCGGCCCTGGCGAGCAGACGCTCGCGTCCTTCCGGACTGCCCGTCCGGCTCGCATAGCTCTCTAACAGTTCCTCCCGCACTTCGGCAGCCTCCATGGCGAGACGCCGTTCGAATTCGGCGGGATCCTTTCCCGCAAGATGCTCGAACGCATCCTCCAGGTAACGGTCGAGTCGTCTCTTGATCTCTTCCGGCACCTCGCCATCCAACCAATCAAGAGCCGCGGCGGGATCATGCTTTGTCCAATACTCCAGCGCATCACGCACATCATCGTCCCCGTTTTCCGTCGGGTTCTTGACCAAGGAATCGATGAAGGGGCCGCCGCCACGCCGAGCCAACACCATCAGGGCCATCTCGCGCAATTGGAGCGGCACATCCTTGTCGTAGTCCGTCCATTCGACCGACCGGAGTTCCCTCATCCAAGCTTCAAGATCCGCGGCCGGCACCTTCTCCAGGACTCTCAGGGTTTCCTCTCGCAGTTCGAAATCCACCGTGACCCCGGGTGATGCCTCCCAGCGCTTCACCACCCGCTCCTTCACCTCTTGCCACGAACGGGCGCCTGCGACATCCCGTGTCAGACTCTCCTTGAATCCCCCTTCGAATCCCGGCGCTGCGTCTCTCCGCAAAGCACCGTCGCGATCCCGAGTGCCAGCGGAACTTCTCGCCGCCTTGTGACCCGAGGCAAACGCCACGGCGATCCCGGCCACCATCAGCAATCGCAATAGGGACCTGCGATTCATGGTTTGTCCACGGTAGTTTCCCCCTCCTTCCACTCCGCCTCTTCCCGCTCTTCCTCTTGCCGTTGCGCCTCTTCAGCCTCCTTCTCCCAGACCATGGCCGCGGCCTCTGCCGCTTCGGCGTCCACCTTCGCCCACTCTTCGGCCAGACGATCGCGAGCGCACGAGTATCTCACATAGGCCTTGGGATGAAGATCGGCGGCAGCCAGAAATGCCGCCCGCGACTCAGGCGACCTCGCGGCCTTGCCCGCACGCGCCCGGCACAAGCCCTCGGCGACCTCACAGTTGTCATCATCCAAGCGCAGCACCTCCTTGAACGCTGCCATGTCATCCCGATCCGAAAGACTTGCGACCAGCATATCGGCAACCTCACCCGGAACGGTGCGGGTGCAGGCCCACGCCTCGTGCTCGTCGCGCACCGCGTTCCAAGCCGACACCGCCCCACCCTGGTTGATCCACGCCGCAATCACCGCCCGCCGGCAGTAGGAAAAATTGTCTGCAAACGGCCCCTTCGGCGCTTCCTTCCGCGCCGCCGCATTCGCCGCCACCGGATCGAACTCCGCCCAGCGATAGAACAGCATCGCCCGCAGATCCGGCGATGCGATGAGATAGCGATCCAGCTTCTCCAAATCCGCGAGCGCAGCCTTCACTTCATCCTCCGTAAACGAGCGCACGTGCCGCCACTGCTGCCGCTCATCAATGGAGCCATCGATGACCGACCGGACAAACTCCCGCGCGGTCGCCGGACCCGCCTCACTCGCCCCCCGAGGCTTTTCCCCGACCTTCGTCGCCGCGCTCACCTCCCGCTCCGCATCCGAAGCCGCGTCGTCCTGCACCGAGCCCCACCCATACCCCGCAACGGCAGCCAAACCCATGGCCGCCACGAACCAAGCATGGATGCCAGCATCTCGCTTTTGAGGTGAGGACATTGGGGAGGGAACCCGGATGGGCGGAAAGAAAGGACTGGTGGAATGATGCCAAGCTGGATCTCCGAGGCCAAGTTCCATCATCTGGAGCCCCGGACATCGGAATCACCCGCTGATCTGAAGACTCGGAATCTCACGAGAATATTCACCGGAAGTGCTTTCCCAAGATAGGCTTCGATTCGCCCGCCTCGTCCCGGCAGCAGGCCACCGCTGGAGTTCCCGCCCCATGGAGATCACTTCATAGGGCTCGGCTTGCCGGACCTTGTTCCCGTCAATTCCGGATAGGGATGCCGGAAAAGAGAACTTCGGACGACTTTTTCGACGAGTGGAAGAAGCGCTGGTCTCGCAACCAAACGCTTCCCGCCCCCAATTCGACGATCCCGGCTAGGGCTCGCCTCAATTCACTGCTCCACGATCTGCTGCGCCATCGTGCCTTTCGAGCGCAGCTTCAGGTTCAGCAATTCCACACCGAGCGAGAACGCCATCGCGAAGTAAACGTAGCCCTTCGGGATGTGGAAGTGCAGGCCCTCCGCCATCAGCGCGGTGCCGATCAGGATCAGGAAGGACAATGCCAGCATCTTGACCGACGGGTGCTTCGACACGAAGGAGCTGATCGCTCCGGAAGCGAGCATCATGACCGCGATCGAAATGACCACCGCCACCATCATCAAGGAGACGCGGGTGGGATCGTTCACCATCCCGACCGCGGTGATCACCGAGTCCAGCGAGAAGATGATGTCGATCATCGCGATCTGGACGAGCACCGCGCCGAAACTGGCGATCTTCTTGGGCTTGCCCGGCGTGTCCTCATGCCCCTCGAACTTGTGGTGAATCTCCTTGGTGGACTTGTAAATCAGGAAGAAGCCGCCGAGCAGCAGGATGATGTCCTTCCACGAGATCGCGAGATCGCCGCCATGCTCCGCAGCCTTCGGCATCATGTCCCACAGCGCCGGGTGAACCGGAATGTGGAAGAGTGGGTTCTGCAGGCTCATGATCCAAGTGATCGAGAGCAGCAGGACGAGACGCGCTCCCATGGCGAGACTCAGGCCCAACAAGCGTCCCGACTTGCGCTTCTCCGGCGGCAGGCGGTCCACCAGAATCGAGATGAAGACGATGTTGTCGATTCCGAGGACGATCTCCAACAGAGTGAGGGTCAGCAGCGCGCCCCATGCCTGGGGATCATGGAACCAATGGAACTCAAATAGGGAAGCAATCATGTGGCGTGGATCAAAGAATTACAGGTGTCGGTGAAATCGATGGTCGCTCGCGGCATGCGGCGAGCCGATTGACTTAGTGGGCTTTTTTCCCGAAAAGCTTCATGAGTGGATGCAGGATCGCCAGCACGACCGCACCGGCAGCCACACCGAACAGCCCGTTGAAAAGCATCTCCGCCAACGATTTCCCCAGCCCGCCCCAGGAGACGGCCAAATGCTCGAACCAATGGTGCACCGGCCCGATGCCGTGGACGAGGATCTGTCCGCCGACGAGGAACATCGCGGCGGTACCGACCACCGACAGGCCCTTCATCAGGAAGGGCGCGGCCCACAGGATGAAGCGGCCGACTCCTTGGGCCGGGGATGACTTTCGCTGGCTCAAGTGGAGCCCGAGGTCGTCGAGCTTCACGATGCCGGCCACCAAGCCATAGACGCCGACGGTCATCAGCACCGCGATCGCCGAGAGCACCATCGCCTGCTTCGCGAAGGACTCCGCCGCCACGACGCCGAGGGTAATAACGATAATCTCCGCCGACAGCACGAAGTCGGTCCGGATCGCGCCTTTGATCTTTCCCTTTTCATCCACCACACCGGCCTCCAGCTCGGAGAGTTCTTCCTTTGCCTCCGCCACTGTCTTGTGTCTCCGGTGAGCGAAATGATGCACCAGCTTCTCGACACCCTCGTAGCAGAGGTAAGCCCCGCCGATCATCAGCAGCGGCGTCACCGCCCCCGCCGCGAACTTGTTCAGGGCCAGCGCCGCCGGCACCAGGATCAGCTTGTTGAAAAAGGACCCCTTCGCCACCGCCCACACCACTGGCAGCTCGCGCTTCGCGACCACCCCGCTGACCTGTTGGGCATTCAAGGCCAGGTCATCCCCCAGCACGCCGGCGGTCTTCGACGCCGCGGTCTTGGTCATCACCGAGACGTCGTCCAGGATCGACGCGATATCATCCAGCAGTGTCAGCAAACTCCCTCCAGCCATGCCCGCGCATCATGACCCGCACTTGGCCGGGCGGGGCAAGGTCAAATGGCCATGGAATTCGCCGCGGATTTCCCACTTGGCTCGTTAGGCCGCGCTGCCCAATCAGGCCGCGCTGAACTCCAGCGCGCGCTGCTTCATCTGGGTGGCCATCAGGTTCAGCGCGTTCGCCCGGGTCGGGGCAAGGTGCTCCTTGAGGCCGGTGCGGTCGATGAACGAAAGGTCCGCGGACAGGATCGCGTCCGGCGTTTCGCCATCGAGCACGCGGACGAAGAGGGCGATCATGCCCTTGGTGATGACCGAGTCGGAGTCGGCGAGGTAGCGGACCTTGCCGTCCGAGATCCGGGCGTCGAGCCACACCTGCGACTGGCAGCCCTTGATCAGCTTGTCGGCGGTCTTCATTTCCTCCGCCATGGCGGGCAGCTTGCGGCCGAGTCCGATGACGTACTCGTAGCGCTCCTGCCAGTCCGGGAAAAAGGACAGCTCCTCGAGGACCTCCTGCTGTTTGTCGGCGATGCTCATCGCGCCGACAGGGAAAGGCCGGAGACCGGGGATTGCACGCGGAAAGTCACGCCACCGAGTTCAGCGGCGCTGCCGCGACACGCCCAAATTCGGGCCACTGGAGCCGAGTTCAGGACCATCCGCCGACAAGATGGTGGATTCCGAGAGCCGGGTGGCATGCTTCTTTTTGCCGCCAAAGAACGAACAGGAACTCAGCCCGCAGGCAGCAGCAAGAAGGAGGACAAGAGCGCTGGTAAGCTTCACTTTCATCGGCGTGGCTGTTGGGGAATCGCGCCAAAGGCACCCGCGCCTTGACCGGGCTGCGGTGGATTCCAAGGGAGGACGCCAGCATTTGACTTCGGCGGCACCGGCTTGAGCTCCGCACAGGACGGCAAGAACACGGCGATTGCGGCAGCGGCGAGGATCAAACGCATGGCGGAGCGAAGGTCAGCGGCGTGGCTGTTGCGGGAGAGCGCCGAAGGCACCGCCCCCTTGGCCGGGCTGCGGCTTGTTCCAGGGGATCTGGCTGGAGCTGGACGGCGGTGGCACCGGCTTGCGTTCCGTTTCTTTGTCAGCACAGGACGGCGAGAGCACGGCGACGGCAACAGCGGCAAGGATCAGGCGCATGGGCGGACCATAAAAAAGCCTCCGCGGCTTGCAAGCTCGCGGAGGCTGGGAAAGTCAGGATGACGTGACGATCAGATCAGTTGGTGGCCGGCGCGGCGAGAATCACGCGGTCGCCCGGCTGGATGCGGGCACCGGGAGCAACGCTCTCGCGGTCGATTTCGGCGATCGTCTGGGAAGGCTCGATGGCGGAGGGCTGCACCTCGGCGATGAGGCGGCCGTCACGCTTCACCAGCAGTTTGGTCTGCGGCGTGAAGCCGGTGTTGCTGCCGGCACCGATGACGACGAAGCCCCACTCTTCATTGACCGCGGTCACCACGGATTCCATGGCGTTGCGGCGAATGCGGGAATTGCGGCTGGCGTCACGATCGGCAAGGCGGGCGATCTCGGCTTGGTTGGCCTCGACGTTCTTCTGGGCGGCCTCCACCAAGGCTTGGACTTCGGCAAGCGCCTTGGTCTTGGCCTTCTTGTCTTCCTCGATCTCGATGACCTTGTTGGGCAGTTCCTCAAGAGGCACATCCACACCCTTCAAGGTCTCCATCGCCTTGATGCGGATCTGCTCGAGCTGGGCGAACGTGGCTTTCTGCTCTTCCAAGGTGTTTTCCACCTCCTTGGTCTTGCTGATGAGCGTGCGCTCGTTGCCCTTGAGGGTTTCGATGGAGGCTTCGAGTTCGTCCTTCTTCTTGGTCGCTGTTTCCAAGTCTGCCAACTCCTTCTGGAGTTCGGCATCCTTGTCGTTGCCCTCTTCGGTCTTGGCCTTGTTGGCATCGATCGTGGCGAGCCTCTGCTCCTTCTGACCCTCGAATTTCTTGAGGCTGTCGTAGGAGAAATAGGCGGCTCCCACGGTGACGAGGAGCGCGAGAACGTAGAAAATGGCTTTCATGCGGGTTTGGAAATCTAGTGCTGGAAATCCGGGGCTTTGGTATCACTTGTCGGCTTCACCGCCGGGGACCACGCGGTCACCCACCATCAGGGTCGTTCCCTCGGCGAGGGAATCCGGCACGATCTCGGCCGCGGCGCGACCGGATTCCACGGAGCTGACGCGGAGCTTGGCGACCACGGCACCGTCACGGACAACATTGAGCGGCGATCCGGAAATCACGCCGCTGGCGTTGCCGATCGGCAAGGTCACGAAACCGTAAGCCGGGAAGATCTGGCTGATGCGGGTCGAGGAGAAGAAGGAGCGCTTGTTGGAGTAGTTGCTGTCCTTGGAGCGATAGGAACCAATCACGCCCTCGGTGCGGCCCTTCTCGGCAGTCAGGTCGGCGAGACGGGCTTCATTGGAGGCGATGTCTTCCTTGAGCTGGGCCAACTCCTGACTGGTGGTCTTGATCTTATCGACCAGTTCATCGATGTTGCCCAGTTCCTTGAGTCCCTCCTGAATGTTGGAGATCTTCTTCGCTTGGCCTTCAGCCTCGGCTTCCTTTGTGGCAAGCGCCTGCTGGAGGCCGTTGTTCTTCTTCTTCTGCGCACTCTCCGTTTCGGTGAGAGAGGCATTGGTCTCGTTGGTGGACTTGTGCTCGGAAGCGGCTTGGTCGAACTGCTTCGTGAGGTCTTCCAAACGAGCTTCAGACTTGGCAAGTCGGTTCTCCTCGGCCTTGCGTGCGTCGATCTCAGCCTCGTACTTCTCTTTGTTTTTCGAAGCGATGAAAGCGGCTGCGGCGAGCACGATAGCGGTTAGGATGGCAAATACGTTGGCCATGGGGTTTTGACAGTGACGGTTGGGTCTTGTTCTAAGGCGCAAACTACGGACGGCCGCTCCGGCCCGGCAACACCAAATTTCGCGATTGTGTCACGTGGATTTACAAAGGATGCACAGGGCACCAACACCCCGCTGATGAATTCCGTCCTGCGCGTCTTTTCCTACCTCCGGCACTACCCCGGCCTCGCCACGGCCCAGCTTTTCTGCGCGGTCGGCATG
The DNA here is from genome assembly GCA_966696705.1 of uncultured Verrucomicrobiaceae bacterium. Classification (GTDB taxonomy): domain Bacteria; phylum Verrucomicrobiota; class Verrucomicrobiia; order Verrucomicrobiales; family Akkermansiaceae; genus Haloferula. The sequence goes on along the minus strand of CBKZPU010000196.1, from coordinate 1,337 downwards.
ACCCTGGCGGTCTTCGTTTTCCCGAATGCCACCCGGCACGTGATCGACACCATCATTCCGAACCCGGCGCGCCACGGGGAATTCGGCCTCTGGATCGGGATCGCGCTACTGGGCTTCCTGATCAAGGACGGCCTGAATTCCCTGCGGATCTTTATCAACAACACCTTTGAACAAAAGGTCATCTACGACATCCGCTCCGACCTCTACGCCAAGATCCAGCGGCTGCCGCTGCGCTGGTTCGACACCCGCCGCACTGGCGACGTGATGACCCGCGTCGTGGAGGATGTGACCAACATGGAGCGGGTGCTGATCGACGGCATCGAGCAAGGCTTGGTGGCAGTGCTGCAGGTGATCGGGGTCGGCATCTACCTCTTTTGCCTGAATGCCCAGGTGGCGCTGTGGGCAACCCTGCCGGTCCCGCTGCTCGCCGTGGGGGCGTGGATCTACTCGACCCGGGGCCGCGACCGCTACCGGAACCAGCGCGACGCCTCCTCCGACCTGAGTGCCATCCTCCAAGACAACATCTCCGGCATCCGCCAGATAAAGGCTTACGCCGCGGGGGGGGCCGAGCTCGGCCGCTTCAATCGCTACTCCGAGGCGCTCCGCCAAGCCACGCTGCGGATGATGAGATGGTGGGCGATCTACTCGCCCACCATGTCCTTCGTCCGGATGACCGGCTACGTCTTCGTGCTGGCTGTGGGCGGCCAGGTGGCGATGGAGGGGAAGATGTTGCCGGGGGAACTCACCGCCTTTTTCCTCTCCCTGTCGCTGTTCTACGAGCCGATCGACCGCCTCAATGGCTTGAATCAGATGATCCTCTCCGGTCGCGCCGCGGCAGACCGCGTGTTTGAAATCCTCGACTCAGAAGACGAGCCGAATGCCTCCGGCGGCGCGACGCTCCCGGAGAAGATCCAAGCTCATGTCCGCTTCGACAACGTCTCCTTTGCCTACGGTGACCAGCCGACCTTGCACGGGGTCGATCTGGAAGCCCGCCCCGGCCAGACCATCGCGCTGGTCGGCTCGACCGGCGCGGGAAAATCAACCGTCCTATCGATCCTCACTCGCTTCTACGAGCGCGACAGCGGCGCGGTCACCATCGACGGCATCGACATCGCCTCCCTCGCGAAATCCTCCCTGCGCGACCGGCTCGGCTACGTGACCCAAGAGCCGTTCCTCTTCAACGGCACCGTCCGCGAGAACCTCGCGCTGGCCAAACGCGATGCGACCGACGCCGAAATGTGGTCCGCACTCGAAGCCGCTCACGCCGAAGCCTTCGTGAAAGCCCTCCCCCAGCAACTCGACACCAATGTCGGCGAGCGCGGCGTGAAGCTTTCCGG
>CBKZPU010000195.1:0-9074 GCA_966696705.1 uncultured Verrucomicrobiaceae bacterium | reverse complement strand
TCCTTGAAGAACTCATCCCCGGGACTGAGCATCTCGACGGCGCTCACGCGGTTCTGGAGCTTGGTCTTTTTGTCCGGCCTGAGGCCGACGAAACGCGGCGCCCACTTGCCACCCGACTCCAGGCCGAACTGGACATACCACATCGTGGACTCGTCCTTGAGATACACCAGGCCATCGAGGGTATCCGCATTTCCCAAATCCTTTTCGACCCCGCCAAGCCGACCACCCGGCAACACTTGGTCGCGATAACCTTTGATCTCAACCATCCGCTTACCGGGATTGTTCCAAATGATGTGGATGGAGCGGAAGGCTCCGGGAGCCGGCCATGCACTGGCGAAGAACCGTTGCCACACGCCTTTGTTGAGGAGAAGTCCACTGACCGAAGTGAGACCATTCGCCCCAACTGGCTGCACCACGACCACCTTCCGTTCGCCGGGTTTGAGATCATGAAGCTCGTTCTCCATCTGGATCCGGATCTGAGCCGGACTCAAATTGATTAAGAATGCCGACCCGGCCGGGGCCACACCCGGCGAGACATCGAGAAGCAACGCCCTGCGGGCAGGCTCCGCCGGTTTGCCGGTTCCGGGCATCATCAGGAAGATTCCGTCTGTCGCGTCGCGGCGGACTTGAATCGAACCGAACACGTGGGTGCCGCTCTCGCTGACCGGTCGCTCGCGACGATCGCTGAGGATCACGCGGTCTCCCTTCAAGGACAGGAACTGGCCGGCAGCCCCGAGGTGGCTATTCACCTCGATCCTGGTCGCCGGAGTATCCTCCGAAGCGTCCGGATCATGGGCAAAGACCTCGGTCAAAGTGGGATCGGCCGGAAAGGAGAGGCCACGAACCCGCATTCCTTCTCCGGCGCTGGCGACACGCCGCTCCGCGAAGTCGCGGAGAGTTTGGCTTCCGCTTCCGTCTGGACCCATTTGAGGGTCGCCTCCGACCGGCTTTGGCACCGGCGTAACGACGACATTCCCGGATGGATCTGGCGCGGGAACGACGTCGATGGAATCGCGTGACGATGGAGATGGCGGTGCCGTTTCGGGCGGCCGCGGGCCATTGTTCCGAGTCGCTTTCGTCTCCGGCAATCCTGACTCGACGACGGTGGGATGAGTCGGAGACGTTCCTCCACGCGCCTCGTCCCCTTGCCAAAGCGACCACACCACCCCGAGAATCGTCAGGCAGGCGGCAGCGACCAGCCAAGGCAGGAATACGAAACGGCGCCGGCTGGCCGGTGAGGGAAACGCATCCAGCCGGGCATCGATGGCTTGCAGCAGTTCATCGTCCGCCTTGCCACGCGCTTGCTCGCGCAGCAGCGAGTCGAGCAGACGATCGTTCGGGTCTTCAGAAGGATTCATGGGAAAGGAAAGGTTCAGTTGTTCTTCGAAAGGCACAGCCGCAGGGCTTCGCGGGCACGTTCGAGGCGCTTGCGGAAGGCGGCGGCATTGAGGGAAAGAAGAGCGGCGGCTTCGTCGCTGGTACGACCTTCATCGTAGGTCGCGCGTAGCGCTTCGGCCATCGGCTCGGGCAGCTTCTCCCGGCACTCGGCGAGCCGGGCGAACAGGGCGGCATCGCCACCGGAATAGGGGGCCAGTGTTTCCTCCAAATGCGAGAGCGCCGCTTCATCGAAGGGCACCTCGCGGGCATGGAGCCGGCAGTGTTCGCGCCACTTGTTGCGGACGATGCCGCGCATCCACGCGGCGAAGTCGCGGGTGACTTCGAATTTTCCGAGGTTCTGCCACGCCGCGACAAACGCGTCCTGCACTAGCTCGCGCGCCGTGCTTTCCGCCCCGGCCAAGGCCCGGGCGTAGGACAGCAACGTCAGGTGGTGCAGGCGGACGAGGTCGGTGAAGCGTTGCCGGTCCATCGGTTCAGGCGGGGAAAGGGCGAGGGCTTGCATGGCTTTCATAGGTCGTTGCCAGCAGGGCGCCGGATTGTGACAAAATTCTTTTCATCCGGGACCGATGGCGAGGCGGAAAGATTGGCTTGCTGGCCTTCACTTTGTTTCGCAAAGTTAATTCCGATGAGTGCATCGATGAAAGCAACCCTCTTCCTGGCGATGATCCTGACCGCCTCCCCCGTCCTCGCCGGCCTCGAGCCCGGCGATACCGTGAAGATCAGCCTCCGCGGCGTGGATGGCGAGGAGCAGCAGAAGGTGAATGGCGAATACCGCGTCGGCGAATCCGGCACGATCTCCATGCCGCTGCTGGAAAAGCCCGTCACCGCGCGTGGCCTGAATGCGGAGCAACTCGCCCGCGCCATCGAGGCCGCCTACCGCGCCGAGGAGATTTACACCAAGCCCTCGATCCAGGCGGAGGTGCTAAAGGGCAAGGAAATCGACCCGAACGAAGCCATTGTCAGCATCGGCGGCCAAGTGCGGCGGGCCGGCGAGACCACCTTCCGCAAGGGCATGACCGTCATCCAGGCGCTCGACGCGGCCGGTGGCCGCAATGACTTCGGCAGCCGCAATGTGATCCTCCTGCGCGGTGGAAAGCAGTACTGCCTCGATTTCCAGAAGCTGAAGCACAAGAACATCGAGCTTTTGCCGAATGACTCGCTGCAAGTGGAACAAAAAGGCGTGATCGACCGGTGGAAGGGGAACGAGGAAACGGTGAAGCCGCTGTTGGGCAAGTAATATCGATGCCGCACTCATCCTCCCCCGCCTCGCTGTTTTGGATCTCGGCGCCAAGCATCTCCCAGTCCAGCGCCACCCTGCTTCCGGTCCCAACGGGACCACTCATAAAAGCCCGGCACGAAGTGCCGGGTACGGCCGGCGCATGCATGGTGCCCCAACGGGACACCTCATGCGGGTCTCTGACCTCAGATCCTCACATCGCCATCGTCTCCCCAATCGCCGGCAGCAGCAGCTCCACGCCGCGCTTGGTGAACTCCCCGGCCGCCTGCTTCCGGTCGATGACGATCGGCGGGAACGTATCGTAATGCACGCCCACCACATGCTTCGCCCCGACCCACTCCGCGGCCAGCGCCGCATCGGCAGGTCCCATGGTGAAATTGTCACCGATGCACAGCACCGCGAAGTCCAGCGAATGCAGCTCGCCTAACAACTTCATGTCGGCGTGCAGCGCCGTGTCCCCGGAGACATAAAACGAGCCCTGCGGCGTCTCGATAACGAAGCCGCCCGGATTCCCGCCATAGCTGCCATCCGGCAGCACCGACGAATGCACGGCATTGACCGACTTCACGCGGCCGAAGGGGAAATTGAAGCCGCCGCCGAGATTCATCGGGTGAGCCTTCTCGATGCCCTTCGCGCCATACCACGACACGATCTCGAAGTTTGACACGAGCGTGGCTCCGGTGCGGCGCAGGATGCGCTCGGCATCCGCCACGTGATCCTCGTGGCCGTGGGTCAGCAGCACGTAGTCGGCGGGAACCGCATCGACATCGATGGCTTTCGCGAGGCCGTTCGGCGAAATGAAGGGATCGAAAAGCAGGCGGGTGCCGCAGGCGAGTTCGACGCCGACGCAGGCGTGTCCGTAGTAGGTGAGCTTCATCGTCCCCGAGAAAACAAAAAGGCCCGCGGGGATCAAGAAGGCCGCACCGCCGGGGCCTGGTTTTTGACGACTCCGATGGAAAACCGGCCGGACTTTTCCAATTCCCGCCCAGCCGACAACCCGCTAACAGGACCATGATGAAAGCCCTCAGTGCATCGATCATCGTTCTTGCCGCCGCCATCCTCATCGCAAGCGGCGGGCACATGAGGCACCACGACACCTCGATCGCCATCATGGGCATCGGATGCCTCATCGGCCTCGGCGGATTGATCACCTGGCTCGTGACCCTCCAGCAGAAGTAGGGCAGGACAAGGGGTCTCGACGTGTCGTCGACACGCATCCTCGAATCCACATCCTACCTAAGAGCCCCCCAAACAAAAAGCCCGCGGGGAACCATCCCCACGGGCCATTGAAAACACGATCACATCACCCGGCGATCACTCGCCCTGCGGAGCGCCTTCTTCCGGCATCGGGAAGGGCAGGCCGCCGTGCGGGTTCTCCGGGGCGTTCTTGATCTCGACCAGCTTGAGTTCGAAGATCAGCACGCTGTTCGGCGCGATCTCGGTGCTGCGGCGTTGGTCGCCGTACGCCATCTCGCTCGGGATGAAGAGCTTCCACTTGGCGCCGACCGGCATGGTGGTGAGCGCTTCCTTGAAGCCCTCGATCACCTGCATGCCCATTGGCACGGGCTGGCCTTCCGGAGAGGCGTCGAACTCGGTGCCGTCGATGAGGGTGCCCTTGTAGTGCACCATGAATTGCTTCTCCGGCTCGCCTTCCTTCGGCGCGACGTATTTTTCCTCGCCGCCCTTTTCGAGCACCTCGTACTGGAGGCCGCTCTTGGTGGTGGTCACGCCCTCGCGCTTGGCGTTCTCCTCGAGGAACTTCTTGCCGGCTTCGAGGTTCTTGGTGGCACCTTCCTTTTCACGGGCTTGGAGCAGCTCGCCGAGCGCCTGCATGGCATTCTTCAACTCCTCCTCGGAGACTTCCGGCTTGTCGCCCTTGAAAGCGGTCATGAAGCCCTTGAGGAAGGACTCGGTCTCGATGTCGGCCGGCGTGACGCCGAACTGGCCGTACTGCTGGGCAAATTCACCACCGGCGCGGAAGCCGAGGCCATACGACGACTGGGTCTTCACCTTCGCGGGATCGACCGGCGCGGCGGGTGCAGCAGGCACCGGAGTGGGATCCTGCGTCTTGTCCTTGGACGCTTCCGGTTCCTGGGCGATCGCCGGGATCAGGGTGGCGAGACCGAAAGCCAGCACGCCGGGAGTGAGGTGGAATTTCATTGCGGGGCGGACGCTAGGGGTGGAATTCCCGCTTGTCGAGCGACGCCTTCGCGGCGAGTGGCCCCTCGACACGGCCCGCGGCGGCGTGCTTGGCTGCGGGCGTGAAGACCCCTGCCCTTGCCGTTCTCTTGGCCGCGCTGCTGCTCGCCTCCTGCGGCGGAGGCGGCGGCGGCTTCGGCGGAACCAGCGTTTCCGGCTCCCCGGCGGTGCTGAATGTCTCCGGCTGGGACCCTAAAGAGCGCCAGCGCGGCGGCGACACCTACACTGAGCACAACGTTGCCGCCCTGAAGCGCAATGGCGCGCTCGGATTAATCGCCCGCTCGGCCAAGGGACCGCAGCTCGACGGGAAATTCGGCGACTTTCTTCATTCGGCGGACAACCAGGGCCTACTGCTCGGCGCGTACCATTTCGTGACCATGGATCAGGACCCGGCGGCGCAGGCGGACGCCTTCGTCAATCGCGTCCGCCACATTGCCCACCACTTCGGCATCTCCCGGCGGAAGATCCTGTTGGTCGGGGATTTCGACACCGCTTCCACGCCGGACCGGCTGGTGAAATTCATTCGCCGGGTGGAGCAGCGCACCGGGGTGACCCCGGTCACTTACCTGGAAAATAGCGCGCGACTCCGTGCCAGCCTCAGCGCCGCCAGCCCGGCGCAGAAGTCGGTGATCCGGCGCTCCCCCTACTGGATCGCCCTTTACAGCCCGGCCGGCACCGAGCGCTCGATGGGCTCGAATAACCTGACACCCGACGGCCTGATGAAGCAATACGGCATCTGGAACGAATGGGCGATGTGGCAATACGGGGGCGTGATCTGGCAGAACGGCCACTCGGCGCCGAAGCACTACAACACCGGCTCGTGGAGCAGCCCGCGCTACTTTGGCACAATGGCGCACCCGATGGAGCGGAATGTCTTCAAGGGCGACAGGGGCGACTTGCAAGCTTTCTGGGACCGCCACAGTTGGGCGTGGTGGTGATCTGGAAGGCAGGGTCCGGCTCTCCGCGCGGTCCGGCTTCTGGCGGACATCGTCAGGAGATGGCCTGCAACTTTGAACTGCGGCCGTCCCCAGCCGGACCTTTCGGAGAAAGATCCCTGCCATTTTACAATCACTAACGCCCGCCTTTCAACAACTCAGACTTGATGGACTCCGCGCGCTTCAGGGCGTCTTCCACATCGGTGCCGAGGAAATTCGCGTGGCCCATCTTGCGGCGGCCGACGGCGCGGCGCTTGCCGTAGAGATGGAGGAAGGCGGAGCCATCGGCGAACAGCGGCGTCCAGTCCGGTGCCACCAGCTCGTCCGGCCACATGTCGCCTAACAGGTTCAGCATCACCACCGGCGACAGCAGCTTCGGCGAACCCGCCGGCAGGCCGCAGGTCACGCGTACCTGTTGCTCGAATTGCGAGGTCGCACAGGCATCCAGCGTGTGGTGGCCGGAGTTGTGCGGGCGCGGGGCCATTTCGTTCACCAGCAGCGAGCCATCGGGCAGGTGGAAAAACTCCACGCCCATGATGCCCTCGTATTCGAGCGCGTCGGCCACCCGGCAGGCGATGACCTTGGCCTCCGCCAACACCGCAGGACTGACACGCGCCGGCACGATCGACACGTCGAGAATGTGATGACGATGGCGGTTCTCCGCCGGGTCGTAGGCGACCACCGTGCCATCGGCCGAGCGGGCGACCATCACGGAAAGCTCGCGCTCGAAGGGGATGAAGGCTTCCAGCACCGCGCGATCCGTGCCGAAGTTCGCCCACACCTCCGCGAGATCTTCGTCGCCGGTGAGCTTCTGCTGGCCCTTGCCATCGTAGCCGAAGGCGGCGGTTTTCAGCACCGCGGGCGTGCCGATTTCCGCCAGCGCCCTGGCCAATTCATCAGCGGACGCGACCACCGCGAAGGGCGCGCACGGGATGCCGTGCTGCTTGAGGAAAGTCTTCTCGCGCTCGCGATGCTGGCAGATCGCCACGGCATTCGGCGAGGGGTGCAGGGCGATCTTCGCCGCCACCGCTTCCAGGGTCTCGCGCGGGATGTTCTCGAATTCCACGGTCGCCACCACGGCCTTCGCGATGAACTGCTCCAGCGCCTCCGCGGAATCGAAGGGCAGATCGATCGCCTCGTCCGCGACCACGATGGCCGGGGCTTCGAGGCCGCCGGTCCAGACCAGCGTTTTGTAGCCCATGCGGCGGGCCTCCATGCAGAACATGCGGCCAAGCTGGCCGCCGCCGAGAATGCCGAGCACCGAGCCCGGCGGGATGATGGGAGTCTCTGTCACTTCGCGGGGAAAGAATGGGAAACAACGAAAAGGGCGAAACAAGCGAAAGAAGGAATCCGATTCGAACTTTTCGTTCGTTTCGTCCCTTTCGTTGTTCCGAAAGCCACGATCATCCGAAGTTCACGTCCGGCAATTCGGGAAGCTCCGCCGCCTTCACGGTCTCGTTCTGCTTCTTGCGGAAGGCCTGCAGCCTTTCCAGCAGCGCGCCATCTTCCCCGGCCAGCATCGCCACCGCGAAAAGCGCGGCGTTGATCGCCCCGGCCTTGCCGATCGCGAAGGTCGCCGTCGGGATCCCGCCGGGCATCTGGACGATCGACAGCAGCGAGTCCATGCCCTTGAGCGCGTGGGACTCCACCGGCACGCCGAGCACTGGCAAATCGGTGATGGCCGCGGTCATCCCGGGCAAATGGGCGGCCCCGCCAGCCCCGGCGATGATGCATTTCAGGCCGCGGCCACGGGCGGATTCGGCGTAGGAAAACAGCTTGTCCGGAGTGCGGTGGGCGCTGACGACCTCCGCCTCCCACGCCACGCCGAATTCCTCCAGCGTGCGCGCGGCGTGCTCCATCGTCGGCCAATCCGACGTGCTGCCCATGATGATGCCGACCTGCATGGGCGGGAGGGGACGACGGAACCGACCCGGGATGCAAGTGCCGAGTGGTGCTACAAGTGCCGGGTGATCAGTGAGCAGTGATCACTCGGCACTTCCCCTGCCTTTCCACCGGTCACCGGTCACCCTGCGCATTACTGACCATATTCGCCCTCGCCCTGCCGGGCCGCGGCTGCTACCTCCCCCGCGCTCATGCTGAAGGAAGCCATCCAGGAAGTCCGCGTTTTCGCGCCCGCCACCGTTGCCAATGTCGCCTGCGGTTACGACGTGCTCGGATTCGCCATCGACGCCCCCGGGGACGAGATCGTCGTCCGCCACTGCGACAAGCCCGGCCTCCACATCACCGCCATCACCGGCGACGAGGGCAAGCTGCCGAAAAACCCGGAGAAAAACACCGCCGGCGTGGCCGCCCTCGACCTGCTCCGCCACCTCGGCATGACCGACCGCGGCATCGAGATGGAGATCCACAAGAAGATGCCCTTCGGCTCCGGGCTCGGTTCCTCCGCCGCCTCCGCGGTGGCCGGTGCCTACGCGGTGAACTACCTGATCGGCGAACCGCTTTCGAAAAAGCAGCTCCTGCCCTTCGCGATGGCCGGCGAGGCCTCGGCGGACGGCGCCTGGCACGCGGACAACGTCGGCCCCTGCCTGCTCGGCGGCATCGTTTTCATCCGCAGCAATGACGAGCTCGACGTTGCCCAGCTCCCCGCCCCGAAGAACCTGTGGGCCGCGGTGGTGCACCCGGACATCGAGGTGCTCACCAAGGTCGCCCGCGAGATCCTGCCGAAGGACATCCCGCTGGTGAATGCCACCCAGCAGATCGGCAATCTCGGCGGCCTGCTCTGCGGCATCATCGAGGAAGACTACGGCCTGATTTCCCGCTCGATCCACGACGTGATCGCCGAGCCCCGCCGCCAGAAGCTCATCCCCGAATTCTACAAGGCCAAGCGCGCCGCGCTCGCCGCCGGGGCGCTCGGCTTCTCGATCTCCGGCGCCGGTCCCAGCGTCTTCGCCCTGTGCGAGGGCGAGGAGTCCGCGAAGAAGGTCGGCGACGCCATCTCCAAGGTCTTTTCAGCCATCCCGCTGGGGAACCAAGTGTATGTTTCGCGGATCAATCCGCACGGGGTGCACGTGGTGAGCGAGAAGAAGTCGAAGTGAATCATTTTAAGCCTCTCAAAAGGCGCTAGAATCCAGACATGAAGCGGAAATTCAATGTCGTGATCGAACGGGACGCCGAAGGTTGGCTTGTCGCGAGCGTGCCCTCGCTCCACGGCTGCCATACCCAGGCACGTTCGTTCGACGAATTGGATATCCGGATTCGCGAAGCCATCACCCTTTGCTTGGAAGACGAAGAGGATTTCGAGCCAGCCGAGTTTGTCGGAGTCCAGCAAGTCACCATGGGCGACT
>CBKZPU010000194.1:0-9221 GCA_966696705.1 uncultured Verrucomicrobiaceae bacterium | reverse complement strand
TTGCCTCGCACTAGAATTTCGCGAATGAATTCCGGTTTGCCGAGGTCGCTGGCGTGGATGAGGGAGATTACCGCCAAGGTGGTAACCCGGCCGATTTCCTCGGGGTTTTGGTCAATCCCGGCATCCACGGGCATGTCGCGCACGTTGGTCGCTGCAAGCCCGATGTCCTCAGCGACCCGATACCCGGCTTTTTCTAACATGATTGGCGCCGCGAGGCTGTCCGTAAGGATGGCATCCGGTTTCGCTTTCTTGAGCCATTGTTCAAACTGGCGTTGCTGGTTCAGTTCTGGCGTCTCGTTCGAGAAAAGAAACGGCGCCACGCGAGACCGCAACGATGGTTCGTGTTGCGACCAAAGGAAGCCCCCGCCAAACATTCGCGCTTTGTCCCAGTATCCGGCAAATCCGATGCGTCTGTAGCCGCGCTCGCGCATTTTATCGAAGGCAAGCATCGTGTTTGTGGCTTGTGCGCTGGTGACGTAGTGAAAGGGTGGTGATTGCTCGCGGAATCCGCAGCGCACCGCCGAGAATTTGTTCCAGGCAAACGACTCCCAGTTCACACCGGACTCTCCGGGCGGCAACGGTCCGATGATGATTCCGCGAATGTTGCGCGTGAGAAAGATCCGCTCCAGCCGCTTGAGCGGCTGCTTCTTGTTCACGGGAAATTCTTCCAGGCGGTATCCGAATTTCTCCGCCGCCATGGTGGCTCCCCGCCAGCAATCCTCGAATGAGCGTTGGGCGTGTAGTGTTGTGGGATCCGGATAGGTGTTGATGAGGGCGAGCGCGGCCTGCACCGGATGAAAGCGGGACTGGTGCCGGTGATGGGCGAGCGCGGTCGCCATGGCGTTTGGCCGGTAGCCCAAGCGTTCGGCCGCGGCATGGATCTGCTGGCGGCGGGCTTCGGAAATGGACGGGTGGTTTTTCAATGCGAGCGACACCGCTGCCCTCGTGACGCCCACCTCTTGTGCGATGTCCTTCATCGTGACTCTCGCTCCCGGCGAGGTTGTTTCCTCCGGTCGCACCGGCGTTGGGTCATCAGGCTCGCTCACGAAGGACGATTAGTGCGGCAGCTTAATCGCACAAGGGCAAACGCGTTCGACTCGGTGGTGGCTCCGTCCATTTTCCTTTTTTCGACAGAACGGCCGATCTGCTGCTTGGGGCAGGCGGCAGGAACAACGTCGCGTTAGGAATCATGAAAAAATGGGCATGGGGAGTCGCATGCGTGCTGGTTGCCGGGTTGGTATCGCACGCCGCCGCGCAATCGCCAGTCGAGGCGACTGAGAAGGCGCGGATTCGGAAAGCCGAGGTGAACGGATTCGTGCATCCGGGGATCGGCCTGAACAAGGAGATGCTGGAGGATGTCCGCGCCCAGGTGCTGGCGAAGCGGGACCCTTGGTATTCCGGTTTCGTCAAACTCGCGTCGAGTCCCCGATCCTCGAAGAACGTTGCAAGCGCGAATCGAAGCAAGGCGGACCCCACCCGGCCGGAGATGGATGCCTTCGCCAACGGAGCCGTCGAGGGGCGGCTCAAGACCGATTCCGACGTGGCTTTGCGGCAAACGCTGATGTACTGGTTCACTGGCGACGAAACCTATCGCGCCAACGCGATGCGCATCGTCCGCCTGTGGTCGAAGATGGACCCCGCGAAGTTCAAGGCCTACAATGAGGTCTATATCCACTGCTCCTTCGCGTTCAAGGACATGATCATGGTCGCCGAGTTGTTGCGCGGCATGGATTCGCCGAATCGGGAGCTGGCCTGGACGGAAGAAGACACGGCGGCGTTCTCTAAAAATTTTGTCATTCCCGGCGTCACCAACTTTTTCGACTACAACGGCTGGTTCATGAACCAGAACGGCTTTGCCTATGCGCCGGCCATCGCGGGGGCGATATTCAGAAGCGATCCGCAGGACTTTGCGAAACGGGTCGAGCGTTTCACCGTGAACAAGGAGGGTCCGAACAAGGGCTCGAGTTTCTCCATCCAGGATCTGGCCCGCCTGGTGGACACGGATGCGCTTACCGGCGAGAAGGTCGCTCATCCTCAAGTCCAGATCACGGAAATGGGACGCGATCAGGCCCACGCGGGCGACGACATGACGATCTTCACCACGATCGCCCGCATCCTGAACTCGCAAGGAACCAAAGTCGATCCGGTGGACGGCACCCCCTCCAAGGCACCAGACGCCGTCGGTCCCTACGAATTTCTGAACGATCGCATCCTCGCGGCGGCCGACCATTTCTGCCGCTTCATGCTCGGCTACGACACGCCTTGGATTCCCACTCCGTCCAACATCGCTCCGGACGGGACGGTTCGTCAGATTTACCCCCGGATCGCCGACAACTACCGGGGCCGCATCCGCCAGCACAGGATGTGGGACCTCTATTATTACTACACCCATAGAATGGGCGTCGATCTGTCCAAGAAGGCGCCTTATTACCACGAGACCTTCCTCAAGCGGATTGTGAGCGACGACTATGACTGGCTCTATCTCCCGAAAGAGGCCAGCGGCGAGGCTTTGCGGGTCCCGCCCTCGGAACAGGAACCGGCCAACGTCGAGGTAGAACTCCGTTCAGCGAACCTCACAAAGAAGTCTTTCGTCAAAAACGAAGGCGACATTGCGTTCGTCCGGGTGCATGCCTCTCCCGCGGGAGCGCGCCTCTCCATTCTCAGTTGCGCCACCGATCAAAAGACCGTCGGCCTGCGCATCCGCACGACGGGGGCTGCGGAGGTGGAGATGTCCGGCTTTGAAAAACCGTGGCTGCTTCCGAATACACAGGGCGAATGGCGGTATGTGTTCTACACCATGGGTCCGCTCGAGCGCTTCGGAGACATCGCCTTTTTCAATGTCAAGGGACTGCCCGAAACAGTCGTCGATTTCGACCAATTGCAGCGCAAGACGGACAAACGGCCTCCAGTTTTCGCTTCGGGTGATGCGCCTCTGAATCTCGTGGCCTATGCCGGCGCTTCGGTTCGACTGGATTTCTCCGTCACAAGCCCCGGCGGGAACAAGCGCATCGCATACAGCAGTCTCGACAAACCGAAAGGGGCGGTTCTGGACCCGGAAACCGGCGCGTTTACATGGAATCCGACCAAGACCGAGGACTGCGTGTTTGTCGTGGAGGCTGCGGACGAAACCATCATCACGCCGAAAAAAGTGATCATCCAGGTGCTTGCGGATCGCACGGGAGCCTTGGAGAAAATCAAGGCCGGGCATGATCCGAACACGGTGTATGTCGAGGCTTCAATGGAGCGTTGCCAGGCCCTTCATGCGCGGGCGTTGAAGTCGTTGAAAACCGCTTCGGACACGGAATTCTTTTCGATGTTGGTCCAGCTCAAGGAGGCGTTCGATGCCCTGGAGCCGCTGACGCCCTTGCTGCCCGATGGCAGCATGGATTTTCCGAGAATGGTCGTTTCCGCGAACATCGGCACGGAAGCCATGAGCCTGCTGGTGGACGGCAATGACGACACCTTCGTAGGCTTCTACCTGGCGGAAGACCGCCTCCACGACTTCGATTTCGGGCCGGACTTCAAGTTCTCCGCCACCGCCTTTGCGATGGAAGGCCGGGTGAACTTCGAAGACCGTGTCGAAAGAGTCAGATACCACGGCTCCAATGATGGGAGGAACTGGACGGACCTTACCTCCGAACCCACGCGGCGATCCACGGAGTTGACGAGGATCGGGGCAGCAGACGGCTTGCGCGATTCGACCTTCAGGTTCCTGCGTGTCCAGAAACACAGCGGAGGAATATTCGAGCCGTCCGAGATGCGGATTTTCGGCCGTCGCCACGAAACCGGCAACAAGTTGGAGTCCGTCTCGCTGAGCTCGGACAAGCAGAAAGGCATCCGGGTTGTCATGGGAGATCCGGTGCGGGTCAAGATCCAGGCTCGTGAGCCGATCCAGAACGTCCGCGTGCGCATTCAGGGCATCGAGGCCACGGTGAAACAAGCGGGCGCTTCAACCTATGTCGCCGAGGCCGTCATGCGGCCCGGCCAGGTAAAGCCCGGCCCCGTGGGATTCTCGATCGACTATCGACGTCAGAATGGAACGTCCGCCGATACGACCTATGTCACGACGGACGGTTCCCGCCTGATTTTGATCGATGAGTCGAAACTGATCCGGGATGTGCCGAAAGTCGTGAAGCTCATCGACCCCAATACCGGCAAGGAGGCCACTCACTCGCAACGGATGCTCGATTCCTTGTTCGACAACAACCCCAACACCTTCACGGAACTCAATTACAAGGGCTTGGGCACCGGGGCCTATTTGGTGTTCGACTTCGGGGAAACAAAGGGCGTCCGGCTTTCCGGTGTAGAAGCCATGGCCCGGCCGAAATTCCGCGGTCGGCTCGCCGGTGCCGTCGTGGAAGGGTCAGACAACGGAGAGAGTTGGACGACCCTCACCGAGGGAGCTTTCCCGACGGAGGATTGGCAGCACCTGAAAATGAAAGTTACGGGGGATTCCTATCGCTACCTGCGGATTTTCAATCGGAACAACTGGCACGGCAATGTCTCGGAACTCCGCTTCCACGGGGAGTTGAAATGAGCTTCACGCCCCTGCGGCGTCTTAAAGCTGTGATCAATCCATCACGTTCGCATCAAATGAAAACACCCCCGCTTCACCCCTGCAGACCGGCCACATGGATGCGCCGGTTGCTCGCCGGCATGGCCCTTTCCGTGGGCTGCTCGAGTCTCGTTGCCCAGACTCCCTCCGACCCGCCCACGCCCCGTTTCGCGCACCCCGAGCGCATCCGCTACGACGGCCACTGCTTTCAGATCGAAGACCAGGACTTCTTTCTGTCCTCCGCCGCGTTCCACTACTACCGGACCCCGCGTGAGCTGTGGCGCGACCGCTTCCAGAAGATCAAGGACGCCGGTTTCAACACCGTCGAAACCTACGTGCCGTGGAACTGGCACGAACGTGACCTGCCCTCCGGCCTCGATGATTTTTCCAAGATCGATCTCTCCGAGTTCGAAGCTTGGCTGAAGATGGCGCACGAGGAGTTCGGCTTCTACACCATCGTGCGTCCCGGCCCCTTCATCTGCGCCGAATGGGGTGGGGGAGGCTATCCGCGCTGGCTGGCGAAGTTCAATCCTTGGACGGGCAAGGAATTCTGGCTCCGCAGCGCCGACGACGCGCACATCGCGTGGAGCGTCCACTGGTATGAGGCCGTGTGCCGGGTCTTCGCCCGCGAGCAGATTACCCGCAAGCCGAAGGGGGCCAAGGGCATCATCCTCGTCCAGATCGAGAATGAATACGATTACCACAAGGCCCCCGACAAACCGAAGCTGCTGCACGCCCTCTTCGGCGCGGTGAAAAAAGCCGGCGTGGATGTGCCGATGTTCACCTGTCTGACGCGCGAGTGCCGTGGCAGCGGCGATCCCGTGCTCTCGCAGGTCTTCGACAGCGACAACTACTACGTCGCCCTCGACGGTGCTCCGGGTTGCACTCAGCGCATGATGTCCCTGCGCGCCCAACAGCCGTACGCCCCCGGGTTCGTCACCGAGTTGCAAGGCGGCTGGTTTTCCTTGGTCGGCGACCGCCTGAGCGAGGAGAACTACTCCGACGCGCGCCACTTCAACGCCATCCACTGGATGTCCCTGCTTGGCGGCGCGACCGGGCTCAACCCCTATATGTTCACCGGCGGCACCCACTTCGGCGGTTGGGGCGCGCGCGGACAGACCACCACCTACGATTACAACGCCGCCATCCGCGAATGGGGCGCGCTCAGCCCGAAATACTACGCCGCGAAAGGCGTGAACGAATTCGTCCGCGACCACGCGGCGCGCCTGGTCCGCGCCGAGGGCGGCCCTTGCGAACTTCAAGGCGCGCCCGCCTCGCTCTTCGGCGGCGTTCGCGTCGCTACCGACGGCACGCGTTTCGTCTTCCTTCACAACACCGACGCCAAGAACCCGGTCTCCGGCAAAGTCACCATCGTCCCGGGCAATATCACCCGTCCCGCCGGCCCGATCTACAACATCGACCAAGAGGGAAATCGCGTGCTCATGCGCACCAATGGCGGCGACTCGGGCACCGCCACGATCCCGCCCTTCGAGGTGGACTACTCCCTCGCCGATCTCGGAACCAAGGTGCTCGTCATCCCGCCGGGCAAGACTCCGGCCGAAGGCGTCTGGTATCCGAAGGCGCAGAACGTCCCGGTACCAGCCCCTCTGCCCGCGCCGGTGCGCATCGCCTCCGCGCTCAAGCGCCCCGACCCGCTCGACGGCCAGTGGAAGCCGCTGCCGACGGACCAGTCGCTGCCCGAGCTCGGCGTGAGCGACCAGCGTTACGTGCTCTACCGCGCCCGCTTCTCCCTCTCGGAGACCGACGCCGCCAAGTTCGGCCGCCTGCTCGTCAACTCCTTCAGCCGCGATCTCATCACCGCACAAGTCAACGGCCGCCTCGCCGGCCGCCTCTATCCGGATGAGCAATATGCCGCCGCCGCGACCCGCAACAAGAAGCTCTCGTTCGACCGGATCCGGCCCGACGAGTTCGACAACCGCTTCGACATCGGCGGCCTCACCCGCGCCGGCGAAAACGAGATCGTGCTGCTCTACGAAAATATCGGCCACGAGCACGGCTACATCCCGATGGAAGAATTGAGCGGTGTCCGGCGCGCCGGCCTCGCTGCCGACGAGACGGCGATCGCCAAGCCGCTCGATTGGCAGGTCGCCCTCGACCTCGGCGGTGTCGCCGCCGGCTGGACTCGCCCCGATTTCGCCCCGAAAGAATGGGAAAAGGTCTCGCTCGACACCGAGCACGCCATCGCGCGCAAAGGCAACGGCATCCAGCCCCGAGGCCAACGGGACGGCCTGCTCACCTGGTATCGGATCGAGTTCGAGCTGCCCGAGGCCGCCTCCATCCCGTGGCGTCTCCTGCTCGACGCTTCCGGCAACGGCTTCATGTGGCTCAACGGCCACGACATCGGCCGCCACTGGGAGGTGGGCCCGCAGCGCGAGTATTACCTGCCCGAGTGCTGGCTGAACTTCGGCGAGGGCCGCAAAAACGTGCTCGTGTTCGGCCTTCGGCAAACCGTCAACGGCGCCGAGCTCCGCGCGGCGGAAGTTTCTCCCTATCCCGCCACGTTGGCGCGCTGACCAAGCCGGTGGCGGAACTGGGGACGTTCGATTATTTCTTTCCGGCCGCAGCCTGGGCAAGGCACTCCATGGCTGCGTTGCGGAGGTCTCCATCGGGAAACTGGTTCACCCAGTCAGTGGCGTCGGCGGACGACTGCTGGGCCCAGCGCTGGACGATGGAAATGATGGTGTCGGCCTGCAGGCGGCCGGCGGGGAGGTCCTGCAATACCATGGTGGCGGCGGCGACGGGATCCCGCTCGCTCCAGGCTGTGGCGATCCGTGCGAGGGCTACGGCGCGTAGAGAGGCACTCGAAATCCGGCTGGCCCACTCGGTCGCGGCGACGGGTTCTGTCACTGCCCATTCGGCTGCGGCTCGGGGTAAGATGTCTTCCATCGCTGGTTCGGGAAGGGAACAGGCGAGTTCGAGAGCGAGATGCGGATCGCGGCGCACCGCCTCGCTGGCGATGTGCGTCAGGGCCTGTGTGCGCTCGGTTCCACGGGAAAGACTCCCGGCCCAAGCAGCAGCGGATGACGGGTCGCTGGCTCCCCAAGCGAGCGCCGCGGAATCGAGGGCGAAGCGGCGGTTTGCTCCCGCGGGCAGGGTGGCCGCCCACTCACCGAATCCGCGCGGGTCGTTCTGCGCCCGGATGCGGAGCTGTTCCTTTTCCTCCTCGGACCACGGGACCTCACGGGCGGCGCGTGCCTTGGCGTTTCCGCCAGGAGAAACGATGCGCTCTAACCGGCGATCCGGGGATGAGAGGCTCCGGGTGGAGTGTGACGGCTGAGGTGAAAGGTGTTGGGTGTTGGATGCCGGATGCGGTCGCTCTTCGCTGAATGGAAGAGCGCCGATTCCGGCAACCGTGAGCACCCCTCCCGCAGCCAGGAGCCAGCGGCGCTTGGCTGGGGCGGATGGGCGATTCCCGTGATCGGGCGCGAGGGGTGCCATGGGACTGATGCGGGTCAGGGGGTTACCATGACGTTGTCGAACGTGCTCGTGCAGAGGGTGCCGTTGACATGGCTGCAGACCAGCAGGCCGATCTGAACGTTCGTCGACATCGAGATGGTCACGGAGCCAACCGACGTCCAGTTTACCCCGTCCGAGGAACGGTAGGACGTGAAGTTGTCGCCGGAGCGGACCAAGCGCACCCAGTAGGGAGCGGACAAACCGGAGACCGAGACGCCGGAAGTGGAGCCGCTGGTGCTGGTGCGCCGCAGGAATTCAAGTCCGTTGACCGCAGTGAGGTTCGTCATCGCGTGGCGTGAGTTGGCGGTCAGCGATTCGCGGATCATCACGCCGGCTTTCGCGGCGTTGTGCGTGTTCTGCAGGGTGACGACCCGTGCGGTGATATCGCAATCGCCGGTGGCGGTTTGATAGACGTAGCGGAACGCATCGCTGCTTCCCCAGATGTCCGCGCCGGCTCCGGTGACGGTGAAGACTCCGCTTGGGCTGCGGCTGGCGCTGCCGGTGGCACCGGTTGTGCCGATGTCGGAGGTTGCCCACGGACTTGGCAGGGCGACGGGTGTCGAGGTTGCCTCATTCGAGTTCGCGCTCGTTCCGCCGGTGTTGGTCGCGGTGACGACGTAGTAGTAGGCAGTGTCGTTGGTGAGTCCGGTGTCGATGTAGCTCGTGCCGGTGAGTCCGGTGGCGACGCTGGTGTAGCCGCTGCCGCTCGTGGTGGAACGGAGGACGTCATAGGTTGCCGCACCGGTGGAGGCGTTCCAGAGGAGGGAAACCTGCGCGTTGTCCGGTGTGGCGGCGAGGCCGGTTGGAGCTGCGGGCGCGGTGAGTGCATTCACCTCGGTGCTGCTGGCACTGGAGCCAGAGCCGTTGGTGGCGGCGATGGCATAGTAATACGTCGTGCCGGCTAGCGCCGTCGTGTCGACGTAGGACGTGCCGGTCACACCGGTGGCGATCGTCGTGTAGGCACCGCCGGGGCTGGTGGCGCGAAGCACGTCGTAGCCGCTTGCGCCGGTCGATGCGTCCCAGCCGAGCGAGACTTCACCGCCGCTCGAGGAGGCGATGACGTTTTGCGGAGCGGCGGGAATGGTGAGCGCGGAGACTTCCGTCGAGTTCGCTCCGTCTCCCGAGGCGTCGGCAGGGGTGACGACGTAGTAGTAGGTCGTGCCGTCGGCCAGGCCGGTGTCGGTGTAGC
>CBKZPU010000193.1:0-9321 GCA_966696705.1 uncultured Verrucomicrobiaceae bacterium | reverse complement strand
CCCGGGCCGGTGCCCCGATGGCCGCGAGCAGAACCCAATCAGACCTCCTACCCATGCGAAGCCAATTATTCAGAACCGCCATTCTGGTGGGCCTGGCCGGAAATGCCCATGCCCAAACGACATGGACCGGCAGCGCCAGCCAAGAGTGGACCGATCCCGCGAACTGGTCCGCCGGCGTCCCCGGCACCAACACCAAGGCCTATATCAACATCGCCACCGGCAACTACGCCCAGATCAATTCCGCGGTGACGAAGACTTCGACCGTGGGCGGCAACGACCTGTGGATCGGCGACGGGACGGGCAACTCCGGCCGGCTCGACATTAACAACGCGGGCTCGCTGGATACCTCGGGCACCTGGATGTTGGTCGGCAACAACGGCGGGACCGGAACGCTCAACGTGAACAGCGGCGGCTCCCTCGTTTCGAACGCCGACATCCGCTTCAACCAAGGAACGATCAACATCAACGGCGGGAGCGTCAACGTGACCCGCATCGTGGGTAACGGAGGCGCCTCCGGAGCGCTCAACGTGAGCGGCGCGGGCAGCCTGACCACCACCAGTGCCAGCACCTCGAGCGGCAGTCCGGATCTTCAGAACCTTGCGGTCTCGACCTTCAGCGGCACGATCTCCGCCGCGCGCAATGCGAACTTCCGCAACGGCGCGACCAGCGACATGTCCGGCGGCTCGATTTCCACCGCCGGAGAGATCCGCATCGGCAACAGCGGCAGCCACACCTTCACCCAATCCTCCGGCACCGTTTCGACCGGCGCTTGGATGGTAGTGGGCATCGGCAGCGGCGGCAACGGCACCTACAACCTGACCGGGGGCAACGTGAACTCCGGCACCACCAACGCGTCCGCCTTCTCCACCATCGGCGCCGGCGGCGGCACCGGCGTGGTGAACCAATCCGGCGGCACGTGGTACGACGCCAACAAGACGGTGCTCGGGGAAAATGCCGGTGGCAGCGGGACCTTCAACTTGGACGGCGGCGTCCTGCGCACCGGCCGGGTGGAGACGCTCGCCGGCAGCGGCGCCCTCAATTTGGACGGCGGCACGCTGCGTGCGGTGCGCAACGAGGGCAACTTCATCAGCGCGAACACCACCGTCAGCGTCCAGTCCGGCGGGGCCAACATCGATAGCGCCGGCTTCAACATCACCGTCGGCGCGAACCTCTCCGGCACGGGCACGCTCGACAAGGAAGGCACCGGCACCTTGAACCTGACCGGCACCGGCAACAGCGTCGGGGCCGCCAGCGTCTCGGCGGGCACGCTCTTCATCAGCGGAGCGCTTGCTGCCAGCGGCGGCACCACGGTGTCCAGCACCGGCGTTATCGGCGCGGGGGATGCCAACGGCGGCACCTTGAGCGGCAATCTGACGATCGCCGACGGCGGCAAGCTCGACCTCTCGCTCGGCAAGCTCGCGCTTGCATCCGGTAGCACGTTGTCCTTCGGCGGCTTCGGATTCGACGACCTGGTCGGATTCGACGTGAGTCTCGCCGCGCTCGGCCTCCACACTTTGGTCGAGGGCGACTTCACGCTGGACTCCAGCAACATCGCGAATTTCGGGGAGGAGAACGCGATGGATATCGGCGGTGGCCGTTCCGCGTATTTCACGTCGGGAAGTCTCGCCGTCATGGTCGTGCCTGAACCGTCTTCGGCGCTGCTCGCCGGGTTTGGTTTGGCCGGCCTGGCCCTGCGCCGCCGGCGGAAGTCCTGATTTTTCCGGGTAAACAAACGGGTATTGGTGCCTCCGTCGGACGCGTTCCGGCGGGGGCGCTTTCGTTTCACGCCCGTTACCCTCCTTCAACTGTCGGAAGGTTCGCCGCAACCGTGGGTTCCGGGAGAACCCTCGTCCGCAGGGGGCGCGGTTTCGGCGACGGTCTTGCCGATCATCCCCGGGCGCGGCTTGCGGGCGACGAAGAAGATCGCCTTCTTCGGCGCGGGGCAGACGTCGTGACAAACGCGGCAGCCGGTGCAGAGGTCGGCCACCACGCGCGGCTTGCCTTGCTCCGTGACGATCGCGCCGGGCTCGGGGCAGCGCTCGACGCAGACGGAGCAAAAGCTTCCCTGATGGGCGAGGCAGAAGCGGTCGAGGATCAGCGCGAGTTCGCCGATGGCCGGTGCGGGCGGGGGTGGGGGACTTGGCTCCGCCGGTACGGGAGACGGTGGTTCTTCATGGCGGCGGCCGAACAAGGCGCGGAACACGTCGCGGCGGCTGACGGGACGCGGGCTCACGGGTCAACGGCGGGCGGCGGGCTGTTAGAAAGGCGCTCGCGGTTGTCGAGCGTGGCATCGGGCGCGTGGCACTGGAGGCAATTCTGCCGCGACGGGTGGGAGGTGCGGATCGCGTGTTCGCGGGCCGGGCCGTGGCAGCTCATGCAATTCTGGCGCATCCACAGGGGGTGGGGGACGGTCGGCGGCGCACCGGCATAGGCGCGGGTGCCGAGGCCGGGCGGCGTGCGGCCTTGGAAGAAATTGGCGACGGCGAGCCGCGCGTTTTCCGCCTCGGTGAAGCGGCGCAGGCCATTGGCCGGGACGTGGCATTGCGTGCAGTTGGAGAAATACGGATGGCTGATGGTGGCCGGGCGCTTGGTGCCGATGCTCAGCGTGGACTCCGTCGAGTGGCAGCTCATGCAGGCGGCGACGCTGAGCTGGTCGATCTCGTGCGGGATGGTCGGCGGGGCGCCATCGTAGGCGCGTCGCTCGGCGCGGGCTTTCAATGCGACGGCAAGTTGGTCGGCATCGAGCGGCACCTGCGGCGAGCGATCGGTGGGAACGTGCGGCAGGTTCTTGAAGGTGAAGTTCCAGTCGCGGTTGGCAAGCCACTGCGACTCCGGGATCTCGCCGTAGCGCGGCGCGACCGGCAGGTGCGGTGTCACCGCCGGCTCGGGATTCTCCGCGGCGCGGGACTCGGCGGTGGTGTCGGCCTCGGTCTGGCGCATGCCCATGAAGACACCCGACACCGCCGCGATCGAAATCGCGGTCAACAGCACGGCGAGGGTCCGGCGGTGCTGGTGGAAGTAGGCTTCGATGTCGTGGCTGTCCATGGCTTGCTCAGGCCTTGCGGAGGCGGGCGGCGCACTTCTTGTAGTCCGGCTCCTTCGAGATGGGGCAGAAGGCATCGAGCGTGAGCAGGTTTGCCAGCCGCTTTTCGTCGAAGAACGGGATGAAGATGCTGCCCTTTGGCGGACGGGCGCGGCCATTCAGCCAAGCCGTCAGCGCGAGGTCGCCGCGACGGGTGCTGACGATCACCTTGTCGCCATTGGCGATGCCGGCGGCGGCGGCGTCGTCCGGATGAAGCTCGGCGTAGGCGTTCGGCATCGCGCCGCGGAGTTGCGGAACGCGCATGGTCATGGTGCCGGTGTGCCAGTGCTCGAGCACGCGGCCGGTACACAGCCAGAAGGGATACTCGTCGTCCGGCTCCTCGGGATGCGGCTCGTAGGGGCAGAACCAGATCTGCGCGCGGCCGTCGTGGGTGGGCGAGTGGTAGAATTCAATGCCGTTGCCCTTTTTTACGAAGGGATCGTCGAACTCGGCGAAGCGGAAACGCGTCTCGCGAAACGTGCCGTCGGGCTGCTCGACCACCGGCCAGCGCAGGCCGGTGTGCTTCGCGAGTTCGTCATAGGGCGCGACGTGCTTGTGCTTGAGATGGGTAAGCGGCCGATAGTCCTCGTAGAGCACGCGATCGACATTGAGGTCGTGAAAACGCGCGTAATCCCACACCGGGATCTCGTTGCTCGCGTCATCGGCGATGCGGAAGAGGAAGTTGCCGTCCTTGTCCTTCAGGCCGGGATGGCCGAGCTCGTAAAGCCGCCGCGCGATGGCGAGGGTCATCCACAGGTCCTCGCGCGCTTCGCCGGGGGGCTCGACCATCTTGAACCACTGCTGGGTGCGGCGCTCGGAATTGCCATAGACGCCGTTCTTCTCGACCCACAGCGCGGCCGGCAGGACCAGGTCGGCAAGCTCGGTGGTGGCGGTCGGATAGACGTCGGAGACGATAAGGAATTTCCCCGCGGGCTTGGCTTGAAATAGCTTCTTGAGGTTCGGCAGCGACTGGCCGGGATTGGTGCATTGGACGAGGATGGTGCGGATGTCGCCGCCCTTGTCGGCGGGCGTGCAGAATTTTTCCCACATCAACACCGTGTGGTGGCCGGGGACTTCCTTGATGCGGCCGGCGGGCACCTTCCAGTGCTCCTCGCACTGCTTGCGATGCTCGGGATTCGCCACCAGGCGGCCGCCGGGCAAGGTGTGGCACAGCGTGCCGACCTCGCGGGCGGTGCCGCAGGCCGACGGCTGTCCTGTTAGGGAAGTCGGCGCGTTGCCGGGCGTGCCGAATTTCCCGCTCAGCAGGTGGATGCCGTGGACCAGCCGGTTGATCGCGGTGGCGCGGGTGTGCTGGTTCATCCCCATGCACCAGGTCGAGGTGATCTTGACCTTGGGATCGGCGAAAAGGTCGCCTAACAGCCGGAGCTGATCGACCGGAAGGCCGGAGATCTTGCTGACGTGCTCCGGCGTGTAGGCGGCGACGCGCTTCTTGAACTCGTCGAAGGAAATCGCCACGCCATCGAGCGTCGGCTTGGCGAGGTCGGCATCGGCGCGGAAGGCGCAGTGCTTTTCCACGAAGTCCTTGTTCCACGCGCCGCGCTCGATGAGCTGCTGATAGATGCAACAGGCAATCGCGAGGTCGCTCTGCGGACGGAACTCCATGAAATGATCGGCGAACTCGGTGGTGCGGGTGCGGCGCGTGCCAAGGTCGATCAGCGTGACCTTTTCGCCGCGCGAGCGCCGGTCGATGAAGCGCGAGAACAGCACCGGATGCATCTCGGCCATGTTGTTGCCCCACAGCATCAGCACGTCGCAGGTGTCGAGGTCGTCGTAGCAGCCGGCGGGCTCATCGACGCCGTAGGTGGAAAGGAAGCCGGTGACGGCCGAGGCCATGCACAGCCGGGCGTTGGGCTCGATGTGGTTGTTAGAGAGGCCGCCCTTCATCAGCTTCAGCGCGGCGTAGCCCTCGGGGATGGTCCACTGGCCGGAGCCGTAGATGGCGAACTGCTCCGGCGCTTCCATGATCTTGCGCGCGGCGAGGTCGATCGCCTCGTCCCAGGAAATCCGCTCCAGCACGCCATTGCGGCGCACCATCGGGTATCTCAGCCGGTCTTGCCCGTAAAGGATGCCGCCGACGTGATAGCCCTTCACACAGAGCAGGCCCTTGTTCACCGGCGCGTCGGGATGGCCGGCGATGGCGACCACCTTGCCGTCCTGCACGCCGACTTTCACATGACAGCCGGTGCCGCAGAAGCGGCAGGGCGCCTTGTTCCACTGGATGGTGTCGCCCGGTGCATCACCGGCGGCGGCTCCCGCGCGCTGGCGGGCGGCGGCGCTGGCCGCGGCGAGCGCGGTGGCCTTCAGGAAGGAGCGGCGTTCGAAATCGGACATCTCGGTTCAAGGTTGGGATTCATCGAAGGCGACCAGGATCACACCGACCTGGTCCACGCCGGGCAGCTCTTCCAGCCACTGGTGCAGCGCCCGCGCCTCGCGGTCGTCGCGGGTCTCCGCCACCACCGCCAGCCAGCGGTCGTGGCGTTCGCCGAGTTCGATGCCATCGTGTCCGCCGATCATGCCGAGCGCCCATGAGGCGCGCTCGGGATCGGCGGAAAGCGTGACCATGAGGCCGTTGACGGGCATGGGATCGGGATGGCTGCGCTGCGAGAGTCGGGCCGTGGTTTTCCAATTCAAGAAAAAACAGTATGTTTTTCTTGATCGGCATTTTCCAGTCCGTTAGCTCCATGAAGGAGCAGGCCGGGTGACGGCCTAACTGAATCCACGAGTCCTATCACGCATGGCAGGAGGAACCCGAATTGGCAAGATCGCGTTTGCCGGTGTGATCGCCGTCATCGGACTGGGCTTCGTCGGCGCGCTGGTGTGGACGTGGCTCGCCCGCGATGACCTGAAACCCGGCCGGGTCGTTGAGGCGCGTCCGCCGTCCCCCACCGTTCATCCGGTGGTGATTCGCACGCCGGCCGGAGTGCCACTGGTCGATAGCGGCCAAGTCGATGCCGCGGGCAAGCCGGTGATGGTCGGCTGTGCGACCTGTCACGACACGCGCGAGGCGTACTACGAGACTCGTAGTGGCGAGGCACTGAAGGATTTCCACCAGGGGCTCAGCTTCGCCCACGGCGACCAGAGTTGCCTGAGCTGCCACAACGCAAAGGACTACGACACGCTCAAGCAGGCCGACGGCCGCGCGCTGGCGTTTTCCGAGAGCATGATGCTGTGCGCGCAGTGCCATGGCCCGCAGTTCCGGGACTATCAGAACGGCAGCCACGGCGGCATGCAGGGCCACTGGGACCTCACCCGCGGCGGGCGGACGCGCAACACCTGCGCCGATTGCCACGATCCCCATCATCCGGCCTATCCGCAGGTGATGCCGGTCTTCCCACCGAAAACGGTGCGCGGCGAGAAGGTCATGCCGCATGCCGGCGCCCACCCATGAACCCCGACAAACCATGAGCGAATCATCAGGAGGATGCGGATCCGGTTGCGGCTGCCAGGGCGGGGGAAAAGACGACAAGCTCTTCTCGCGGCGCAACTTGCTCAAGGGCGCCGGCGCCACCCTTGGCGCGGCGGCTTTCGCCAAGGCGCTCTCCCCGCTCGCCCACTGGACGCGCGAGGAGACCTCGGTCGAGGAGTTCTTGCAAAAGCACTACCGCGAGCTGACCAAGCTGGACCTCGAGATCGTGATCAAGCGGCTCGAGCGCGAGGCGAAGCAGCACTACGGCGCGGACGTCACCATTTCCGATCATCGCCCGCAGCAGGGCGTGAAGTTCGGCTACGCGCTCAACCTGAGCATCTGCATCGGCTGCCGGCGCTGCGCCGAGGCCTGTCATCATGAGAACAACCACGACCGGGCCAGCGGCAACTCGTACATCCGCGTGCTGGAGATGACCAAGGGCTCGATGGACATGGAGCAGGGCAATGTCCACTACGACCACCCGGTGCCGCACCCGGACAAGTTCTACATGCCGGTGCAGTGCCAGCAGTGCGACAACCCGCCCTGTGTCGATGTCTGTCCGGTCGAGGCGACGTGGAAGGAGGCCGACGGCATCGTGGTCGTCGATTACAACTGGTGCATCGGCTGCCGCTACTGCGAGGCCGCCTGCCCGTATCACGCGCGGCGATTCAACTGGACCAAGCCGGTGATCCCGAAGGACGAGATCAACCCGAACCAGTCCTACCTGAGCAACCGCATCCGCCCGCAGGGGGTGATGGAAAAGTGCACCTTCTGCCTGCACCGGACCCGCGAGGGCCGCATGCCGGCCTGCCTCGAGGCGTGCCCGACCGGCGCGCGCGTCTTCGGCAACCTGCTCGATCCCGGCTCCGAGATCCGCAAGGTGATCGACAGCAAGCGGGTCTTCGTCCTCAAGGAGGAACTGGGGACCAAGCCGAGCTTCTTCTATTTCTTCGACGAGTGACCCCGCCATGAACGACACCCCGTCCACCGTGGCCGACGCGCCGCCGCACGACGCGCGCTTCCACGCCACCAGCTACCTGAAGTTCCTCCGCCTCGCCTTCCGCCTGGCCACCGAGGGGAGCTGGCTGTTCTACGCGTGGATGATTGTGCTGACCTGCATCGCGCTGGTCGGCACCCACGCCTGGGCCGTGCAGGTCCGCGATGGCATGGGCGTCACCGGCATGACCGACCATGTCTCGTGGGGACTCTACATCGCGAACTTCACCTTCCTCGTCGGCCTCGCAGCCGGGGGCGTGATGATGGTGATCCCGGCCTACATTTACCACGACCGCGACATGCACGACACGGTCATCATCGGCGAGCTGCTGGCCATCGCGTCGATCGTGATGTGCCTGCTGTTCGTGACGGTCGATCTCGGCCGGCCGGATCGCTTCTGGCACCTCATGCCCTTCGTCGGGAAGTTCCACTGGCCGGTGTCGATGCTCACTTGGGACGTGATCGTGCTGAATGGCTACCTGCTGCTGAACCTGCACATCTGCGGCTACCTGCTCTACAAGCGCTTCCTTGGAGAGAAGCCCAACCGCAAGTGGTACGTCCCGTTCGTGTTCCTAAGCATCGCGTGGGCGATCTCGATCCACACCGTCACCGCCTTCCTCTACTGCGGCCTCGGCGGGCGGCCGTTCTGGAACACCGCGCTGCTGGCGCCGCGCTTCCTCACCTCCGCCTTCGTCGCCGGACCCGCCTTCATCATCGTGGTGCTCCAGATCATCCGGCGCATGACGAGCATGAAGATCGCCGGGGGCTCGATCCGCACGCTCGCCGGCATCATGCGCATCACCATCCTGATCAACCTGATCATGCTGGTGTCCGAGGTCTTCACGTCGTTTTACACCGGCGGCTCGCACGGGACTTCCGCGAAGTACCTCTACTTCGGGCATCACGGCCGCCATGCGCTGGTGCCGTGGATCTGGACCTCGGCCGCCTTCATGGTGATCGCCGCCGTGTTGTTGCTGCGGCCGCGCATCCACGAGCACCTGCGGACGCTCGATGTCGCCTGCGCGCTCGCCTTCATCGCGATCTGGATCGAGAAGGGCATGGGCCTGATCATCCCCGGCTTCATCCCCTCGACGCTCCACGAGTGGGTCGAGTACCTGCCCAGCGCCACCGAGTGGAAAGTCACCGCCGGCATCTGGGCGGGCGGGCTGATAGTGTACACCCTGCTTTTGAAGGTTGCGATCCCGGTCTTTTCCGGCCAAGCAAGCCAAAGGAATTCCTGATGTTCGGCTACGGAAAAATGAGCGGCTGTGCGGTGGCCGCGATGAGCGCGCTGGCGGAGTGCCACGCGGAGGGCGTCCAGCTCAGCTCCCAGCAGATCGCCGGGTCGCGCAACCTGTCCCAGCCGTTGGTGGCGAAGGTGCTCACGGTGCTGTCCCAAGCCGGCTTCGTCCACGGTTCCCGCGGCCCCGGCGGCGGCTACCGGCTGGCGCGCGAGCCGAAGGCGATCACGTTGTTTGAAGTGGTCGAACTTTTCGAAGGCCACCGTGATCCCAGCGCCTGTCCGTTCGGTCCGGGCTACTGCGGCACCGGCGAGCCGTGCCCGCTCCACAATTTGTTGATCGGCATCAGCGACTCCGCCGCCGCCCAGCTCAAGAAGGCGAATTTCGGCGCCTTCGTCGGGCACGGGAAACCGGGGGCTTAGTGGCATCGCCCGGCCAGCGGCTCGAGGAAACAGGCAGTAAAGGCCAACTGGACCGCGACAAGCTTCTCGCGATCCGATCCTTTTCGCCCGGGGTCATGCCGGTGCATCCGGAGCAGGAACCTCCAGCCGGTTCCGCAAAAGTGGCGGGAAAAT
>CBKZPU010000192.1:0-9407 GCA_966696705.1 uncultured Verrucomicrobiaceae bacterium | reverse complement strand
CGGAGCCTCAACCGGAGCCTCAACCGGAGCCTCAACCGGAGCCTCAACCGGAGCCTCAACCGGAGCCCCAACCGGAGCCCCAACCGGAACCCCAACCGGAACCCCAACCGGAGCCCAGGCGCTCGCCGTTCACCTGCGTCGAGCAATCGGCCGCCGCGCCGGTCCCGGACCCCGCGCCGGAACCGATTCCGAAACCCGAGCCTCAAGCCGCCCCGAAAGCGGATACTCCATCGCCGTCCGACGTCCCGCCGCCGGACGCCCCGAAGCCTGCCCGGCCTGCACGGGAAGCGCGTTCTGTTGCCGAGGCCTCGTCGCCGGGCATCGGTCCGGTGTGGGTGATGGTCTTGCTGCTGTTCTTCTCCACGCTGGCGGCGGCGGCCGGATTCATCGCCGGTTACAGTCTCGCCTTGAGGAGCGTCCCGCCTGTTTCCTCTTCTGTTCGCCCGCCGGAAGCCTCCGTTCCGCCGCAGTCTTCACCACCCCCAAAGGCCGAGCCCAGCGCCGAGACTCCGGTGGCGTCGCTCCCGCCGGAGCAAACGCCCGCCCCGCCGCCTGCTCCGGTAGAACCGCCTCTCCGGATCCCACCGCCGGCTCCTGAAGATAAAGAGCCGACCGAACCGGAGCCGCCACCGGTCAAGGTCACCGCCGCTCCGGAAGCCGCGCTCAAAGCCTTCCTGGCCGCTCCCGATTGGCAATCGCGCGCCAAGCACGTGCTCCATCCCGACCGAGTGACGAAGAAGATGGAGGCCTACCATGCCGACACCCCCGACGGCCCGACGACCGCGCTTTCGCTTGCGCTAGCCAACTCTCACGAAGACCCCGGACAAGGCGCTCCGCTTTTCACTTACCTCGTCGGCACCGAAGCCTATCCCAAGGGATTCCCCGTCGTCGTCGTGCAGACGGCGGACGGCTGGAAGGTCGATTGGGAAAGCTTCGTCGAGTTCCGCGACGACCACTTCCGCCGCTTCGCCGCGGGCGAGGGCAGCGATGCCGGAGCCTTCCACCTGTTTGTGAGAAACACTCACTTCTTCGGCGCTCCCTTTCCCGGCAGCGACAAGCTCACCGCCTTCCGCATCGATCCGCCGATGACCGAGCGCGACCAGTATGGCTTCGTCCCGACCGGATCGGACCTCCACAAGACCCTCGCCGCCGCCACCGAATGGGGCCGTCCGTTTCCGGCAGTGCTGCAACTCGCCCGCAAGAAGCACGCGGACGGAAAGACGCACCTGGAGATCACCGCCATCCTCGCCCCGACCTGGCGGCCGCAGGAGTGACCGCGTGAGGGGCTAACAAATGACCGCGGCGCAGCCGCCCTCGGACTGCTGCGATTCTTCGCAGCTTTTGAGTGAAGGGTGGAGTCGGCTATCCACAAGGGAGTGCAGCGGTCTTCGCGGATCGCTTCACAGCAAGAGAACAGCCAGCCGCACGATGCATTCGAAAGCTGCGAAGAATCGCAGCAGTCCGAGGGCCTCCGGCTTTCATGATTCGAGGTCGTCATGCGTCGACCGCCGCCAAGAACCGCTCCCACGCCTCCGGCGAATCAATGTCCCACGCCGCATCCGCGAATGCCACCAGCACCGGCTGGTGATTCGCTGCCACCGCCTTCGCCCCGCGGTCACCGTGCAAGGCCATGAGTTCGGCAAAATGCTGCCAACCAAACAAAGCCGGCGGCCCCGTCGCCTCGCCGTGATCGCACAAGACAATGCTCGCTTCAGAAAGCCGGCGCTGCATCTCCTCTAACAAATCCTTCGTCACCATCGGCTGATCGGCGAGCATCACCAGCACCGCATCCAGCTCCGGCGCGCGCCCTAACAAATCACTCACTCCCGCCGCCAACGAACTTCCCATGCCCTCCTCCCATCCGGCGTGAACGAACGTCCCCACACCGCCGGGACACGGCCGCTTCAAAATCTCATCCGCATGCGCCCCGAGCACCCGCAGCACCGGCTCGCAGCCCGCTTCCAATGCCGTGCGGCAAGCGCGATCGATCAAGGTCTCGCCCTCGATCTCCAGCAACTGCTTCGGCGCGCCAAAGCGGCTCGCCTTGCCCGCTGCCAGCACCACGGCACCGGTCTTCATCCCAACGACATGGCTTGCGGATGAATCGTCCCGGTCTTGTCGCGCAGGAAGCCTCCGCTCGCGCCGGCCAGCACCGCCTGGATCTCCGCCACGATCGCCAAGGCAATGGTCGCCGGATGATGCCCGCCCAGATCCAAGCCCACCGGCGCATGCAGCCTTTCGGTCACCGCCGGATCTTCCAACAAACCCAGCTCGCCCAGCTCCGCCAGCAAGGTCTCGCGCCGCCGCTTCGAGCCCAGCAAGCCGATGTAGCCATAGCCCGCCGGCAGGAGCTCGCGGAGGAATGCGAGGTCGGTGGCGAGGTGATGCGTCATCACCAGCACCGCCGTCGCGGGATCGGGACGAAAGGCGCGGACCATGTCCTCCGCCGCCAGCACATGGATGCTCTCGCCCGCCACCGGCGGCGTGTCGCCGGTCATGCGATGATCGCGCAGCACGCGATGCCGCTCCCAGCCCAGCGCCGCCGCAAAGCCAAGCACCGGCTCCATGTCCGGCGTCCAGCCGACTGCCACGAGTCGCGGCGCCGGCACCACCTTCTCTAACAACTCCCCCGTCTCTCCCGAGGCGACACGCGTGCCCTGCCGGTCCGTCACCAGCAGCAAGCTCCGCCGTGCGCGCAGCTCCGACTCGATCCGCTCGATCAGTTCCGGCGCGATCTCCTCCACTTGCACATGGAGCTTCCCCGGACAGCCAAAGTGCGGACGCGTGTCGATCTCCATCCGCTGGGGTTTCCCTTCGGCAAAGACCTTCCGCGCCGTGTTCGCAATCCCCTCCTCCAGGCACCCGCCGCTGAGCGAGCCACAGAACGAGAGATCTTCCGCGATCAACATCCGCGCTCCCGGCTGGCGATAGCTCGAGCCTTCGCGCGCCACCAACGTGGCCAGCGCCAGCCGGCCGCCCCGGTGTTGCCGGGCGAAGTCGAAGAGGAAGGGCCAGTCGTTCATGGGATCAGCGGCGAACGCCGGTTCGAAAGAGAATGACACCGAAATTGTCGAAACGAACGGAATTTGAAGCCGGGAATCCATGGGCGAACGGCGCTTCACGATGGGTTCGCTTCCCGCTCTTTCTCATTTCGTTCGTTTCGCTCGTTTCGTTGTTTCCATTCTGAAACTCCACCGTGCGGGAGGCGCGCGAGGCTAGCTCCAGCTCAGGTCTTGCTTCGCCAGCGGCAACGCTCTCACCCGCTTGCCCGTGGCCGCGAAGATCGCATTGGTGATCGCCGGCGCGGTCGGCGGCAAGGCCGGCTCGCCCAAGCCCGTCGGCGGGAAGTCCGACTTCGCGAAGTGGACCTCCACCTGCGGCGCGTCCTTCATCGTCAGCAGCCGGTACTCGTGGAAGTTCTTCTGCTGCACCGCACCCTGCTCCACCGTGATCTCCTGGAACCACGCGGCGCTCAGGCCGTCGATCATCGAGCCCTCGACCTGGTTCTCGGCGCCGCTCAGGTTCATGATCGGCCCGACATCCACGCCGGCGGTCAGCTTGTTGACCTTGAGCTTGCCCTCCTTGCTGACGGTCACGTCGGCCACCACCGCGACATAGCCGAGATGGCTGAAATGGAAGGCGATGCCTCGGCCCCGACCCTTCTCGAGCTTCTCGCCCCAGCCGGATTTCCCGGCCACCAACTTGAGCACGCCCTTCATGCGGGTCGCATTGTAAGGCGCGCCGCGGCCACCACCCGGCGGCACCTCGCGGTCCTCGCCTAACAGCTCCAAGCGGAACTCCAGCGGATCCTTCTTCGCGGTGTGGGCCATCTCATCGATGAAGCTCTGGATCGCCCACGCCAAGGCACACGATCCCGGCGCACGCCACCAACCGAGCGGCGTGTTGCTCGGGAAAATCGTCCGCTCCAGCAACAGGTTCGGCACGAAGCGGCTCGGGAACTCGTCGCCGCTGAGGTCGGCGCCATTGCCGGGGCGATCGTCGCTGTTCAGCCCGAAGGTCACGAAGTGATCGGCCCACGCGACGAGCTTGCCGGCATCATCGACACGTCCGCGGAAGCGATGCCAGCCACCGGCGCGGTAGTAATCGTGGCCGAGGTCCTGATCGCGCGTCCACGTCAGCTTCACCGGCGTGCCATTGAGCTTCTGCGCGATCGCCGCGCACTCGACCATGAAGTCGCCCATCAAGCGCCGCCCGAAGCCACCGCCGATGCGGGTCATGTGAACGGTGATCTTGTCCTTCGGAATCTTCAGCGCTCGTGAAATGCCATCGATGCCCGAGCCCGGATTCTGCGTCGGCGCCCACATTTCCAGCGCGCCGTCCTTGAAGACCGCGGTGCAATTCTGCGGCTCCAGATTCGCGTGGGAAAGGTGCGGGTAGTGATACTCCGCGGTGACCGTCTTGCCGTCATCGGGAAAGTCCGGCTCGCCGGTCTTGCGGATCTCCTTGCCCTGGCCCGGCATGACCTCGGCCGCCTTCTTGGCATGCCCGGCGAAGCTCTCCTTGGCGTCCGACTCCCACGAAACCTCCAGCGCGTCCTTCGCCTTGAAGGCACTCCACGTGTCGATCGCGATGATCGCGACGCCGGGCAAGAGACCGTAGTGGTCTCGCGTGCCCTCGATCACGAAGGCGTCGATCACGCCCGGCAGTTTCTTCACCGCATCGAGATCCGCCTCCTTCACCTTGCCCGTGAAAACGGGGCAGCGGACATAGGCCGCGTATTTCATCCCGGGCTGCTTCTGATCGATGCCGAACAGCGGCTGCCCCGTGACGATCTTCGGATTGTCCACCCCGCCGACACGTTTTCCCAACAGCTTGAACTCCTCGACCTTCTTCAGCTTCACCGAGCGCTCGTCCGGCACCGCCAGCTTCGACGCGGCGGAGGCGAGCGCGCCGTAAGCCAGCTTCTTGCCGCTTGGCTTGTGGACCACTTCACCGGCCACGGCCTCGCACTCGTCCGGAGAAACGCCCCATTCCTTGGCGGCGGCTTCGACCAGCATCGTGCGGGCGATCGCACCCATTCTACGAAGCCTGTCGTAGTTCGAGGGCGTGGACATGCTGCCGCCCGCCATCTGGTGACCGAAGGCGGCGGGATTCACCGGCGCCTGCTCCACCGTCACCTTTTCCCACGCCACTTCCAGTTCCTCGGCGACGATCATCGGCAGCGAGGTCTTCACCCCCTGCCCCACTTCCGGGTTCTTGGCGAAGATCGTCACCAGGCCCTCGGGGGTGATGCGGATGAAGGCATTCGGCGAAAACGCGGCAGCGGCAGCGGCTTCCTCCGCCGCCTCCGCATTCCAGCCGAGCAAGAACCCGCCGCTGGCGAGGGCGGTCACGCGGAAGAATCCGCGGCGATCGAGAGAGGGCGTGTTCATTTCGCGGCGGCGGTGTGGATGGCTTGGCGGATGCGCTTGTAGGTCGCGCAGCGGCAGAGGTTTCCGGACATGGCGGCGTCGATGTCTTCATCGGTCGGGCTTGCCTTCTCGTTCAGCAAGGCCGTGGCGCACATGATCTGGCCGGCCTGGCAGTAGCCGCACTGGGCGACATCGAGATCGCACCACGCCTGTTGGAGCGCGGTGAACTTGCCGTTCGCGGCGAGCCCTTCGATGGTCACGATCTTTCGCTCGCCGACGGCGGAAACCGGCGTCACGCAGGCGCGGACCGCCTGCCCATCAAGGTGCACCGTGCACGCGCCACACAGGCTCATGCCGCAGCCGAATTTCGTGCCGACGAGATCGAGGTGATCGCGCAGCACCCAGAGAAGGGGCGTGTCCTCGGCCACCTCCACCGTGCGGGGCTGGCCGTTGACTTGAAGCGTGAAGGTTTTCATGGAGCGTCTGCCAAGCTAGCGGGCTTCCCGCACGACGCACCAAAAAACGCCGGTCCGAAAAGCACCGGTGGCTACGAGTGCTCACGCTTTCCTCTTCTTCCCGGATTTCTTCGGTTTTTCCGACATCACGAGGTCGATCAGTCCCGGAAAACGCTCCTCCAACTCCTCCGTCCGCACGGAACTCAGGCAGCGCGTGCCCTCGGTGCGGGTCACGATCAGCCCGGCCTCGCGCAGGACGGCGAAGTGATGCGAAACCGTCGCCTTGGAAATCGTCAGCGGGATGTCGCCGCAGGCCAGTTCGCCGGCATCCATCAGCGTCCGCAGGATCTCGATGCGCATCGGGTCCGACAGCGCCTGCATCACCATGGGCAGGGTGACGTCGCGCAGCATCGGATGGGTGTAGGGCTTCATTGCGCCGCAAGGTAGCACCGCCCGATAGTTCGACAATCGTCGAAATAAAAATTTGACGCCGGGAAAAGCGGGCGTAGAAGTTCGACGAAATTCGAACAACAAACCACCAGCCCGTCCCACCCCGCCATGGACCTCCAACTCACCGGCAAACTCGCCCTTGTCACCGGCTCCACCGCCGGCATCGGGCTTTCCATCGCCAGGACCCTCGCCGCGGAAGGCGCCCGCGTCATCATCAATGGCCGCACCCAAGCCCGCGTGGATGAAGCCATCGCCGCGATCCGCGGCGAAGTGCCCGGGGCCACGCTCGAGGGCTTCGCCGGGGACCTCGGCAAGGCCGGAGAATGCGAAAGGATCGCCGCGGAATTTCCCGGCGTGGAAATCCTCGTCAACAACCTCGGCATCTTCGAGCCGAAGCCGTTCGAGGAAATCCCCGACGCCGATTGGTATCGCTTCTTCGAGACCAACTTCATGAGCGGCATGCGCCTCAGCCGCGCCTACCTGCCGCAGATGAAGGCGCGCGATTGGGGCCGCATCATTTTCATCTCCAGCGAGTCCTCATCCGACGTGCCGGCGGAGATGATCCACTACGGCGTGACGAAGACGATGCAGGTCTCGCTTTCCCGCGGCCTCGCGGGCCTCACCACCGGCACAGGCGTGACCGTGAACACGATCATGCCCGGCCCGACTTGGTCGGAAGGCGTCGAGCAATTCGTCAAGGATCTCGCCCGCGATCAAAACAAGCCGGCGGAGCAAGTGGAGAAGGAGTTCTTCACCACCATGCGGCCGAACTCGCTGCTGCGCCGCTTCATCCAGACCGACGAGATCGCGTCGTTCGTCGCCTACATCGCCAGCCCGCGTTCCGCCGCCACGAATGGCGCGGCCCTGCGCGCGGAAGGCGGCCTGCTCCACAGCCTCTTCTGAAACTCACCACAAATCGATATCCATGTCCTCGCTTCACCAACCCGTCCGCATCGGTGCCTGGGAACTGCCCAACCGCATCGTCATGGCCCCGCTCACCCGTTGCCGCGCCAGCGAAGGCCGCGTGCCGAACGCGATGATGGCCGAGTACTACAGGCAACGTAGTTCCGCCGGCCTGATCCTCGCCGAGGCCACGTCGATCTCGCCGCAGGGCGTCGGTTATCCCGACACGCCGGGCCTGTGGTCCGCCGAACAGGTCGAAGGCTGGAAGCTCGTCACCAAGGCCGTGCATGAAGCCGGCGGACGCATCATCGCCCAGCTCTGGCACGTCGGCCGCATCTCCGATCCGCATTATTTGAATGGCGAGCTGCCGGTGTCCTCCAGCGCCATCGCCGCGCCGGGGCACGTCAGCCTGCTGCGCCCGCAGCGCCCCTACGTCACGCCGCGCGCGCTGGAGCTTTCGGAGATTCCCGGCATCATCGAGGACTATCGCAGGGCTGCCGAGAACGCGTTGGCCGCCGGTTTCGACGGCGTGGAAATCCACGGTGCGAACGGCTACCTGCCACACCAGTTCCTCAACGACCGCATCAACCGGCGCACCGACTCCTTCGGCGGCAGCATCGAGAACCGCGCGCGCTTCATGCTCGAGGCCGTCGATGCGGCGATCTCGGTGTGGGGCGCGGACCGGGTGGGCCTTCACCTCTCGCCGAATCCCGACGACGACTCCGATCTGGTGGCCACCTATGGTTTCGTGGCCCGCGAGGCCACGGCCCGCGGCATCGCCTTCCTGTTCGTGCGCGAACCGCTCGGCGCGGATCCACGCGTCAGCAAGACCATCCGCAAGTCCTTCACCGGCGCCTTCATCGCGAACCAGGAACTGACGAAGGAGCAGGGCGCGCAACTCCTCGCCGCGAACGAAGCCGACGCCATTTCCTACGGGCGGCTCTACATCGCGAATCCCGATTTGGTGGAACGGCTCGCCGTTGAGGCACCGTTCAATGAGCCGGATGCCTCGAAGTTTTATGGAGGCGGCCGCGAGGGTTACCTCGACTACCCGACGCTGGAGGAACTTGGCCAGCCTGCCTGAGATCACTGGGAGCGCGGAATTCATTCCGCTTCACGGGCCCTGCGAACCAACCATCCAAGCGGGATAAATCCCGCGCTCCCAGTATCCCGCTCCATTCATTCTCTCTTCTTGGCTGTTTCAAATTTCGCGTATTTTCGGGTGATTCCGTTGTTCCCCTTCCACGTCCATGAAGCGCCTCGCGGACATCCCCCTGTCAGTGCTCGACCTTTCGCCCTTGGTGGAAGGTGGCACAGTCGCGGACAGCTTCCGCAACAGCGCCGACCTCGCCCGCCACGTCGAAGCGCTCGGCTATCGGCGCTTCTGGCTGGCGGAGCACCATAACATTCCCGGCATCGCCAGTGCCGCGACGGCGGTCCTCATCGGCCACGTCGCGGCGGCGACCACCACGATCCGCGTCGGCTCCGGCGGCATCATGCTGCCGAATCATCCGCCGCTGGTGATCGCCGAGCAGTTCGGCACCTTGGAAGCGTTGTTTCCCGGCCGCGTCGATCTCGGGCTCGGCCGCGCGCCGGGCACGGACCAAACGACCTCCCGTGCCTTGCGGCGCGATCCCACCGCGGCCGACGATTTCCCGGACCAAGTGCAGGAGTTGATCTCGCTGTTAGGCCCGGTGCGTCCCGCCCAGCGGGTGAAGGCCATCCCCGGCGCGAACTCGAACGTCCCGGTGTGGCTGCTCGGTTCCAGCACCTTCAGCGCGCAGCTCGCCGCGTTTCTCGGCCTGCCCTTCGCCTTCGCCGCCCACTTCGCGCCGCGGCTGCTGCATCAGGCGCTCAAGATCTACCGCGAGAACTTCCAGCCCTCCGCCGCGTGGCCGGAGCCTTACGCCATGGTCGGCCTGCCGGTCATCGCCGCGGACACGGATGAAGAGGCGCGCCATCTTTCCACCTCGGTCCAGCAGATGGTCCTGCAATTGATCCGCCACGCGCCGATCCCGGTGCCGCCACCGGTCTTGACGATGGACTACCGCTGGAGTGCGGCGGAGAAAGCCGCGGTGGACGAGCATCTCGGTGCCGCCATCATCGGCGGACCGGAAACCGTGAAGGCGAAGCTGGAGGAAGTCGTCGCCGCCACCGGTGCGGACGAGCTCATCATTCACTCCGGATTCTACCGCCACGAGGATCGCAAGCGGAGCTATGAGATTGT
>CBKZPU010000191.1:0-9591 GCA_966696705.1 uncultured Verrucomicrobiaceae bacterium | reverse complement strand
GGCAAGTCGAAGGACGAGACGCTGGCCGCGTTCGCGAAGGCGCATGATTTGTTAGAAGCCGGAGGCACGCTGGTGGTGGCGATGGCCAACACGGCGGGAGCGCAGCGATTTGAGAAGGAACTGGAGAAAGCGGCCGGCAAGGTCGGCTCGCTCTCGAAGCACAAGTGCCGCGCGTTTCACGCGGTGAAGGATGGCACTTGGGATGAAGAGCTGCTCGCCGAGTGGCGCGCGCTGGGGGCACCGCGGGAGGTCGATGGATTCCTTGTCGAAGCCGGCGTGTTCAGCGCGGATCACGTCGATCCCGGCTCGGCTTTGCTCGCGGCGAACCTGCCGAAGAACCTGCGCGGCACGGTGGCCGATCTCGGTGCGGGCTGGGGGTATCTTTCCAAGGCGGTGGCCGGGACCAACCCGGGCGTGAAGGCGATCCACTTGTTCGAGGCGGACGCGCGGGCGCTGGATTGTGCGCGGAAGAACCTCGGCGAGGGCAACTTCGAGTATCACTGGCATGACGTCGCCGCGGGGGTGCCCGGCAAGTACGAGGTTATCGTCAGCAACCCGCCATTTCACACCGGGCAAGCGACCGACCTGTTGTTAGGGAAGACCTTTCTCCGCTCCGCCGCCGCGGCGCTGCGCACCGGCGGGCGATTGCTGCTGGTGGCGAATCGCCAACTTCCGTACGAGCCCGAACTCGAAGCGCTCGGCTTGGTCTGGCGCAAGCCGGTCGAGAACTCGACCTACAAGCTGCTGTTCGCCGAGAAGCGGATGGGAACCCCGAACGATATCCGCAGATGAAATTGGTGAAACTGCTCGCGAACCTCGGCTACGGTTCGCGCCGCGAAGTGGAAGGCTACTTGCGCAAAGGCGTGGTGACCGACCTCCAGGGCCGCGTGCTCGGCGCGAAGGATTTTCCGCCGCATGCCGACATCCTCTTCAAAGGCGAGCCGCTCGATCCACCCGCGCCGCTCACGCTGATGTTCCACAAGCCCGCCGGCTACACATGCAGCACGGATGACCCCGGCGACACGATCTACGACTTGCTACCGGCACGCTATGCCCTGCGAAACCCGGTGCTCAGCCCGGTCGGCCGGCTCGACAAGGACACCACCGGGCTGCTGTTGATGACCGACGATGGCAAGCTCCTGCACCGCTTGATCAGCCCGAAGCATCACGTGCCGAAGACCTACCAAGTCACGCTCGACCGGCCGTTGGAGGGACATGAGGCCGCGCTCTTTTCCAGCGGCGAACTCGTGTTGCGTGGCGAGGAGAAGCCACTTTTGCCCGCGGCGCTGGAGGTGCTCGGTGAGAAGGAAGCGCGGATTACCTTGGAAGAAGGCCGCTATCACCAGGTGCGGCGGATGTTCGCCGCGGCCGGCAACCACGTGGTGGAACTCAAACGCGTGTCGATCGGCGGCCTCGTCCTTCCCCACGACCTCGGCGAGGGCGAGTGGCGGATCTTGGGTAGTACGGAACTTGCCGTAGTAACGGCCGGGTGATCTTGAGTGCTTTTCACCTCATCTCCGGATCAGCTTGTCGAGGTGACGGTATCGCGCGAAGTCCGCGAAGCTGGGATTGTCGTAGATCGGGCCACTCACGAATTGCCCAGCGCTGAGCCGGTGATCGCCGACACCAGTGATGTCGATGCGGTATTTCTCCTCACCAAGGTATCTCGCAAAGCCGACGACTTCTCCGCCCTTGCCATTGTTACCCAGCTGATGGCTGATGATGGAAGTGGCGGCAAGTCCCCGCGGCTTGCCGAGTTGAGCTACCAGACGTTCCCGCATGCCTTGTAGCTCGCCTGCCAAGCGATCGCCTGCGGGTTCGATGCGAACCGTTGCGAATCGCCGGAGCCGCTCCTCGCCGGGCCTGTCGCCTGCCCTCTCCTCCGTGGACACGACCGTCGCCAGCGTCAGCTCCATTTCACTGAATGCCCTGAAATAGGTGTCGTAGGCTTCTTTGGTCGCCACGAGTTCCTGATCATTGAGGCCCAGCAACTCCTTGAAATCCGCAGTGAATTCGCCGCTGAAGGGATCGAGCGCGCTGATGTCGAGCGACTCGACGAGTTGTGGTGGCACGAGCAGGGTCGTAGTAGCCCCGTCTCTAACAGGAAGATCCGGCCCGGTGCTGGATCGAATTGCCGATTCAGGACGATCTCCTTTGGATCGATGGTCGCTGCTTGCCGTGCGCGGGCGCGCAGGGCCGGAAGGGGCCGCTTCCTGCGCCGACCTGAAGAAAAGAAAGCTGCCGGTGAAGGCGGTTGCGCCAGAAACGATCAGCAAAAGGAGTGCTTTCATCGATCTCGCGGGTTCCTTCCCTGATTGTTGACCGATGGATCGACCTTGAGGGAATCGAATCGTGAGTCGCCCACACTGTGGTGCATCGGTGAGGCTCCGTCCTGCGGACTGGTCGGTCGCACCACGTAGTGGAACCCCAACAGACGGTCGGATTTGCTGCCGAGATCGCTTATGGTGAGCTGGCCTGTGAAGGCCAACGTCACCTCCAATTCACGACCATACTTTTCCCTGAGTGTTCTCTCCATCAGGAAGCCAGCCAACTCCTTTTCCGCAGCCGACAGCTTGTCGGGCAGGGTCGAAACCA
Organism: uncultured Verrucomicrobiaceae bacterium; assembly: GCA_966696705.1. Lineage (GTDB taxonomy): Bacteria > Verrucomicrobiota > Verrucomicrobiia > Verrucomicrobiales > Akkermansiaceae > Haloferula. The sequence continues at coordinate 6,996 of CBKZPU010000191.1, read as the reverse complement.
CCTCCTCGACATGGGAGCGGATCTCTTCATCGGAGAGTGCCCGGAGAATGAGCGTGTCGTCTTCCTTCATGACCCGGCCGATGAACTCCGCCGCCTGCTCCAGCCTCGCTGCTTCCATCGCTTGCTCGGCGGCTTGGTTCAAGTTGCTGGCTTCGATGTCGTCCAACTTTAGCAGGGCGTGAAATTTGTCCGCGGTGACATTGAGTCGGCACTGCTCCATCCAGGACACGGGAATCCTCATCCATGATCCGGAAGTGACCGACTCGGAAGCTGCCTTTTGAGATCGCGCGGCCGTCGGAGGTCGCTCGCGTGAAGAATCGTAGCCGTGCTCCCGTGCAACGGAGTGGGGCATAGACTCGTTGCGGACCTCTTCACGGGTTTCCGCTCGCGCCACCCAATAGCCCGCTGCCACGCAAGTGATGAGCGTGGCGATCCACACTTGGGGTCGCCGGCTCCATCCCATGACTTTTTCGGAAACGCTGATTCCTGCATGGGACGCCTTGCGCGCCGCATGTGTCAAGGAGCAGGGCGCTGCGCTTCGGCCTCGCGCGTCATGGCTGCCACGTCGCACGCACGCGCAGGAATTTCTTTGTCGTGTTGGCCGGTGACGCGTCGCGGAAGACCGCGTGCTCGATGCCGAAGGCAAGCGGAGTCGTTTCCGCGGCGGTGCTTCCGATCACGGTCCATTCGCCCTCGAGGTCGTCGTTGGCGAGGAGTTCGTAGAGGATATCGGTGATTCCCGCGGGCCGGCGGATGCGCACGGCGGCATGGCTGGCTTCGCCGACCGTGCTCCACGTGAAGGCGGCCTCCGGCTGGTCGGCCACCAGCGGCTGGGTGGCGAAGGCGTACTCCTCGGCATTGGTGCGACCATCGCCATCCGGGTCGGCGGAGGGGCCGGAAGTGGCAGATGAGGCGAGCTGAGCCGGCGTGAACGTGCCGGTGGCCCAGGAGTCGAAGGTGCCCGGCGCGAAAAAGTCCGCGTCACCCGGCGAGCCACTGATCGCGCCGCTGACCGCCCAGCCCTCGGGATCGCTGTCGCCATCCGGTTCTGCGGGATGGCGGCGGACGAGCGACACGCCCATGCCATCGGCTGCAGCCGGCCACGGGGACACGTCGTCGTATTCCACACTGCGGATCACGCTGTCGCCGGGCGTGTAGAGGACCAGGTTCTCGCCAGCGTTATTGAGCTGGCCGGAGTACTGGCCGGCGACCGGCAGGCCGCTGCCATAGCGGAGCTGGAAGGCATCGCGGTTGGCGACCACCAGCACCCGCGCGCCGGGTGCGAGCGTGCGGCCGGTGGCGGCTCCGGTGAAATTGAAGCTCACCGCGCCGTAGAAGTATACGCCATCGAGATCGACATGGCGGTTGCCGGTATTGAGCAGCTCGATGAATTCGAAGTCGTTGGCGTCGTCGAAGCCCGCGGTGATCTCTGCCGCTGATGGATCGGCCGGGTGGTAGTGGATCTCGGAGATCGCCAGGTTCGCCGGTGAGGCGGGGTCGGTATCGAGCATGAAGGTCGCCTCGGTCATCGCGCTCCAGGTGGAACCGTTCAAGGCGCGGACGCGCAGCTTGCGTTCGCCGGTTCCGGTCAGGAACAATGGCGTCGGCGTGGACGACCGGGTGGCGGTCAGCGAGAGATTCATGCTGATGTCCGAGCTGGTGGGACTGCCTTGGTGGACCTCGACGGCGATGATGTTGGTGCCGTCGATCAACAACGCCGGGTTTACCTGCGTGGTCGCCACGGTGTCCTCGATGGTACTAATGGAGTAGTAGTTGTAGGCCGGATCGGCGGGCAGGTTGCCGGCGATGCGCGTGCCATTCAGGTAAACGGCGTAGGCATCGTCATACTCGACGGTGACGCTGAGGTTGGTGATCTGGCCGGGATTGGCGGCGGAGAAAGTACGACGGAAGTAGGAGGTCGCCGCCTTTTGGCCGGGCGAGACTTCGGTGATGGGGATGACAGTGGCCTCGTCCCCATCACCGTAGCCGAGTTCGGCGGTGCCGGTGGACCAAGAGGCGTCGTTGAAGGCGGAGGCGCGCCAGGCGGTGCCCTGATTGCTGCCGTTGGACAGATACTTCCAGCCGGCGGCCGACCATGGAACGAGAGCCTCGTTTGTGGTGGCGGAGGTGTAGGTGAGAGCACCGCTTTTCACGGCGCCGCCGATCGCGCGCGGATCGGAGCCATCCGCCATGTAGTACAAGGTCGAGGGTGATGGCCCGCTGATAACGGCTTGCACGCCACTGTTCTGGTAGCCGCCGAAGGGCGTGACCACGGGCGCGTCGAGCGACGGATAGAGTCCGTCGGCGCGGAGCTGGTTGAGGACGACGGGGGTTCGCAGCGGCAGATAGTTGAGCAGCGTGTTCTGCGCGTTGATCCAGGTTTGGCGCGTTTTGGGTGACGCGACCTTCGCATCGCCCCAGCGGGCGCTTTCGGCGATGATGGCGTCATCGACCACGCCGGCGAGCTTGTTGATGCGGTTCTGCCAGGCGGTTGCGGTGAAGGCGCCGTTGTTGAACAGGTGCCGGTGAACGCGGTCCGCCCAGCGGATCCGGTATTCGGCGTTTCCGGTCAGGTCCTGGTGAAGGAAGAGTGGATTGGAATAGGAAAAGTTCGACTCGTTCGCGACCGTGAAGGGACCGGTGCGGTCTTCGTTCACGTTGAAGAACGTGTGCTCGAAGTCGTGCGCGAAGAAGCGGAAGCCTTGGCCGGGGTTGCCGTCGCGGCGACGGCTGCCGAACCAGTTGTTGGCGCGGTCGTTGCCAAGAAATGCGGAGGTACAGCCGTCCAAGTTGCCGGTCCAGAAGGTCAGCAACAGGTAGTCGATGAGATTGTCCGGATCCAACAACACCGGATCGGCCGCTGGCGTCACGCCGTCGGCGGCCCGGCCCATCATGCGGAAGTAGTTGGCGTTGGTCGGGCTGGAGCGGTGGGTCTTGGCCTTGTTCCAGAGATCCTGCCAGACGCCAAGCGTCCCGTCGGTTGCGCCGACGGTGTAGTTCGCGGTCTGTTCGGCCTTGACCACGTCGTAGTCCGCGCTGTCGCCGCCGAAGTAGCTTTCCGCGAAGTCGGCTTCGGTGCGCTCGTCGAGATTGAAGAGACCCCAGTACTGGCCATTGAGGAAGAGGTGGAAGTAGCGGACGTGCGAACCCGGCTGGCCCATGTCGAGCTGGGCTTGGCGGGTCGATTCCTCGCGGAGGAAAGTGTTGGCGTCGTCGCCGCCGAAGGACCACGAGTAGTTCTGCGCGGTGCGGAAGTCGATCTGGTCGAATTCTTGGACGCCGTACCGCCCGAACAACGGATAGGCCAGCTTCGAGTCGCCATACTCGCCGCGGAAGAACATCCGGAACGAGTGCTTCGGGTTGTCCGTGCTGCGCGAATAGCCGCCGCGCAGGCGCAGCCCGGCATTGATCTGGAATTCGCTGGTGCCGTTCGGGTTGCTGGCATCGGGCGGGTTGATCCATTCCAGCGAGGCAGGCCGTTCCCACGCGTAGCCGCGGTTGTTGGGGTTCGAGTAGATCCCCTGCGAACCGCCAATATTGAAAAGGTTCGGCAAGTCGGTGGTGATCGACACGGCTGGCAGCGCGGCGAGCGCGGCTTTCACCGAGGCCTGTCCGCCAAGGTCGGGATTCGCGTGGTTCACGATGTCGGGGTCCATCCCGTAGTCGAGCACCTGCGCCGTGCCGCTGGACGAGGGCCAGCCCGGCGGCGGAGTGCCGCTGGACGACTGGGTGACGACGTCATTGAGGAAGAGATACGTTTGCGTATCGACATCGGTGGACTCCCAACCGGACCGAGTCGCCATGGCGCGCAGGACCGTGGTCGAGGAAATCGTCAGCGGGCCGGAGTAGACGAGGCCGGCGGTGGCGGAAGGCGTGGAGCCGTCGGTGGTGTAGCGGATGGTGGCCCCTTCCGTGGGCGTGGTGATCGCGACGCTAATGGGGGCGGTGAAGAACCCGCGCTTCACGCTGAACTGGGTGTCCTCCACCTTGCCAAGCGAACTGGGCACGGCGTTGATCCAGCCCGGCGTCGCGCGGTCGTTGCCGTAAAACGCGGGTGCTGCCGTGGGAAGGTATGAACCGGCGACCAGCTCCGGCAGGATCAGGAAGCTGCCATCATTGGCGGTGTTCTTCATCCCGTGGGTGGCGAGTACGTTGCTACCGTTCGCAAGCAGCGGGAGGTGGGCTGTTAGATTGAACGCCATGCGGCGCAGGCTTTCCGCATTCGAACGCGCGCTGCTGGCATTCGAGTTCCATGCGGGAGTCGCCGGGACATTGTCGTCGGCCACCTTGGAGCCATTGAGCCATGCGGCGAAGCCGTCGTTGTGGCGGGTGACCAGCGACAGGGCGGTGGCGGTGCCCGGGCCGGTGGCGGAGAAGCCATTGCGGAAGAACGCGCCGGGCTTGCCGCTCATCACCGATTGCAGGTTGGTTGCAAACAAGCTGCCGCTGCCTCCCGGCACGGTGCTGGCCGCCAGCCCGCCGCCCGCGGTGTCGCCCACCAGTCGGAACGCGCTCGCGTTCCATGAGGAGTACTGACCCGCCGCGGCGAAGAATTCTAGCGAGTCGCCGCCCCAGCCTTGGAACATCACCACCTCGAAGGTGTGCAGGCCGGCGGTGAGATTGCGGACGCCATAGTTGTCGAGCGGCCCGTGGACGGTGTCGTCCGTGAAAAGCGTGACGCCATCGATTTTCAGCCGCACTCCGTCATCCGAATTCGTGGCGAAGGTGTAGTAGCCGGCAGCCGGGATCTCGACCCAACCGGTCAGCTTGATCGCGTAGTTGTCGCTCGCGCCCAGCGGCGGAGAGGAGTTCATCTCGAAGCGACCGTCGGACCCTTCGCCGAGGTAGTTCACGGTCGGCACGGTGACCGTGGTCTCGCTGAGGATGCTGGAATGGCCCGCCGGCAGCGCGAGCAAGGTGTCGGCATCCGCCAGATTGCCGACGGTGCCGTTTTTGCACACCTGACGCACGGTGATGCCGGGCACCGTCAGCCCGTGGCCCAGCCCGCTCGGGCCGCTGGCCCACGCCCCGTCGGCAAATCCCGGCTGGATCCACGTCGCGCCGGGGTCGCTCGAACTCGCCGGCACCCGGTAGCGTGTGGTGGCTCCGGGCGCGACGAGCACCGTGCGCTGGAAGCGCGCGCCGTACGATTCATCGCCATCCTGTGCCGGATACTCCGGGCCAAAGTCTTGGGCCACGGTCGTGCCGTTCGGCTGCACCAGCGCGAGATACTCGCCACCGGCCGACAGCGAGAAATTCGCGTGCAGCGGCTGGTTCGGAAAGCGGCGGTTCTTTCCCGATGCCCACACGAGGCGAAACTCGCCCGGCGCGAGCGTCACGTTCGGGAACCGCCACTTCGTCAAATCCGCCGCCGAGTCGGTGAGATACCAATCGTCCAGCGACACCGGCGCCGTGGTCGGATTGTGAATTTCGATCCAATCGGAAAAGTCGCCATCCTCATCCACCGCGGTGGCCTTGTTGCTCGCCATGAACTCGGTGATCACCGGATTGGCCGTCGCCAAGCCCGAACAAAGGGACACGAGGGTACAGAAAGCCGGGATGGGTCGCATGGGCTGGGGGGTTTACGGATCGAAATGTGACACAATGTCCACATTTCAAATTTGTGCAACCCCCCATTCCGGGGACAAGCAGCCGGAAACCAGCGACTTAGTGGCGTTCCACCGCCAGCCGGATGCCCGCGGCCTTGTGTAGCGTTTCGTCGTATTCCTTTTCCGGGTCCGAATCGGCGACAATGCCCGCACCGACGTGGTAGCTCAGGGTCCCGCCATCGCGGACCAGCGTGCGGATGACGATGTTGAACTGGCTTTCGCCGTGGTAGCCGAAGTAGCCGAGCGCGCCGCAATAGACGCCGCGCGGGACGTCTTCCAGTTCCGCGATGATTTCCATGGCGCGCTTCTTCGGCGCGCCGGTGATGCTGCCGCCCGGGAAGCAGGCCGCCAAGGCCTCGGGATGATCGACCTCGCCGCGCAGCGTGCCGGTCACGGTCGAGACGAGGTGGTGGACTTGCCCGAGCGTTTCGAGCTGGAGCATTTCCGCGACCTGCACGCTGCCGAACTCGCAGACTTGGCCGAGGTCGTTGCGCAGCAGGTCGGTGATCATCACCAGCTCGGCAATCTCCTTCGGGCTGGTCTGGAGTTCGTAGGCCGAGCGCCGGTCCTCGTCGGGATCGGCGAAACGCGGACGCGTGCCCTTGATCGGCCGCGTCTCGATGCCCCGGCCGGAGAGACGCAGGAAGGTCTCCGGCGAGGAAGAAAGGATCTCCTTTCCGCCGAGTGAAAGGTACGCCGCGAGCGGGGCAGGGGAGCACTCGCGCAACGTCTCGTAGAGCCCGAAGAGATGCTCGCCACGCACCTCGGCCGCGAAGGCCTGGGTCAAGTTCACTTGGTAGATGTCGCCCGCCGCGATCCACTCGTGGATGCGCCGCACGGCATCGAGGAAGTATTCCCGCTCCATCAGCGCGCGGAACGGCCCGATCTCCGGGCGCGGCATCGGTGCCGGACGACGCTCCGCGGAAAGCCGGCCGGTCTCGTGCCAGCGGCCGCTGCGGTGATCGTGGACCAGCATTTCCGGGAAGTCCCCGAAGACGAACTCGCCATCGTAGCTGATCCAGCCGCACAGGCCGCCGAGCGGAAAGCCGCGGTCCGGTGCGGGCGAGGCGGCGCCTTTCGCCAGCGCCGCTCGCAGCCGCTCGCGGTTTGCCGCTTCGTGGATCGAGCCGGTGATCAACTCGCGCGGCCGGGCGGCGATGATCGACACCGGCGCGCCGTAGCTCGCAGGCAGGTTTCCTGCAGTGTCGAAGAACACCAGTCCCGGCAGGTGCGCGAGCGAAGCGGCCACCTCGGCCGGCGTCAGGCCGTCGAGCGGGGCAAGGGCGGTGGCGGCAGGGTCCACGCCGCGGAAGGTGGTGGCGTTCGGCCTGCGAATCCAACCTCAAAATTGCCCGATTGATTCGTCTGGAATCGTGGATTCCCGCCA
>CBKZPU010000190.1:0-9736 GCA_966696705.1 uncultured Verrucomicrobiaceae bacterium | reverse complement strand
GCTGAACTACACTTTTTGGGGAGGAGAAACTCAGAACAAACGCCGCTAACGAAACGGAAACGGCACGAGGAAACCGGAGCGCCGCGGGGAAACCCGCGGCGCTTTTTTTCCTGTAGCGGCGCGTCTATGACCGTCGCACTTCAGCGGCATCGGCCGCATTCCCGTGGATCCGATCCGAATCGATGATCTCACGATGCGGCTTTCTGCCGCCAGCTTCCGACGGTCACAGACCGCCGCCACATCTTCGCGTGAGGCCACAGCACGCCCGCGCTCCCTACTTCAGATCACTCCCTGAAAGTACTCGTCGCGCGGCGCACCATCGTAACGCCCCGACCGCATGCAGCAGTTCTTGAAACCGGCGTGCCGATCCACACGGGCAGGGATCGTTCCTGCCAAGCCGTTCGTGGAGTTCCTTTCCTCCGTGAACGATCCGGACTCCACGCTTCACGCGCGTCTCGGAAGGGAACCCCTTCCGCCTCTTACTGGTCGGCTCGAAAAAAGGAGCCGTCTTGATGTTGGTGCTTTGCCATGGGAACCTCCTTGATGGGTTGGCGGACGCATCCCTAGCCGCTCCCCCGGCGCCATGTCGAGCCAAAGGACTGAGGACATCTCATCAACCCGATTCCTCCCTCTGCCTCTTCAGCCCCAACGGGGCGAAATAACTTAGCCCAGGGCAAGCGAAGCCGCCCTGGGTTTGCGGTCACGCAATTTTGGCGCCCTGAATGGGCGCAATACGGGCAGGGATAAATCCACCATTTCTTCCCCGCGGATCTCCCTGCGTCAATTCACCGACAGCACAAGACTTCGCCTCGAAGAACGAACCCCGCGCCGACCGCTCCGCCTCATTCCCTCCTCCCATCTGCGTCCATCCGTGTTCATCTGTGGTTCCCCTCACCTCTCCGCCCGGATCTCTCTCGCCTCCTTCCCCGCCCACGCCTCCTCCGCCTTGAACCCGTTCTCCCCGTAGAACTTCTCCAGCGCCTCATACCGTTCCGCCGGATCGAAGCGCACCGCGTGATACAACTTCCGCAGGCACACCGGGCACAGATGCATCGGCGCCGCATCCGCCTCCGCGAGGTGATTCACCCCGCCCATGTTGCACTCGTAGTGGATGCAGTGGCGGATGCCGAACATGTGCCCCATCTCGTGCGTCAGCACCTTCGCCGCCCGGCCCAGCACCAGCGTCTCCGTCCCCTCGCCCGCGGGCTCGTTGGCCCACGAGGGATGATAGCGCGCGAAACTGAACACCCCCACCCGCTCCATCAACGACGCCTGCCCGAACACGAAATTCCAGCTCTCCTCCGGATACAGGTCCGTCATTGTCACCGCGATCATCGCATAAGCATCCGCCGGCAGCTTCCGCGGCAGCCACCGCAGGATGTCCGGGCTCAGCCACTGCGTCTTGCGCGACTGCGGATTGATCCGCGACTTCGCCGGCACTTCCGCATCCGCCACCACCGGCAGCATCTCCACCGGCATCGGATGATAATATGCCGCCGTGTAAGCCTTCAGCTTCTCCAGATCCGGCGCCACGCCTTTCTCGAAGGTCCCGATCGGCAGCACATACAGCTTCTTCCTCACACTCCCCGGCAAGTTCGGTCGCGTCGCCACATACTGGTCGAAGGTCTGCCCCGGCTCTTCCTGTGTGCCCAGCCAGTCGAACCCCGACGGCTCCTTCTTCGCGTCGAACTGCCCGGCATCCCGGAACGTCCGTCGGAAGTCCGGCCTCATCCCCGACACCGCCCCCACCGCCGCATGCCGCTGCTCCTTCGTGAACACCCTGAACTCCCCCACCGCCACACCCGCCACCACCACCAGCAACGGAACCACCCACGGCACCACCTTCATCTTCGGAAACGGGAATCGCATCTCCAACCCATCCCACACCAGGCCCGCCAACCGATCGAGGCAAATCCAACCGCAACTCCGCTCCCAGCGACCCCGCAACTTGCCCTCCCCCATCGCCCAATCACCCCCCCATGATCGAACGCCCGCCAAACCCCTTTTGCGGCACTTTCCCGCACGAAAGCTGAAACTTTCCGCCAGAAACGGACGTCATTTCCTCCCGTGACCTCGACCAGCCGCCGCCAGTTTCTCGCCGCTCTCCCCTTGGCTGGCGCGGGCCTCGCCGCTGCCACCACGCCGGAAACCTCTGCCTCTTCCGCCGCCGCCGGCTCCGTGACCTTCGGCTTCATCACCGATGTTCATCACGGCACGCATGGCAAGGATCAGGTCGCGCGGCTGAGGCCCTTCATCGATGCCGCCATCGCCCGCAAGCCGGACTTCATCATCCAGTGCGGCGACTTCTGCTGCGCGAGGGGCGGCATCGGCACCGCCAAGGACTTCCTCGATGAGTGGAACCGCTTCCCCGGCGCGAAGCACCACGTCATCGGCAACCACGACTGCGACTTCCAGACCAAGCCGGAGTTGTTGGAGGCATGGCGGATCCCGCATCCCTATTACTCCTTCGATGCCGGCGGCTTCCACTTCGTCATCCTCGATCGCAATCACTTCATCGACGACGGGGGCAAGATGGTCTCCTACGCGAACTCGAACTGGTATCCCATCCACCGCAAGGGCGGGCCCGGCCACCTCGCCCGCGTGAGCTGCATCGACCAGGAACAGCTCGCTTGGCTCGCGGAGGACCTGCTCGCCACCGGCAAGCCCGTCGTCATCTTCCAGCACCAGCCGTCCGGCGTCGGCAGCCACGATGGCAACTGGGACGCGCTCAACTCCGTCATCGACTCGCACAATGCCAGGCGCGGCACGGTTCAGGTGGTGGCGGTCCTCGCCGGCCACGATCACGATGAGGAACACTGCATCCGCCACGGCGTCCATCACCTCACGCTCACCAGTTCCACCTTCGGCATTCCGCCCAATGGAAGCACGACCTACTACGATCCCAGTAGTCCTCCCTTCACCTTCATCACCCTCGATGCCGCGCGCCGCGAACTCCGCATCGAGGAATCCCGCACCACCTACGAAGGCCAGGCGCAAATGAAGCCCGAGCACGTCTGGCTCACCCCTCCCGTCCTTCGCGGCCGCACGCTGCCGTTCGGCGCTTGATCTCTTCCACGCCTGGACAAGATCACCGGTCCGGCTCGCCCTTCCGACCAGCGATCCCGTTGCTAGAAACATCCCGGTGCCCACGTTCCCCATGTCCCGATGAAACGCCTGCTCGCCGCCCTCATCCTGCTGCCCATGCTGCTCCGCGCCGACGGCCCGCGGGTCCTCTTCCTTGGCGACAGCATCACCTACGACGGCCGCTGGACGACGCTGGTCGAATCCGCGCTGCGGTCCACGGACAAGTTCAAGGACGCCGGGATCGTCAACATGGGACTGCCCAGCGAAACCGTCTCCGGCCTCTCCGAAGAGGGCCATGCCGGCGGCAAGTTCCCCCGCCCCGACCTCCACGAGCGCCTCGGCCGGGTGCTGACCGCCTTCAAGCCCACCCTCGTCATCGCCTGCTATGGCATGAACGACGGCATCTACCTGCCATTCGATCCCGCGCGCAACGCCGCCTATCAGCAAGGCATCACCCGCTTGCAGGACGAGGTCACGAAAGCCGGCGCCCGCGTCATCTTCCTCACCCCGCCGCTTCACCAGGCGGACAAGCCCCCCCCGGATCCCGCGCGCTACGATGTTGTCCTCGACCACTTCGCCCATTGGCTGATGGCGCGGATCCATCGTTGGCCAGCCATCGACATTCGCCCGGCACTGCGGGCCTCGATCGCCGCGGCGAAGACGAAGGATCCCGCCTTCATCTATGCCGCCGATGGCATCCATCCCGGCGATGCCGGCCACCGCTTCATCGCCGAGGCCGCCTGCGCCGGACTATGGCCGCTGCTGGAACTCCCCGGCAAGCCGCGGTTCGCGGAAGGCCAATCCTTCCGCATCCTGAAAGAGCGGCAAGACCTGCTGAAGCACGCCTGGCTCAGCGCCACCAAACACCAGCGCCCGGGCATTCCCGAAGGCCAGCCAATGGAAGCGGCCGGCACCCGCGCGAAGGATTTGTTAGAGGACTATCGCGCCCTCGCTCCGACGGCGAGCGCGGTGCTGGTGGAAACCGTGCAACCGGTCTGCCCCGCCTTTATCCGCGAGGACTTCAATCCGGTGCTCGGCTTCCGCATCGTCGTCGAGGGCAGCGAAGGCACCGTGAAGCTCGAGGGTCTCGAGCTCGGCTTCGCCGGCACCACCGACATGGCGGACATCGCTTCGTTCCGCATCGTCGCCGGCAGCGATCCTTCGGCGGAGCCCGGTGCCGCGGTCGCCGAAGGCAAGAAGGCCGGGGAGACGATTTCCCTAACAACCAACCACGAGCTGTCCTCCGGCGAGCACTGGTTCTGGATCTCGCCATCGTTGAAAGAGACCGCCTCCCTCGACCATCGCATCGATGCCTCGCTGTTCCGCGTGAAAGTTGGCGGCAAGGTGCTGGAGCCCGCCCAACCTTCCCCCGATGGCGCCCAGCGTATCGGCCACGCGGTGCGCCTGCCCGGCGACGATGGCTCGAAGTCCTACCGCATCCCCGGCCTCGTGCGCAGCAAGGCGGGCACCTTGGTCGCCGTCTATGACATCCGCCACGATCACGCGCGCGATCTGCCCGCCAACATCGACGTCGGCGTCTCCCGCAGCACCGACCGCGGCCAGAGCTGGGAGCCCATGCGCGTCGCGATCGACATGGGCGACGACCCGAAGCACGGCCACGATGGCGTCGGCGATCCCGCGATTCTTCTCGATCCCTCGAATGGCCGCCTCTGGATCGCCGCCCTCTGGAGTCATGGCGACCGTTCCTGGCACGGCTCCGGCCCCGGCATGACGCCGGAGGAAACCGGCCAGCTCGTGCTCGTCCACAGCGACGACGACGGCAAGTCATGGTCGAAGCCCGTCAACATCACCACCCAGGTCAAGGACCCCGCGATGCGCCTGTTCTTCAATGGCCCGGGCGCAGGCATCGCGATGAAGGACGGCACCCTCGTCTTCGCCGCCCAGTATCGCGCGGCGGATGGCAAGCCATGGTCCACCATGATCTCCTCGAAGGACCACGGCGAAACCTGGCAAGCCGGCACCGGCGTGAAGGGCAACACCACCGAAGCCCAGGTCGCGGAACTCTCCGACGGCTCCATCATGATCAACTGCCGCGACGATCGCGGTGGCGCCCGCACCGTGGCCGTCACCAAGGACCTCGGCAAGACCTGGACCCTCCATCCCACCGACCGCAAGGCCCTCCGCGAGCCGGTGTGCATGGCCAGCCTGTTGGAGTGGAAAGGAGCTCTGTGGTTCTCGAATCCCGACGCCACCGACGCCCGCCGCGCCATGACCGTGAAGCGCTCCACCGACCAAGGCATGACTTGGCCGGACCAAGATACCCGCCTCTACGACGCCCGCAGCGGCTTCGGCTACTCCTGCCTCGCCCCCGTCGATGACGCCCACCTCGGCGTACTCTACGAGGGCAGGAACACGATGTATTTCCTCAGGTTCTCCGCGAACGAGTGGCACCCATAAGGAGTGTCGACATCCTGTCGACACCGCGCGGTCGGCACGTCCGCGCTCTATCTTCATTTCATCAAAGGAGGAAAACCGAATCGACCTCCCAAAAACCAAGGAGTCGGAACCCAGGCCCGGGACGCAGCTCATGTAGCGTCGGTCTGTGACCGTCGCTGACTCGCGGCCCAGAAGCCGCATCGTGAGATTCTGTCTCACGGATCCACCACGATGCGGCCGATGCCGCCAATCGCCGACGGTCGCAGACCGCCGCTACATCTACTCCCGCCACATCTCGCACGCATGCGCCGCAAACCCGGCACCGAAGGCCGTCAGCCACCAGCGCCGGTCGCCATTCACGCTCGCCATCGCACGATCCAGCGCAAACATCACCGAGGGACTGCTCATGTTCCCGTGATCGCGCAAGACTTCCCGCGTCTCTGACAATCGATGCGGCAGCACCGCCTCCAGCGCATCGATCACATCACGCCCGCCCGAGTGCGCCAGCACCCGGTCCGGCTCGGCTTGGCGTCTCGCGAAGAGTTCCGCCACCGCTGCCGCCGCCAGTCCGGGCACCGCCCCGTCGAGTTGGTTGCGCAACTTCCCACCCGCATTGACGAAGCGGATCTTCTCCCGCTGCTGCGGATGATGGACCGTGGTGAAATGCCCCGCTTGCCATTTCTCCTCGCCCGCCACATCCGACCACACCGCCGCCGCCGCGCCATCGCCGAAGAGACACAGCGAGATCAGCACGCCCGGATCGTCATCGGCAAAGAATGCCGCCGAGCAAACCTCGACCGCCACCGTGGCGACCTTCGCGCCGGGATGCATCGCCAGGAACCCGGCCGCCGAGCGCAGCATCGGAATCGCCGCGCCGCAGCCAAGGCCGACGAGATCCTGCAAGTACGCCGTTTCTCGTAGTCCGAGCAATTCCGCGACATGGCTGGTCACGCCGGGGCACAGGTAGCCGGTGCAGGTGCAGATGAAGAGCGCATCCAGTTCCGCCGCCGTGATGCCCGCCTTTTCCAAGGCAGGCACCAGCGCCGCGATCGCCAGCCGCGGCGCATCGCGCTCGAAGTCCTCGTTCAGCCGCTGCGCATCGCGCCCGACCAGCTCGCCAATCTCCCCCGAGCAAAAGCTCCTGCGAGCGATCCCCGACACGCCGTCGCGCAAGATCGCCGCGAGCATCGCCTTCGAGCGCCGTGACAAGGCGGCATACGACGGCGTCTCGCGGAACCCCGCCAGGCTTTCCGGCTGGGTGAAATGATGCGGCGGGACGGCGGTGGTGATGGCTTCCAGGAACATATCTCAGCGGACAAGGGAAAGGAGCGGACGAAACGGCAAGAGCCCAGCGGCGGCGATTGCCTCTATCACATCGCGTCCGCCGCGCCGGAGCAACAACGGATGCAGCGCCCGCGCCGCCGCGAGCCGCCGTCGAAAGCGACGCCGCAGCCCCTCGCGGATCTCCGCCACGCACGCCTCCCACAGCAAGCCACCGCGGCTCCAACGCTCCAGTGGATCGAGCGCGAGCTCCGCCGCTTGGAAAGCCATGCTCATGCCATTGCCGGTGAAGGGCGGGATCATGCTCTCGGCATCGCCGATCGCGCACAGCCCTTGTCCGGCTTGCTGACGGCCCAGCTCGAAACCGGCGACCGCACAAAACGATGCCGCATCGACCGCGGCCTCGCGCAAGCGATCCGCCAGCACCCGGTTTCCACCGCCACGCAGATACACGTCTAACAAATCACTCCCTTGCCCCGCCATCGACTTGTCCACGCGAAAGAGCCCGCACACGTTCACGCGCCCCTCCTCCACTCGCGACAGGCCGGCATAGCCATTTGCACCGAGGTGCATCTCCAGATCCGCCGTCATGGACAGCCCGTGGTAGTGCGCCTTCAGCCCGATCCACGATCCGCGCCGCGGCACGCGTCCCGCCGCCCAGACCAAGCCTTCCCGTCGCGAGTCCAAAGGCAGGGACCCGAAAGGCAGGGACCCGAAAGGTCCGGCGGAGGGCGGCGAGTCCAAAGGCAGGGACCTTTCTCCGAAAGGTCCGGCGGGGGGCGGCCCGCATTCATGGTGAGAGACCGGCTCTTGTATCGCGCCGCCAGAAGCCGGACCGCTCGGAGAGCGGTCCCTGCCATCTCCTGTCCGCGCGACCCGCGATCGCTCCTTCACCCCACCGCCCAATTCTTCCACCCGCTCCTTCAACCGCTCGTCCAATCGATACCGCGAAATCCCCATCGCCGGCTCGGGCAGCACATCCTCATGGATGCGCCTTCCCTCGCGAAACCACGCCACGCTTCGCAGTGGCAGAGCATCGGCCAAAGCCTCCGCGATCCCCAGTTCCTCCAGCGTCGCCTTCTCCACCCCGGAGATGAATTCGCCGCACACCCGGTGCCGCGGATAGCTGCCCGCTTCATGCACCATCACCCCGATCCCGCGCAGCCGCAGTCCCGCGGCCAGCGATAGCCCCGCCAATCCTCCACCCGCAATGGTCACCGTGCCACTCAAGCACGCGAAGCTACCATGCGCAGCCCGCCGCGCCATGTGGTTTCCTCGTGGACCTGCCATTTCGCCGGGTCCAGCCCCAGCCGCTCCGGCAACTCCCCCGGCACGAACCCCGCGCGGATGCTCACAGGCATGTCATGCTTCGTCGCCCGCCCCACGAAGGGCATCATGAAGCGCGCATCCAGCAGCGTCTGCTCGACCCGATACGGCTCGTTGAAACAGATCACCTCGAAGTTTCCCATCAGCGGCCGGAAGCGCTCCAGCTCATCGTGCTCGAAGTGATGCAGGAAAAGATTCGCCGCCAGCACACCGCCCTTCACCCCGGCCAGGCTCTCGAACACATCGCGCCGGTCCCACGCGATCCGCTTCGGCAGGCCCGCCGGCCGCGGTGCCAGGTCGCAGGCGGTCAGCGGAATCCCCGCGTGCCGTTTCGCCAAGCGCCGCAGCAGGGTCCCCTCGCCCGCGCCGATCTCCACCACGCCCTTCGCCAGCGCGGCGGGAAATCGCGCGATGTGGCGGGCGATCCAGCGCTCGTTGCCCATCAGGAAATTGATCACCTTCAGATCCAGGCGGCTCCGCTTCACGTCCGGATGATCCGGCGGGAGTTGATCGATGATTTCCGGCTCTACAACGCGCTGCATCGCGGTTAGAGCGTGGCCGCCGCCTCACCGATGCGCAAGCTTCCCGCCATCCTCCACCGGCTCCTCGTCCTGGCCGCCTGCCTGCTGCTCGCGGCCTGCTTCGACATCCGCGAGGAAGTCTGGATCGAGCGCAATGGCGCCGGCCGCGCCGAGCTGCGCTACACCGTGCCCGAGTCCGCGCTGGTGCTCGGCGGCGGTGCCTCCGGCGTCGAAAACAAGGTCCGCGAGCTCATCGCCACCCAACCGCCACTCATCCTCGACGACGTCTCCGTGACGGTGAAGGACGAGCGCGCCACCGTGGCCGTGAAGGTCTCCACGAAGTCGATGCTCTCGCTGCTCGACCTCAAGAAAAGCGAGAGCTTCCAGGACCTGCCCGACTCCACCACCAACATCGCCGGTCACTTCGATGTCCGCCTCCGCTGGCTCGACCTCGATTTCTCACGCAGCATCCACGTCAAGGAAGCCCTCGGTCTCGCCTCACTCGCCGTCGGCACCGAGGATCGTGAAAACCGCAGGCTCACCTACATCATCCACCTGCCCAAGGCCGCGAAGGAAAACAATGCCACGCACGTGACCGACAACGGCAAGACGCTCACCTGGGACTACACCCTCGGCGACGCGATGAAAAAACCCGTCGTCACCCGCTTCCGCGCCACCATGCCCGTCCCGCGCTACGCCTGGGCGGCGGGGGCGGGTCTGTTTCTGGTCATCTCGGGCTTCGCCGTGCGGGGGGCGAGAAGGCGCCGCGGCCTCAGGAGAACATCCACATCACCGCCTTGACCGCCGCGGCGATGATGCCGAGCAGGCCGACTCCGACCCCGAAGAAGCTGATTACCCCGCCGCGTTTGGCCGGGGCCAGTGAAAGCACCACGCCGACGATCCCGAAAAAGATCGCGATGAGGGCGAGTACGAACCCGAGGAAGGCCCCGCTCATGAAGCTGCCGATGGCGGTGACCAAGGCGATGATGGAAGGCAGGCTGAACGATGCCCGCGTGGCAGGAGTGGTCTCATTCATCAGTCACCCTCCCCCCGATTTCCCATCGCGTCAAAGGACGAGTCAGCCCATGAAACGCCAAGCCCGCAGGAATCACCTTTCAACTCCGCCC
>CBKZPU010000189.1:0-9798 GCA_966696705.1 uncultured Verrucomicrobiaceae bacterium | reverse complement strand
TTGAGACTTCCCGAGCTCGTTCGCTTCATCCGTTGGGGCAAGCCCGTGGAGAAACTGGTACGGGACCACCCGGCCACGACCCTGGCCTTGGCCGCGATTCGTCCGCCTCGTACATTCTGCACCTTCTCGATCTGGCGCTCTCAACGGGAGATGACCGACATGGTTCATGGCAGAGGCTCCTCTCCCGGAGCGGACCGTCACGCCAAGGCGATGCTTGAACGAGATCGCAAGGACTTTCACCACGAGTTCACCACGCTCCGTTTTCGAGCTCTTGCGGAGCACGGGGAGTGGAGGGGACAGAGCAACCTTGTTCCAAAGTGAGGCAAAACCCTGGCAAGCGGCTGGGCACCCACACCTGACGGCTCAGTCCCGCAACTCCGCCCGCAACCGGGCAAACAGATGGGAGCTGCCGGCGACGGACTCATCCACGCGTAAGGTCACCTTCTCCAAGCTGCCGTCGCCGACTGCTTCGGGAGGTCCGGCGAGGCTCCATGCCCGCGGGGTCCACGAGTTCGCGGCCATGGTCGGCGAGATCTCGACGATGAAATCCAGTCCGCGGTCGAGGGCATCCGCCCGCCTCACAAAGGTGAACTCGAGGTAGCGTTCGTACGCTTCATCTTTCACGGTCATCCGTGGCGTCCGCGATTCGCTTGCGGTCAGGAGATCGCCCGTCAATGGGTTGCCGCCGGTGGCGTACTCCCACAGGTTTTTCATGCCGTCGCCATCGGGGTCGGCCGCGGGATCCTGGTCGGCCCCCTGAAGGCCGGTCCCGTCGATCCACGACTCCCATTGCTCCTGCGGGCTGACTTTCGGAACGACCCAGAGGTTGCGGAAACGAACCGCGCCGCTCGCGCTGCTGCTGTGCGCTTGCAGTAGGATCGGATGGAGCCCGGGGCTTTCTGCCAAGGACGTTCCGGTCGGGCCAGGGATCACCACGTTGTCGTGCACCAGCATGCCGTTCCAACGGACGGTGACGCGGGCATTGGCTGTCTTCACCGCGCCCTCCCAGCGCGCCGCGGTGAAATCGATGTCGTAGCTTTGCCACACGCCCGCGCCGAGGCTGGCGTTCACGTCGGCTGGCTTTTGCAGGTAGAGCGCACCCGCCAAATCATTCTGCGGTGACTGGCTCCGTGGCGTGTTGAGGATTTGCAGCTCGTAGCTGCGCTGGAGTTTCACGCCGGAGTTGCCCGCCTCTTGACCCGTACCGCCCGGTGGCGACAGCCACTCAAGGTGAAGTTGGAAATCCCGGAAACCGGTGATGGTGGAGATGTCGTTGGGCGACGGATTGACCGCCACTGCCATCGCGCCCGCGGAAACGGTCCACGGGGGCGCGGCGCTGTCCGCATCGCGTTTCCAGTGATTCGTCAGTGAGGCTGCCGTGCCGTCGAAAAGCACCACGGCTCCGGGCGGCGGCGTCACCGGTGGTCCGCAGACATACAGGTGGTCCACGTTCGGGCCGGTGGCGAGCGTGCTGGTCAGGCGGATGGTGTTCATGCCTTCCACCAGATTGACATTGAGTCCCTCGGTGGAGATCCACGTCGGCCATGCGCCGGTGGGGCCGAAGGGAATCCCGGGATTCACCACGACGCCATTCACGGCGAGCGAAAGGGGCCGGTTGGAGGTGGTGCCATTGGCATAGCGGAAGGAAATCCAGTACGCCCCCGCTTGTTCCGCCGCGAGGGTCCACGTGATCGTCTCGCCAACCGTCGATCCATAGTCGGCGTAACCGGTGCCGGTGTAGCCCGCGTGCTCGGTGCCGACCAGCGGCCCGACGCGGGTGGCGGTCTCCGCTTCATAGGTCGCGGCTCCCGCCGGCGGCACGGGAGAAGTCGGCTCCGCGGGAGGATTCATTGGCACGAAGTCCGGCCCGGCGGCCGCGGGCAGGAGGTTCAGCGTGTACCACGCCTCGGTCGCCCACGGCGCGACGTGGGCGTCGTTCATGAAGTCCTTCAAGCGGAGCGCGACCACGCGGTCTTCCTTCAGGCCGGGGATCTTCACAAAGACCTTCCGCCGGTCTTGCGAAACGTCCACGCGGGTCGCGGCCAACGTTTCCACATCGCTCTTCGGCCCACCGTAGGTGGACGTGGGAACGTAGCGGTACTGCTGCAAGACGTAGTTCGCCGGGTTTGCCGCCACCGAGTACGGCACCGCCTGCGTGAACTCGACGAGGAAGCCATCCGCCCGCGCGCGCATGCTTTTCATCTCGAAGGTCACCTTGCCGTTCGGCCGCAGTCGTTGCAGGCCGGAGGTGGTGTTCTTCCAGTTCCAGTTGCCACCGGCACCCAGCCCGCCGATGTAGAGCGAACCATCCGGTCCCCAGACGAGGCGGTTCATGCCGGACTCCAGTCCTTGGGTGAATTGGAAAGCCGCGCCCTGATACTCGCCGCGGACTTTTTCCATGAAGACCCGGTTCACGCCGCCGTGGGTGAGCTCGGCGAACAGCATCTGCCCGGCGTAGATGCCGGTCGGGATCAAGGTCGGCTGGGCCGGGGAGTTGGAGATCTCACCGTGCGGCAACCACAGCGCCGGCCGCGTGTAAGGCCGCGTGTCGTCCGGGCTTTCACGATGCCCATAGTAGTTCCCGGGCTTGAGGTGATTGATCCGCGACGACGGCAGCCAGTCGCCCTGGTTGTCGCCCGCGAACAGCTCGCCATCCATGCCGGCAGCCATGCCATTCGGCGTCCGCAAGCCATTGGCCACGGCCTGCCAAGTCCGCGCCACCGGATCGATCTTCAGCAACGAACCCGGCCCGTCCGGCACGGGAAACGCGGGCCGCGAGCCCGGCAGATACGCCGTGCTGCCATTCCGCAACGGCACCGAGGTGGTCACCCACAGGAAGCCGTCCTTGGGCACCAGGTTGAAGGTGAACTCGTGGTAGTTGAACGACGCCGGCCAGCCGTGGGCGATTGCTTGGTATTCGTCCGCGACGTCGTCGCCATCGAGGTCGATCAGCTTGGTGACTTCCTGCTTCTGCGTCACGTGGATGACGCCGTCGATGACCTTGAGGCCGAGCGGTTCGCCGAGTCCTTCCGCGAACCGATGTACGGTCACCGCGGCCGGATTGTCGAGGTGATCGAGCAGATAGACCGCGCCCGTGGCGTCCCACGTGGAGACCGCCAGCCTTCCGTCAGGCAGGAAATCCAGTCCGCCGACCGCCGGGCGGAAGCCGGAGGGCCGAAAGTTCACCAGATCGAAGCTCGGATGCACGCCGGTCAAGGGACGTCCGTCGCCCGGGCCTCCCGCGGTACCGCCCTCGCCATCCCGGTAGTAGTAGTTCTTCAATCCCGGCGACGTGACATGCGTCAGTCCGTCTTCGGTCTGCAGCACGCCGGCCGGCACGGCCTCGAATGCCGGGGCTCCCGGCGGCTTCCACTCGAGCAGCAGGCGCGAGGAGCCTGCGTTCTGATAGAAATCGATGTAGTAGCGGAACGTTCCGGGCAGCAGGTTCAGCGTGGCGGTGGCGCTGTTGGTGCCGGGCAAATCGTTGTCGATGACCAGCGCCGCTTCGTCGCCGAGGAACCACTTCGCGCCATCGTCACTGGTCAGGCGGAACTCATACGTGCCGCCGGTCGCGATGACCATCCGGCCCCAGGCGTGGCCGATGTAAAGCTCGGCCAGTGGGGCACCATAGGTGCTTGCCCACGGGCTGCTGAAATCGATCGTGTCAAAGTCCGCCGAGACCGTCGGCGTTTGTCCGTCCACGAGCACCGGCAGCTCGCGCATCTCCTCGCCGGTCTCATAGACCCACACCGTCACGCCCGGTTTCAGCGCCGGTGTCTGGGCCAGGGCGCTGGCGAAGCAGCAGGCGAGGATCGCGCTGAATCGAATCAAGGCGTCCATGTCGTTTCGAGGGTTGCCTCACCGCTGGTGGTGAAATCCAGAAAGGTCGCGCCGCCCTCGGTCCGCAGCGCCGCCGCGCCGCTCAACGTGTGCTGGGCCTGATAGCCCGTGCCATCGAGTTCGAGCGACAGCCTCGAACTTGCGGGCATGCCGGTGATCGTGAACCGACGCTGCAGCTTGATCCCGTCCATCGCTTCGGGGCGTTCCTCCACGCCGATCCGTGCGCCGTCCGACAACACCACGTCGTAGCGGATCGCGATGCCGTCGGTGTGATTGATCAGCTTGTAGCCGCGCCAATCCACCTTGATGGCCACCGGATTTCCGCCGGTCTGTAGTGTCCACGCGCGGTAGTCTCCAAAAAGCGTCACGTCCGCGAGCGTCGCGGTGCTGCCCGTGGTGTTGCGGCGGAAACGGACCTTCACCGCCTGTCCACCCACCTCGAGCAATTTCTGGTGCCCGTCCGCCGCCGCACCATCGATCGACATCCATTGCTGCGCGGTCCACGTCGCGCCGTTATCATTCGAGACATCCACCAGCAGCCGGTTGTTTGCTCCCGGCGTTTGGTAAGCGAGGATCACCTGGTCGTGCTGCCGCAGATCGACCGCCGGGGAGACCAGCATGGTGCCCGCGGTGGTCGAGAGACTCCACGAGGTGCCGGTGGAAATTCCTGTCGCCGACCAGCCCGCCGGAATGCTCGTTTCGTTCGTCGCGGAAAGCAGGAACGCCTTTTTCAGCAAGTGGTAAGTCGTCCCTGTGGTGGCCGAGTTCTGCTGGCCGAAATCATAGACTTTGCCACGGAACTGGATCCCGCCGCTCCACACCTTCTGCAGGGTGCCGTTCGCCGGATTGTAGGCCACCCACAGGTCCGGGCGGAGAGCCGCCACCAGCATCCGCGTCTTGTTTTCCAAGGTCAGCCGGAAGGCCCAGGGGTCGCGCCCGCGCACCGGAGTTTCCTGCGCCCTGCCGCTTCCCGCCAAGAGGGGAGCGAGCCATAGCACCTTCCACGGCAGTTTCCGGGAGATCGAGTTTCTGGAAAGTGGGGGCATTGGGTCTTTGGGTTGATGGGGAAGCTCGGCCGGAGGGTCCCGCGTAGTCGCGCGGAGCCCCCCGGCCTCTCTCAGGGACCCTCGGGACAGGAACGAACCCAAACATTCCCGTCCGTTTTCCCAGAATGGTTGAGCAGATGCGGCATCGGCGGAGGAACCGATGTCGATCCGGGAGGCGACTTTCCGGCGGCAAAGCCGACAGGAATTTTCGCGGTGCCGGTCATTTTCCGGAAGCGAGACCGCGGGGAGGGTAGGGCGTCGCATGAAATCCCGCGACCGGCGGGATGAAATCCGGTCTCAAGTGGCCTTCGTGGACTGATTCCCGGTGGTCTCCTTCGACAAGGATTTCAACAAGCTGCATGGCGTTGCCCGCAAGCGCCCGGGCGATTGTGTGGGGTGAAAGGCGGGATTCCGCGGCTCGTTCCCTCACCCCCGCCGCCGAAGAAACTCCGCGGGTGAGACGCCGTGGACGCGCTTGAAGACGCGGGAGAAGTGGAAGGCATCGAGGCCGAGGGCCTCCGCGGCTTCGCGGACGATCATCTGTCCGCCATCGAGCAGGGCGGCGGCGTGGCGCATCCGGCACCGGAGCAGCGCGTGGTAGGGCGTCTCGTGGCCGTGGCGGGAGAACAAGCGCGACAAATACGCGGGCGAGACGTGGCAGGCGGCGGCGACTTCGGCGGCGGTGGTGAATTCCAGGAAGCGCTCCTCGATGCAGGCGCGGCATTTCAAATACGTCTGGAACGATTGCTCGTGGCCGCTGCCGGGGACGACGGATTCACCCAGGGTCAGCAGCAGGACCTCTGCCTGCAATGCGGCGATGCGTGCGGCCTGCGGGCCGGCGCGGTGGCCGGAGTCGAGGAGGTGCTCGAAGGCCTGCTCGACGTCCTCGGGATTGCCCGCGAGGCGGCAGGAGCCCGGAGCCAGCCCGGCGGCGCGCAGCAGGCCAGTGCCTTCACGGCCGGTGAAGTCGAGGAAGTACTTCCGCAGCGGATCGGCGGGGTCGCTCGCGATGCGGTGGGCGCAGCCGGGGCCGTAAGAGAAAACCGCACCGCGCCGCAGCGGCCACTCCTTGCCAGCCAGCCCCAGCGTGCCCGCGCCACCGGCGACGAATTCGACGCAGAGGAAGGGGAAATCGGCGCGCTCGAGGTGGAAGTCCGGCGCGCAAGCTTCCCAGCCGCCGCAAACGACGGTCAGCTTCGGGCCGGGCGGCGGATTGAGATTCAGGTAGAAGCGGCGTGCCTCCGTGACCTGCCGGGAGACAAAGGATGGTGGTTCCGCGGCAGTCCGATTCACGAAATTCAAGATGCTTTGCCTGATTTTCGGGTCAAGGATCGTCATGGATTGATCAAGATCCGCCATGGTCACGCCGCCGCGGGCGGATCCATGCTGTGCGCCTGACTTATTCTCGATGAAAACCCGTCCGCTCGGTTCCACCGGCCTGAATGTTCCCGTCCTCGGCTTCGGCGCGTCGTCGCTGGGCTCCGTGTTCCGCCAAGTTTCGCTCGCTGACTGCGTCGCCACCGTGCAGGCGGCGCTGGAGGGCGGGATGAACTTCATCGATGTCTCGCCCTCGTATGGCGAGACGCTGGCCGAGCTGCGGCTGGGCCGGGCGCTGGAAGGCGTGCCGCGCGAGTCCTACCTGCTGGCGACGAAGATCGGCAGCTACTCCGAGCCGCGCGGTGACTACGATTTCTCGAAGGCGAGCACCGAACGCAGCGTGGAACACAGCTTGAAGCGGTTGGGCGTGGACTACGTCGATCTGATCCAGTGCCACGACATCGAATTCGCCGATCACGATGTGGTGGTGAACGAGACGCTGCCGACCTTGCTCGAACTGAAGAAGCAGGGCTACGTGCGGCACATCGGGATCACCGGGCTGCCGTTGAAGATCTTCCCGTCCATCCTCGACCGCGTGGAGCCGGGTGTGGTCGAAACCATCCTTTCCTTCTGCCACTACGAGCTCAACGATACCTCGCTCGGCGACCTCCTTCCGTATCTGCAAGGAAAGGGCGTGGGCATCATCAATGCCTCGCCGACCGGCATGGGCCTGCTGACGCAACGCGGTGCGCCGTCTTGGCACCCGTCCACCCCGGCGATCCAGGAAGGTTGTCGGAAGGCGATGGAGCATTGCCGCGCGAAGGGCGTGGACATCGTGCGGCTGGCGATCCAATTCGCCTGCGATGACGAGCGGATCGCCTGCACCTTGGTCGGTTCGGCGAATCCGGTGAACATCAAGGCGAACATCGCGCACCTCGAAGCGCCGCGCGATCCGCAGCTCTTGGCGGAGGTGATGGAGATCCTCGCGCCGATCCACAATTTCAACTGGACCCGCGGCCTGCCGCAGCACCGGGATGCCATCCTTGGATGAACTCTTTTTCGTGGGCGCGGTGGTGACATCGCGGAGGTCGCCTTGAAAGTTCGCCTCACCCTTGCTTCCGCGTTCTCACGAACGCGCCTATATTAAAAAGCCCGCCATGCGCTTCTTCGACCTTTCCCAACCGCTTTTCGACGGCTGCCCGAATTGCCACGTGCATCCGCCGGTGAAGCTGCCAGTGACGGCGGATCATCCAGCCGATGGCTGGCGGATGGAGGAGTTTCACATGGCCTCGCACACGGGCACGCACCTCGATGCGCCGCTGCACAAGATCGCGGGTGGGGCGCCCATCGATGCGTTCCCGTTGGAAACGTTTTGCGGCGAGTGCTGCATTCTCGATCTCACGCATCTTTCCGCCGGGCACCCGATCGGTCCGGATGACCTGCGCGACGCGGAGCCGGGAAAGATCCTGCTGCTCAATACCGGTTGGGGCCACAAGCGGGCGAAGACCGATGAGTGGATCCACGGCACGCCTTACCTCGCGCCGGATGGGGCGCAATGGCTCGTCGACCGAAAGGTCCCGGCGGTGGGGATCGATCATTTCTCCATCGGCGGCACCGGGCCGGATAACACGCCGACGCACGAGATCCTGCTCGGGAACAACGTGTGGGTGATCGAGGAACTCTGTTTCCGCGAGGGCTGGCGGGAGTTCGCCGAAGGTGCGAGCTTCATGGCGCTGCCGCTGTTGTTGCCCGGCTTCTCCGGTTCGCCGTGCCGGGCGGTGTTGGTGAAGGACGGGAATTAAACCACAGATGGACACGGATGGACACAGATGGTTGGTGAAGTGCGGTGGTCGATCGGGTTTCCGTAGGCGCGGTGGTGACACCGCGGAAGCCGCCTATGAGGTCCGCCTCACCCCTGCTCCCGCGTTCTCACGAACGCGCCTACGTCCTAGAACCTCTGCCTTTCATCTGTGTCAATCTGCGTTCATCTGGGGTTAAAAAACGAATCACCTCGCGGTCCGCTTTTAACATGAAACTCCTCGTCCACATCCACCCCGACGACAACGTCGCCGTCGCCCCGCAGGCGATCGCGGCGGGCACGCGTGATGGCGGGCTCGACTTCGCCGACATTCCCGCGGGCCACAAGGCGGCGCTGCGGCCGATCCATGCGGGCGAGCCGGTGATCAAGTATGGCTTTCCCATCGGCCTCGCCACCACGGAGATCGCGCCGGGCGAGCATGTCCACGTCCACAACGTCCGCACCGGGCTCGCGGAGGACACGGAGCTGAAATACCATGAATCTGGTAGTTCGCTTCCTTCTGCGAACGAGGTGCCGGCTTTCATGGGCTACCGCCGTCCCGATGGCCGGGCTGCGACGCGCAATGAGATCTGGATCGTCAACACGGTGGCCTGCGTGAACGTGCCGAGCCAGCGCATCGCCGATCTCGCCGCGCGCGAGTTCGTCACGCCCGGCGGCCCCATCGACGGCATCCACGCCTTCACCCATCCCTACGGATGCTCGCAGCTCGGCGACGACCTCGGCCACACGCGCAAGATCCTCGCGGGACTCGTCCGCCATCCGAATGCCGCGGCGGTGCTGATCCTCGGCCTCGGTTGCGAGAACAACACGCTGAAGTCCTTCCTCGCGGAGGCCGGAACGCTCGATCCGCAGCGCGTGAAGTTTTTCAACGCGCAGGAGGTTCAGGATGAAATCGAGCACGGTCTGACGGCGGTGCGCGAGCTCGTTGCCTACGCGTCGCAATTCAAGCGCGAGCCGATCCCCGCGAGCGAGCTGGTGCTAGGCATGAAGTGCGGTGGCAGCGATGGCTTCAGCGGGATCACCGCCAATCCGCTGGTGGGAAGGATTTCCGAAAGGCTCTCAAGCTGGGGTGGCACCGCCATTCTAACAGAAGTGCCCGAGATGTTCGGCGCGGAAGCGCCACTCTTCAGCCGTTGCGACAGCGAGGCCACCTTCAACGAAGCGCTCGGGATGGTGAACGAGTTCAAGGACTACTTCCGCCGTCACGGCGAGGCGGTGCATGAGAATCCATCGCCCGGCAACAAGGAGGGCGGCATCACCACGCTGGAGGAGAAATCCTTGGGTTGTATCCAGAAGGGTGGCCGCGCGCCGGTGAAGCAGGTGGTTGGTTACGGCGAGTCGGCGAAGCAAGGGCTTGGCGGCCTGTGTCTGGTGGAAGCTCCGGGCAACGACGGCGTTTCCTGCACCGCGCTGGCCGCGGCAGGCGCGCATGCGATCCTCTTCACCACCGGCCGCGGGACCCCGCTCGGCGTGCCGGTGCCGACGCTCAAGATCGCGTCGAATCATTCGCTCGCCGAACGCAAGCCGGGGTGGATCGATTTCGATGCGGGGCGTTTGTTGGAGCCGGATGTGTCCGCCGAACAGGTCACCGATGACCTGATGGCGCTCATCCTCGAAGTGGCGTCGGGCAAGGAGGCGAAGAACGAACGCAACGGCTTCCGCGAGATCACCATCTGGAAGCAGGGAGTGACGCTGTGAGCCGCCATTGATACCTCGGAACCCCCGCGCTTCCCGCCAGATGCCACCCCGCCGCAATCCCCTTCGTCCCAACGGGAC
>CBKZPU010000188.1:0-9820 GCA_966696705.1 uncultured Verrucomicrobiaceae bacterium | reverse complement strand
TCGAACAGTCCGCTCCGAAGATTTCCGCCGGATCGTCCGAACAATTGGTGCCAACCCCTTGATTGCCGGAAAAGTTCGGCGATGGTGGCAGCGCAGACTTCACCGATCCGAAAAGCACCCCCGCGTGTGCGACATTTGTGCGTTGCAAATGTCCACTTTTGGCGCAGCCAACGTGGCAATTTGACGCCTCGCAACGCCTTGGGAGAGGTGCATCGCGGCCGGCAATTTCATGCAATCGTTTGATCGCCAAGGGTTGCGGGAAGATATCGCTTTTGAGGCACGCGGGATGCTCGGAATATCAGAGAATCGGCCCGGGTTTTGTCGTCACGATGTAATTACAAAATGACGGGTCGATTTCAGGAATAATTCCGCGCGCCACGGCGTTAAATCCATAGAACCCGGGAGCACCGGGACCTAGCCATGTCATACGATTCCGACTCCAGTTTGAAGGTCTATCTGCGGGAGATTTCCAAGACCCCGCTGCTCACCCCGGAGGAAGAGGTGAAGCTCGCCAAGCGCATCAAGAAGGGCGACAAGGACGCGCGCACCCACATGATCAAGGCGAACCTCCGCCTGGTGGTGAAGATCGCGCAGGATTACTCCGGCTATGGACTTCCGATTTCCGACCTGATCTCCGAAGGCAACATCGGCCTGATGAAGGCGGTGGAGCGCTTCGACCCGAAGAAGGGCGGCAAGCTTTCGACCTACGCCGCGTGGTGGATCAAGCAGTCGATCAAGCGCTCGCTCGCCAACCAGAGCAAGACGATCCGCCTGCCCGTCCACATGGTGGACAAGATCGCCAAGATGCGCCGCATTTCGACGATGCTGGCCGAGGCCCTCGGCCGCGAGCCCACCGACGAGGAATTGGCCGACGAGATCGGCTTGCCGCGCCGCAAGCTCGCCATGCTCAAGCAGGCGTCCCAGCGCCCGACCTCGCTCGACGCGCCCATCAATGAGGGCGAGGCGACCGAATACGGCGAAATCATCGGCGACGATCGTGCGGAGGACCCGCTCGAAAGCCTGTCCGAAAAGAATCTTCACGGGGAGCTGAGCGGCCTGCTCAACGTCCTCGACAAGCGCGAACGCCGGATCATCGACGAACGCTTCGGCCTCACCGGCAAGACGCCGATGACGCTGGAAGAAGTCGGCCGCGAATTCGGAGTGACGCGCGAGCGCATCCGCCAGCTCCAGAACGTGGCGCTGACCAAGATGCGCAAGGCCCTGCGCCGCAAAGACAAACCTCTGCCAAAGCCATTGGCAGACGGCCTTCAGCCCACCTGAGTAAAGCTTTTGGTGTGGATTGTTAGGAGAGCAGCCGCGGGAAGGGAGGCCCGCGGCTGTTTCTTTTTTTGGGGAATCGGAAGATCTTCCTCGATAGAATTCAAAAAGCATTGAAAGCCTAACTCTGACCACAAAGACTCGTCTTACGAATGGACGAGCACTTTCCTGCGGTGGCAAAGGCCACGGGAGCCGAATCGGGTGACGGCGGTTTCTACCGCGGGCTTCTGGGGCATACGCCGTTCTTGTTGAAGCAAACTGCCTCCGAACCTCCCGGATACTATTTCAAATTCCGCAAGAAGGGTCGGCCAACATGCCTGACCTCGATCGCCCCCAGACGCAGCGAGCCACTGCCAGCAGACTCACCGCTTCCCGCAGCGTGGCACGACAGTCTCCCGGAGGACTATGCGAAGGCCGGGGTGCGCTGCGACGTCGAGGAGGATTACGTCTTCCTTTGGATCGACCAGCCGCTCCCCTTGGCTCCGGGAGCGATCGCCTTCTTGGCTCAAGAATGCGTCCGCGAACATGCCGCGCTTCTGCCGGATCAGGCCGCCCTCTGCCTGACGTGCGGCAGCACCGGCGAGGCCTCATTAGTTCAATCCAGTGCCTCAGTCGCCACGGTGTGTCCGGGCTGTCTGGAGCAGACGCAGCTGGCCCATACCGCGACGGTCGAAAAGCTCAATCGCTCCGATGCAACGGTTTCCTTGCTCCTGCCACTGGCTTTGCTCGGTGGCGGCGTTGTTTGGGCCGTTTTCTGGAGCGCCTTCGACATGCTTTTCAGCCTGTTGCAAACGAACCGGATTCTGATTCCGATCTGGATCGCTGCGGTGGTGGCGGTGGGAGTGGGTTTCGGTGCCGGCTGGCCGATCGGGAAAATCCTTCACCGCTCAGGGGCGGTGAAACGCCTTTCAGCAGGTGCATTGTCGCTTTTTGCCGCGCTGGCAATCGTGGCCTTCGGCGAACTGCTTTACGCGCTTTGGACGGTGTTTCTCGTCACGGAATCCTTCGACCTGAGTTTGGCATTGCGCCTCACCCTGCCCTTCTCGCTCGGCGACCAACCGACGATTGCTTTCACCAAATTCATGTTCGCCTGCGCCTTGGGGTTCACGGTTTATGAAGTCTCCAAGCTGAAGACCAAGAAGATGCAGGTGTAACGAGGCAGAAGCTCTACTTCTTCCCCCACGAATCGCGCAGGCCGATCGTGCGGTTGAAGACCGGCTTGCCGGGCTGGTGCTCGTGGCGGTCGGCGACGAAGTAGCCGATGCGCTCGAACTGGAACACGGACTCCGGCGCGGCATCGGCCAAGGAGGGCTCGACCCAAGCGCGGATCACCTTGAGCGAGTCGGGATTGATCACGCGGGTGAAGCCGCCTTCCGCGCCATCCGGATCTTCCACGGTGAAAAGGCGGTCGTAGAGGCGGACTTCAGAGTCCACGCCGTGCCCGGCGCTTACCCAGTGGATCGCGGCGCGGCACTCGACGCCTTGCGGGGCATCCGCGCCCTTGGTGCCGGGCAGGTATTCGCAGCGGACCTCGGTGACCTTGCCGTCGGCGTTCTTTTCGAAGCCGGTGCACTTCACGATGTAGCCGCCGCGCAGGCGGACGTGACGATCGGGGCCGAGGCGGTAGAATTTCTTCTCCGGCACTTCCATGAAGTCGTCGGCCTCGATCCACAGCTCGCGGGACATCGCGACCTTGCGGGTGCCCATTGCGGGATCCTTCGGGTGGTTGTCGAGTTCGATGTCCTCGCTCTGGCCGGCGGGCCAGTTCTCGATGACGAGCTTGAGCGGATCGAGCACCGCCATGCGGCGCGGGGCGACGGTGTTGAGGTGATCGCGGATCTCGAACTCGAGCTGCGCGATATCGGTGATGCCTTGGAACTTGGTGATGCCGGTCTTTTCGCAGAGACGGCGGATCGCTTCCGGCGGGATGCCACGGCGGCGGGCGCCGGAGAGCGTGGGCATGCGCGGATCGTCCCAACCGGCGACGTGGCCTTCCTTCACGAGCGTGAGCAGCTTGCGCTTGCTCATCACGGTGTAGGTGAAATTGAGGCGGGAGAATTCGATCTGGCGCGGCTTCGCGGGCACCGGGCAATTCTCGATGGTCCAGTCGTAGAAGGGCCGGTGGATCTCGAACTCCAGCGTGCACAGCGAGTGCGTGATGTGCTCCTTCGCGTCCTCCAGCGGGTGCGCGAAGTCATACATCGGGTAGATGCACCACGCGTCGCCGGTGTTGTGGTGGGTCGCCTTGAGCACGCGGTAGATCACCGGATCGCGCATCACGATGTTCGGCGAGGCCATGTCGATCTTCGCGCGCAGCACCGCCGCGCCTTCCTCGAACTCGCCGGCGCGCATCTTCGCGAACAGCGCCAGGTTTTCCTCCACCGAACGATCACGCCACGGCGACGGCGTGCCGGGCACGGTCAGGTTGCCGCGGGTCTCCTTGATCTGATCGGCGGTCTGCTCGTCCACGTACGCGAGGCCGTTCTTGATGAGGTGAACGGCGCAGTCGTAGTAGAATTCGAAGTAGTCGCTGGCGTAGTAAAGATGCTCGCCCCAGTCGAAGCCGAGCCACTTCACGTCGGCCTTGATGCTCTCGACGTACTCGACCTCTTCCTTTTCCGGGTTCGTGTCATCGAAGCGCAGGTGGCAGCGAGCACCGATGGCAGCATGCTCCTGCGCGATGCCGAAGTTCAGGCAGATCGCGCGCGCGTGGCCGAGATGGAGGTAGCCATTCGGCTCCGGGGGAAAGCGCGTGATGGTCGTGCTGTGCTTACCGGAAGCGAGGTCCGCGGCGATGATCTCGCGGATGAAGTCGAGCTTGGGAGAGTCGGACATGGAGAAAGTGCCGGGTGATCAGTGATCGGTGATGAGTGGAAATGCAGGGAAATAGACTACTTCGCGAGTTCTTCGAGCAGCGCCTGATTGAGACGGATGCCGGCTTCGAAGTTCTCGACCGGGAAGTTTTCATCGGGCGAGTGGATCTGCGAATCGGCGAGGGCCAGACCTAACAGAAGGGTGTCGGTTCCTAGGATCTCGCGGAAGGCCTGGACGATCGGGATACTGCCGCCTTCGCGGATGAGCACCGGTTCCTTGTCGAAGGCTTTCCGCAGGGCACGCTGCGCGGCTTGGCCGAAGACGCTGTGTGGATCAGTGTAGAAGGGCTTGCCATCGTGACCGCCCACGTAGAGCAGCGAGACGCCGGGCGGGCAGTGCTTGTCGAGGTGCGCCTTCACCTTCTCCATGATGTCCGCGGGGTCCTGGTTCGGGACGAGGCGGAAGGTGAACTTGGCGAATGCCTCAGCGGGCAAGACCGTCTTCGAGCCCTCGCCCTGATAGCCACCGCCGATGCCATTGATCTCGGCGGTCGGTCGAGCCCAGGTGCGCTCGGCGCAGGTGTAGCCGGCTTCGCCGAAGGTCTGCGACGCACCGCTGAACTTGATGAAATCGTCATCGGTCACGCCCGGGATCTTCGCCCACATCTCGCGCTCCCAATCTTCGAGCGGCTTCACGTGTTCGTAGAAGCCCTCGACCGCGACGTGGCCTTCGCTGTCGTGGAAGGTGGAAACGAGCCGGGCGATCTCGGTGGCGGGGTTGCGGATCGCGCCGCCGAAGATGCCCGAGTGAAGGTCGCGGGCAGGGCCACGCAGGATCACCTCGCAGGCCGCGATGCCGCGCAGGCCGTAGCTCAGCGTCGGCTGGCCGGGGGCGACCATGCCGGTGTCGGAAATCGCGATGATGTCGCACTTGAGCAGCTCCGCATTCGCCCGCAGGAAGGGAGCGAGGCTCGGGCTGCCAATTTCCTCCTCGCCCTCGAAGAGGAAGGTGAGGTTCACCGGCAACTCGCCTTTCTCCTTCAGAGTCTTTTCCACGCCCAGAACGTGGGCGAGCATCTGGCCCTTGTTGTCGGTGGCGCCGCGGGCCCAGATCTTGCCGTCGCGAATGACCGGCTCGAAGGGCGGGGAACTCCAGAGATGGAGCGGATCGACCGGCTGGACGTCGTAGTGGCCGTAAATGAGGACGGTTTTGCGGCCCGGCTTGTGCTCGTTTTGCGCGACGACGACGGGATGGCCCTCGGTCGGGTGCAGCGAGGTCTTCAGGCCCATGCCGGTCAATTTCGCCACCAGCCACTCGGCGCAGGCGCGGACGTCGCCGGCATTCCGGGAATCGGTGGAAATGCTGGGAAAACGAAGGAAGGCGAACAGGTCCTCAAGCTCCGGCGTCATGCGGGCGAATCAAGCCGTCCCCTCCCCCGCCCGGCAAGGCGAAACCCGTCCTTTCAAAGCCGGTCCCGCTCCTCGCGGATCACCCGCATCACATCGTAGAGGGCGAACAGGACCACGAAGAGGGCCAGAAAGGCGCAGCCGCCCCACCAAAGGATGAAGCGCCAGAGATTCGCCGCCAGCCATTCATCGATCCCCCACAGCCCGATCGCGAACACCGCCAGCAGCAGCGCCAGGCTGCGGCCCATCGCCTTCCGCCGCGACGTCCGGTCGTGTAGGATGCCTTTGGCAAGCCCCTTGCTGGACTGCCAGTCGGACGGATGGTCGCTCATGGGTGGGCAGATTCCGCGATGATTCGCGATGCCGCAAGACCGCGAATCAGGCCCGCTTCTCGCCGGCGGCGCGGAGCCGGTCGAGCAGGCCATTGAGCAGGATCAGCGTGGGGATTCCCAGTGCCGCGAGTTCGGCGTAAAAACCGGGCAAGGGGCGGACTTGGATGCGTGCGGCGACTTCCTCCGAGAGCACCTGCTCCAGCCCCTCCACCCCGGACGGGGCTGAGCCGCGATTTTTTCCCGCGAGTTCCTTCGTCAACTCGCGCTTCGCCGGGAAATCCAAGGCCGCTTGGGCAATCAGGCAAGCGAGGGCCGAAGCGCAGAGCATTCCGGGACCGCCCGAGAAATGCCGGTGGCCGGTGAGGATTGCGGCAAAGCCGGTCACCACCGCCGACACCGCGCACAGCAAGGCGACGATCGCCAGATAAGACCTGCCCAGCGAAGGATTCTTCCGCGATTTGACCTCGAGCCGCAGCGAATCGGTCTGCTCCACTGCGGTCGCGCCGCCGGTCATGACCTGGACACCGGTCTGCTTCGCCATCGGACGGCCATTGCACTCGATGCTGGTCCACGGCAGGAAGAAGAACAGCGCCGCGGCGAGGGCGGAGATGAAGTTGAGCTTCGGGATCATCGCTCTCCTTTGCTAGGCGGGCGAAGGCGGTGCGGCAAGGTTTCAGGAGTAGCGGAACGGCTGCGAGGGGTAGCGGAACGGCTGCGCCGTTCCGGCGGAGTGCGGACCGAACTTTGAATTGGAACGGCGATCCATCTTTCACCCTCGCCCCGCCGGAAGGGCGCAGCCCTTCCGCTACGAAAGACAATGGCAGCTCCTCTTCTCACCGCTCCGGCAGATGGATGATCCCGCGGCGCAGCGCCACGGTCACCGCTTCGGTGCGGTCGCGCACCTGGAGCTTCGCGAGGATGTTCTTCACGTGAGACTTCACGGTCTGCTCGGAGATGCCGACGGCCGCGCCGATTTCCTTGTTCGCTTCGCCGAGCGCGAGGTGGCGGACGATTTCCTTCTCGCGCGCCGAGAGCACTTCACCGCGCTGGCGGGCGGCGAGATGTTCGCCGACTTCCGGCGGGATCCACGTGCCGCCCTGCATCAATGCACGCACCGCCGGGATCACCTGATCGCCGGAGCTGTGCTTGAGGAGATAGCCCGAGGCCCCGGCCTCGAACGCGGCGTGAATGTCCTCGTCGCCATCGAAGCTCGTGAGCACCAGGATCTTCGCGTCCGGAGTTTCCTTGCGGATCAACCGCGTGGCTTCGACACCGCCCATCACCGGCATGCGCAGGTCGATGATGGTGACGTCGGGATGGAGCAACTGATGCATCGTCACGCCCTCGGCGCCGTGCGATGCCTCGGCGATGACCACCATGCCGGGCTCGCGGCGGATCAGGCTGCGGATGCCCTCGCGGACCACGAAATGGTCGTCCACCACGAGGATGCGGATGGGTGGGGCTTGATTCATGTCTTGGGATTCTCGTGACCGTTGTGCAGCGGCACTTCGACCTCGACGGTGGTGCCGCCCTGCGGATTCGAATCGACCCGCAGCGTGCCGCCGATGCGCCGCGCGCGCTCGTGCATGCCGGTCAGGCCGAAGTGCCCGGGTGCCGCGGCTTGGCGAATGCCAATGCCATCGTCCGCCACGGAGAGCACCGCTCGCTGCGCGGACACGTGCAGGTCGATGGTGATGACCGAGGGCTTCGCGTGCTTCACCGCATTGGTGATCGCTTCCTGGCCGATGCGCAAAAGATTGTCTTCGATCAATGCGGGCAACCGTCCGGAGGCACAGCTCTGCTTGGCGGCCACGCGGATGTTGGATCCGAGCGTCAGTGACTTCGCCGCGCGTTCGAGCGCTTCCGCCAGATCGAATTTTTCCAAGGCCACCGAGCGCAGGTTCCAGATCGATTGGCGCATTTCGGAATGGCACTGGCGCACCAGCGAATCGACCGCCTGCAAGTGCTCGCGCGTTTCCTCCGAGGCATCGGCGTCCTCCGGCCCGATGCTGTGCAGTCGCAGGTGAATGCCGGTGAGTCCTTGTTCGAGCGTATCGTGCAAGTCGCGGGCGAGGCGATTGCGCTCGGCGGTCACCGCGTTCCGCTCGCGCATTTCCGCGGCCAGGCTGAGGTTCCGGCGCGAGGTGACGTAGGCGAAAAGGATCACCGCCACGAGCACGCCAAGCGCGACGCTCAGCATCACCAGCAGCCGCTTGACCGTGAAGAAGCTGGCCTTTTCCACCACCGTCACTTGATCGGGACCGGGCACGAGGATCTTGAAGGAGGTGGGATTCCCCACCCCATCGACGCTCACTTGACAAATGCCGCTGACATCGAGCGTCGCTCCTTCCTCCAGATCCGGGATGCCGGTGCCTTCGCCCTCCAGTTCCGCGGTGAAGACACCGCGCGGGGTGTTCAACGCCAGCACGAGCAATCCCGGCCCCTCCTTGGAAGGCGTCTGCAAGCGGTCTAACAGACGACCGCGAGCCGTGACATAGGCCGCGTGCTGAAGGCCGCCGAGCAGTGACTCGACCGGCATGGGCTTTGGCTGAACCTTGGGCCGCTCGGCAGGCAAGGAAGCGAACACGGCATCCGAGAGCACCGGCAAAAAGTCCTCCAGATCCGGGAAGCCCACGGCCTCGACTTCATCGCCGGGCTTCAGCTTGTCGGCGCCCGCGCCACGGACGGCGATGCCGCTGTTGCCGTCGTTGAGGAAGACGAAGCCATTCCGGTGGTGCACCACTTGGCCTCGCACCCGGATGCGGTCGGCTCGACTCACGGCCGGGCGATACTGGAAGGCCTCGTGCAAGGGTCTTACCGGCTTCTCCCACGGGTCGGCCGGCTCCTTCCGCAACTCGTAGAAATCCGCCTCGGAGGCACCGTGGACTTCCACATCCACCAACTGACGCAGGCTGCTGCGCGCCCGCACCGGAACCGCCACGCCGCGCAAGAAGACTTGGGAAGCGATCAGCTTCTTCGGGTCCAAGCCGCCGGCATTGCTCACCCGCACGGTGATGCGCGCCGAGCCCGAGCTGAGCAGGGCGACGAAGGTATTAGGCGGGACGATTTCCGCGCTGCGGACGAAGCCATGCACATCGACCAGCAGGCCGTTGTATTCGCCATTTAGCAGGCCGCCGCCGGAGGCATTCTCCGCCTTCGGCAGCGTGCCGGTTCCGGTGACCGTGAAGGTGGCCGCGGAAATCACCGGCGCGTAGGGGCCGCGTTCCAACGTACCTTCCACCTCGACGAGGTCCTTCACTTTCGGTCCCTCGGCACCGGTGAACTCCACCCGCATGCCACCGTTTTCATCCTGCACCTGAAAGTAGTTCCCCTGTGCGGGATCGGCCCACGTGACGATGCCCTTCGTCCTCACGGTGATGGGCGCGAAGGACTCGGCGGTCGCGATGACTTGGAGCTCGCGCACTTCCTTCAGCGCGGGCTCCTCGGCCCCGGCCGCCGCGCCCACGGCCATCCCGCCCCATGCCACGAGCACGCGGAGACGGCGAAGGATGGACGACAGGAAAATCACGAGTCCTCCGAAAATGAGGCGGCAGGCCCCGTCACGCGAACACATTTTGACTCACTCCAAAGAGTGAGTCGCGCGGGCCGCCAACGGAGAAGAAGCCATATCAATCAAACGAGGGCAGGCAGGTCGCGGACCCGCAGAGGGTCAGTCCTTGAATTTTGAAACTTCATTGGCAGCAACGAGCGAACTCAATTTCCAAGGACTGCCCCCGACATATGCCCGGTGCAAGTCGGGTGGGGGTTTTTCTTCCACTTCCAATAGGTCGGGAGGCGTGAAGCAGGTATATCCAAATCTACACGGTGCGGGACCATCCAGGATTCGAGGGGAATTCCACCCGCCTCGGAACTGCCGGCTCCGTTCGTCTCCTGAATTGACGATCAATGGATTCCGGCTGATGTTCGCCGAAATATCCCGCTCCGCCCGGAATGTTAGATACCCGGGGCCGATTGGGACTAATAAACACT
>CBKZPU010000187.1:0-9849 GCA_966696705.1 uncultured Verrucomicrobiaceae bacterium | reverse complement strand
CTTGCATAAGATCCATGCTCTCTTGATCCGTGCGACTCGGCGCTTGCGGCCCGTCACGGCGGCTTTGCTAACCGAACCATGCCCACGAATTCCCCGCTGCCAGCCGGCGATCTCATCGTGATCCTGCTCCACCTGCTGGCCATGCTCGCGGTCGGCGTGTGGCCACCGGTGGTGTTGCCGGTGTTCATGTCGGCCTACGCTTGGTGGGCTTGGGCCGCCGCGGTGGTCGTCATCGGCACCGCCTGCGCGCTGGTGCTGCGCGAGACATGGGGGAAGCGCTTGCCGCGTGGTGAGCGATCACCGCGGCCACTCCGACCTCACTTCCGGTATTCGCCCGGGGTGCACCCGAAACGCCGGCGGAAGATCCGGGTGAAGTACTGGCTCGACGAAAAGCCGCATTGCCTGGCGATGGCCGCCACGGTGGGATCGGACGATTCCTTCAGCAGCCGGCACGCTTTCTCCAGCCGGCTTTGCATCAAGAACTCCGCGGGAGCCTGGTTGGTCAGTTGGCGGACATAGTGCACGAACCGGGTGACCCCAAGGTCGCAGTTTCCGGCCATTTGCTCGACGGTCCACGGACGGTCGAGCGCGTTGAGCAACTCGGCGAGGAAATGCTCCACGCTCCGTTCGGCATAGGTCAGCGCCTCGGTCATGGCGATATCCTTGCGGCGGAAGAACTCGAGCATTTGCAGCAGCAGCGAATTGATGGCGATCCGCATGGCGGAAAGTCCACGATCGAGCGGCTTCACCCGAAGCGCCTGTTCGATCGTTTCAAAGCAGCGGCGCAGTTCCGGCGAACCGGCCCAAAGCGGTTGCTCGTTCTGACGAAGGAAGCCGGTGAGTTCCTTGAGATCGGCCGGTTCTAGGACGATCCATGACGGCCACTGCCACTCCTGGTGGGGACGCCGGACGCCGACGTCGAGGATCAACCACGCGAGGTGATGGGCGGGCAGATCAGGTGTGCCGAGCTGGTGAGGTTGCCACGGCCGCGTGACCAGCATCTGGTCGAAGGACATCGTGTGCTGCTTGCCCTCCACGGCGATTCCGAACTTGCCGGTGAAGAGAAAGGTGAACTCGATTCCTTCATTGCGATGCTCGCGCAGGCCCCACGATTGGGCTTTCGCGGCATTCCAGCATCCGACGCTGCTCAGTCCCGGAAGCGAGTCGTCGGGAAGGCGATCGCCCGGGTAGCCGTGGCGTCCCCATGCAGCCAATTCGATCTCGCCCGCCTTGGCCGCCGCCGTGACGGGAGCGCAGCAATCCGGGTAGTAACACGTTTGCTCCGCGCGAAACGACGGCTGCCCCGCGGCGACTCCGGCAAGCCGTGCCGCCGGCCGCGAAGTCGTTCGGCGGCGAGGTGTGGACTGAATCGGATCCTCCATGCAGACTGCGGGCGAGTGACCCTTCCTCTACGTCCCGCCGCGAACGATTTCAACAAGGCGTTCATTCTCTCCAGCGTGGCGGGCTCACCGCACGGCTTTCACCTCGATGGCATTGATCAGCGGCTCATTCAATATGGCGGCAAAAGACACGGTGAGCTTTCCGCCGCTAACGCGAACGCGCTCGGTGCGCCGGAATGTTTTGCCATGGCCAGCTTCCTTGAAGGGATCGAGGTTCTCCAGCACCGCTTGGCCGTTGACGAGCACGGAAAACACCCGTTGTCCCGCGCCGTGGAAATACGGTTCGCTGAAGACGAAGATGACATCGTAGTCGCCGTCCGGCGCGTCGAACCGGTAATTGAAGTTTCCGTAGCGACTGGATTTCGCGAGTGGATCACTGGCTCCATTGAGTTGGAATGTTTTCCCTCCCGTGTAACCATAGGATCCGGGCGCGTAGGCGGCGTCGGGTTTCCAAGCCACACCCTCGCGGTCTTTGACGACGGTGTCGCCGGCGTGGATGCGCAGGGTGCCGGGACTTTCGAGGCCGCCGCTCGATTGGAGGTAGGCGAGCAAGTCGTCCATCTGCGCGTCCGTGAGTCCGTGCGTCAATCCCGCGGGCATCAGCGAGACCGGAAGCATGTTGATCGCCTTGATCTCCTTCCTCGTCAGCGAGCGCTTCTGGTTGCCGGGCATCAGGAGCGTGACCGCCGATTCATCCGAGGAGAGGATGCGGCCGAGCAAGACTTGTCCGGAGTTCGTCTCGACGGAGTAGGTGTCGTATCCGCTGGCGATCGACTTGTTCGGATCCACGATGGATTCGAGGACGCCCTCGCGGTGAAAAGCCTCCCAGACGTGCTGCAAGTCCGGACCCAGCCCGTTCGTCGTGCCGGAGCCATCGACGGTGTGACAGGTGTGGCATTGCGATTGGACAAAGAGCTTCTGTCCGCGCGCCGGATCTCCGGCCATCTGCCCGGTGAGCGGGTTGCTTCTCGCGAGCTCCTTGGCCTTTCCGACATCCAGCCCCGGGGTATGGATGATGCGATAGATGTCGCCTTCCGGTGGATCGGAAGCGAGGTGGCCGGGGTTGTTGTCGCGGCCGAAGCGGGCGAGGTATAGGTCGCCCTGCGGCCCGAAGCAAAGGCTGACCGTCTTCGCCGGACCCTCGCAGAAGGGGAACTGCTCGGCTTCGTAGGAGCCGTCGGGCTTTTTGGTGAGGCGGACGCGTACGATGCCGCCCTTGTCCCACTGGCCGTCCGGTCCCCATTGCGCGATGAAACCATCGCCCGCCGTGCCGCCGAAGTCGTTGGTGGACGGATTGAATTGCATGCCGGTCGCGCTGGTGTGGGAAGCAATCCGCAACAGCGGATCGATCGGAGGACCCGCGGGAGACTTCGGATGATGCCCGTAGTTGCCGTTCT
The DNA here is from genome assembly GCA_966696705.1 of uncultured Verrucomicrobiaceae bacterium. Lineage (GTDB taxonomy): Bacteria > Verrucomicrobiota > Verrucomicrobiia > Verrucomicrobiales > Akkermansiaceae > Haloferula. The sequence goes on along the minus strand of CBKZPU010000187.1, from coordinate 7,052 downwards.
TCACGACAAGGTTCAGTTCTTCCGTCGCGTTGCCCCCGCCTTCGTTGTCGGTGAAGAAAAGGTCGCCGGCTTCGTTCATGGCGAGCCCGTAGGCGAAGCGCAGGCCACAGGCGTGGCGTTCGATGGATTTCCCATCAGGGCTGATCCTGAGCAGCGATCCCCGCAACCCGCGCGGGTCGGGAGCCGGGTTGGGATTGATGTAGTCGGTACAGAGGATGGTATAAAGCGAGCCGTCCGCGCCGAACTGGAGCCCGAAGGTCCAATCGAAGTAGTGCATGTTGAAGGGCCAGCCGGTCGCAAAGGTGCGACTCGTGCCGGCCACCCCCGAACCACTACGATCCTCGTAGATCCGGATCTCCTGGGTCGTCGCGACGTAGCATTCCCGACCTTTGAAGGCCAGCGCCGTGGGGTAACGGAGGCCGCCCTTTTGCGGAGCGCCTGGATACTTCACGGCGTCGTCGAAAGGGTACTGCTTGCCATCCTTCGTCACGTCGGCCCAGATCACGGCGGTGTCTTCCAAGCCATCGCCATCGCTGTCATCCAGGCGGAGGATCTGGCCGGTGTAGTTCGCGACATACATCTTGCGGTCCGGCCCGACGGCCACGGCGCTGGGACTATGGATCGGCACGCCCTTGGTGATCGGAAGCTTCACGGCAGCATACTCGCCGTGGATCTTCACCTTGGGATCGGCATGAGCCTTGATCGATTCCGGCAGCGGCGTCAGCAGGCCCGCTGCGTCAATCGTTCCCCGCGCGGCCCATTCCAGTCCCCGGGCGAGAAGGTTCTCAAAGCCGGGTGACTGAATTGCAGTGACGTCATGGCCCAACGCGGTAGCGAAGACGCGGCCATTGCCAAAGGTCACGGTCCACGCCATCGGCTCGTCGAGGCCACTGACTGGAGAGGTGGCGGTGGCGAGGATCTCGAGGTTTTCCGCCGGACCGCGCAGGCTGTAATAAAGCTCGTCGGCCGCGTGTTCCCACCGCGCGGGAAACGGCTTCATGACCGGATGACCGGGCGCGCGCGTGACGATGGTGAATGGCTGCCTGGCGCCATGGCCGGAATCGGAACCCTTGCCTCGTTCTTGACGCACCGGTTTGCCATCGCTGCCGATGGCGACACTCGGGCCTGCCTCCTTGGGCCGCCATGCGAGGCCAATCATCCGGTTGTATTCCGGGTCGCCCATGAAGGACGAGCCCCCGGCATGGAAAGCCGCCAAGCCACCGCCACCGGCGACATGGCTTTTCAGTTCCGCCAACTTCTCCCGAGGCCAGTCCTCGCCGAAATAATTGAGGAGCACGACGTCCGAGTTGGCGAAGTCGGGCGAAAACTTGCTCCACGCCGCGGCGTCGGACTTCGCGGGCGGCGTGGTCGCGACGGTCACGCGAAAGAGCCCGGACGACCGCAACTGCGACGAGATCGCCGCGGTGGTCGCCCGCCAATCGTGGTTGCACTGGCCGTCAATGATGAGCACGCGAACCGGCTCCGCGGCGGGCGCGAGCCAAAGCTGCGAGGCCGCGACCACCAGGCTGAGAAATAGAGAACGTGGTTTCACAAGCGCACGAGAAGGATGGAATACACGCGATCAAGCCGCCCACTTCCGGAGGCGCTCGGCGGAGCGCTGCACGGCATCTTCCCCGGCGACTTCCAAGGTGGTTGGCCCGTCGAAACCGCTGGCGAGCAATTCCTTCACCACTGCCTCGATGCCGACCACACCGTCGCCGAGCGGAATCAATCCCATGCCGCAACCGTAGAGAGTTCCCCGCTTCGCCGACCATTCCCCGGGCATGTCCTTCCAGTGCACGTGCTTGATGCGGGAGCCGAACTTCCGGATGAAGTCCAGCGGTTCGCCGCCGCCGAGCCAGAGGTTGCCGGTGTCGAGGTTCACACCCACCGTTTGCTCGTGGCCGAGCGCATCGAGCAGACGGCTCATGTCGTCGAGCGAATCGGTGACAACGCCGTGGGGTTCGAGCAACAATTCGATCCCGAACTCGTCGGCCCAGCGGATCGGCTCGTGAAGCTTTTCACGGATGATGAAAATCCGTTCACCGTCGGTGAGGTTATGACCGAAAACGGTCTTCGGATCTCCCTCGGTGGTGATCACCTGCTTGATGCCGAGAAAATGGGCGAGCTTGATCGCCTTGATGATCTCCGCCGTGCCGTAGCGGTCCGGGCTGGACGGATCGAGCAGATTGGCGTGCGCGCAGACGCTGGTGAGCGTGAGGTTGAACTCGCCGACCATGTCGCGGATGGTCGCCGGATGGGAATCGAGGCTGATCGATGCCGAAAACCCATACTCGGTGCCGAGGGTGGCACCGTTGTGGTTATCGGTGAGGTCGGCGTAGTCGAAGCCGGTCCGCCGGATCAACTCGAACTGACGGCGCATCGGGGCGAAGGGTTGGATCAAGGCGAAGCAGCCGATCTTCATGACGAGTGAGGTGGAATCATCCGGGAAATGCCCGCAATGGGCATCTCCGATGTTTATCCGCCGACCAGGAGATCGGCAATTGCACTTTCGTTCACTGAAGAAATCCACACAGGACGCCGCCCCCTGTTAGGGAAGCCGCTCGAACAACAACGTCTTCCCTTCCGCCGTGGTGCCTTCCCACACGACGCAAGCCGCGTCTTCACCGCTGGCGGCGGAGGCGAACTTGGCACCCTTTGCAAAGCTCGCGGGAGGCGCGTCGCCGCGCTTCATCATGAGCATGTCGCCCGCTTCCCAAAACAAGATGGGCGTATCGCCAGCATAAGCGGCCACCGGCTGCATGCCATTGGGACTGAGCGGCATCTCTTGAAACTCGGCAAAACTGGCGAAGACCGCCTTCTCGCGACGCCACACGGCGAGCCAATTTCCCCCCGGCGAAAAGACGAGGCCACCCCCGTCCATTGGACATCCGTCCAGCTTCCACGTCACGGTGCCGAGCTTGATCGGCGCCGAAAACGGCTCATTGCCGCTGCGGGTCGCCACGTGAAGGTCGCGTGAGCCATCGATCGAGTTGCGCCACATCACCGCGACCTTGCCCTTCGAAGAAATCGCCACGTTCGGCACGCAACACGGACAAATGCTTCCGCCGGGTGCCGCATAGACGCGCGTTTCAGCGAGCCAGGACTTCCCGCCATCGCGCGACTCGCGGCTCCACACTTCCATGCCGCCCGCCCGCGAATCGGGCCACACCGCCACCAAGCGACCATGGCCGTTGCCGGCCAGCGCCTGCAAGCCTTCGCGGGCGGAGCCGTCCGCGGCATTGATCGCCGCGCCTTCCTTCCATGTCTTGCCATCGTCGGACGAGGTCCACGCATGAAGGTTGCCGTCGGCGTGCGAGATCGCCGTAACCAGCAAGACATCGTCGCTCGCCACGACGCGCGGCCCGCGGCGCTTGCCAAGCGCGAGCTTCTCCAGTTCGCCGACTTTAACCGGCTCCGAAAACTTCCGGCCATCGGGCGAAGCCGTGTGATACACGGCCTTGCCTTTTCCAAAGACCACATGGATGTCTCCAGCCGGAGCGATCGCGACCTGTGGCTGGCTTGCGTCGCGCAAGCCCGGCGGCACCAATTCGACCGGAGCGGCGAGCGTCGTCGCGACGCAGGCGAGGCAAAGGATCCAGCGCGGTCTCATGCCGGACATCCCACCAGCGGCAAATGGGTGCGTCAACGGGATAGGACGTGACTCACACTCACTTCGCGAACTCGACCGACCACTTCACGTCCCGGCTGTCCTTGCTGCGGATCGAGACGCGCAGCCAACCCTCTTCGGACTTCACAGGCCCCGTCCAAGCGAATGTCCGCGGCGACCAACGAACCTGCGGTCACCAAGGCAAGGCATGCGGCGAAAGCGAGCGTCTTCACAAGCGGGAAAGGCGAGGGCATTGCTACGTCCCATTCGAGCCGTGGCCGATACCTCCTTGTGAAATCACCAATACGCAGTTGCCCGCGGCGCAAGGGGAAGGTCTTACCTTGAAGCCGCCGGGACATTGTCGCCGACATTCTCCATCGCTCGTTGCTTTTTCGCGTCGATCTCGCTGCGGATCCGCGGGTCGATACCGGCCAGCCATTTTTCCCGCACCGACTCGGGCTGAAGGAGGAGCGTCTCCGCCATGGCCAAGGCCGCCTCCTTGCGAACGGCGTCATCGCGGAGCGCTGCCATCCACCCCAAGGCGGATGGAGCATCGGACTTCACCCACGCCGTGACCAACGCACGAATTCCTGCTTCCCGTGCCTCGCCGGCGGGAAAGGCCGCTACCCAGGCCCCGGCACTGGCGGGTTCCTTCGCGGCCCAGCGCTGGAGCACCTGGACGGTGACGACATCCAACTCGCGGCCCTGAATGCCGGACTCCGAAAGCAGGTTGGCGGCGCGCTCGGGATCGGTTTCGGCCAGAACCAGCGCGATCTGGCCCTTCGCGGCGGCGATCTCCATTTCGGACCCGAGGGATTCCGCCCATTCGATGGCGGCATCCGGATCTTGCTCGGCGCGGCGCATCGCCAAATGCTGGATCAGCCGGAGCCGGTCGGGGCTGTTCTCGGTCAGGGCGGCGAATGCCTTCGCGGCAACCTCGGGGTCGGTTTCGAGGGTATTCCACGCGACCTCGCCCAATGCCTGATCGCGAGGCGCGGACTCCACGATTTCCAAGGCACTCGCCAAGGTCTGTCGCGGGTCCGCGGCGGGATCGGACTCGTTGTCGCGAGGAAGGTCGGTGCTGCGGGAAGCGGTGACCTTGCCCGGCCTCACGGCCTTCTCCGGGGCGTTGGCATCCTGCTGCTTGTCACAAGCGGCGAGCAGCAGGACGCAGAGGATGCCATGGAAAGCCTGCTTCACGGGGTGACGCTGAGGTTGCTGAATTGGGAAGTGTTCAGCGTGGAGTTGCTGCCGCTGGAAACCGCGAGACCGACATAGCAGTTGGTCCCCATGGACGCGGTGGTGCTGCCGACGGTGGTCCAAGACGTGCCGTTGCTGCTCTTGTAGGCGGTGACGGTGTTGCCCACGCGAACCAGGCGCACCCAGGTATCCGGCACGGTGCCGGTGCTGCTGTTGCTGGTGGAGTTGTTGCCACCGGTGCTGCCGCGGCGGACCCAACGGTAGGCGCCGCTGCCGGTGAGTCCCATGAACACTTGGCGCGAGTTCGGCGCGAGCGATTCGCGGAACATGACACCGACGCGGGACGAATTACCCGTGTCCTGCAACGCGCTGATGCGGGCGATGATTTCGCCGTCGCCCGTGAGGGCCTGATAGGTGTAGCGCAGCTTGTCGCTGGTGCCACCGAGCGCACCCGAACCAGCTTGCGTGAAGGTTCCCGCACCGTGCGTCGCCGAGCCGGCCAGCATGCCGGTGCCGATATCGACCGAGGTCCACGGCAACGGCAGCGTGCTGACATTGATGCGCAGCTCGGCGTCATCGGTCGCGGACGAGCCGTCGGTGACGCGGACGACGAAGGTATTGAGCCCTTCGCTGCCCGCGGTGGGCGTGCCGCTCAACGCACCACTCGGAGCCACGTTCAGCCACGGCGGACCAGAAACCTTCGAGTAGGTGATGCTATCGCCGGCATCGGCATCGGTGGCGAGTCCCGCGATCGTTTCAGAGTAGGTCGAGCCGACCGCGCCATCCGCCGCGAGGATCGGATCCACGCTGAACACCGGCGCATTGTTGGCATTGGCAACGGTAACTTCGAGTACGGCGTCGTCGGTGGCGTTCGAAGAATCGGTGACGCGGACAACAAAGGTGTTGAGCCCGACTTCCGCATTGGTCGGCGTTCCGGACAGCGCGCCGCTGCTGGACACCGTGAGCCACGACGGGCCGGAGACCTTGGTGAAGGTCAGCGTGTCGCCGCTGTCGGGATCGCTCGCGGGAAGCTGCGCCGAGAGCGCCTCATCTTCGATTGCGCCGACGGTGATGGGATCGGAGGTGAAGGCCGGCGCGTCGTTCACGTTGGCCACCGCGATCACCAGCGTCGCTTCGTCGAAGGCACCTGCGAGGTCGGTGACGCGGATGACGAAGTTGTTGTTGCCCACGTCGGAGTTGGTCGGTGTGCCCGACAGTGCACCCGAGGGCGAGACGGCAAGCCACGCCGGACCGGACATCTTCGCGAAGGTCAGGCCGTCGCCGGCATCGACGTCGGTGGCGGCAAGCTGACCGCTGATGGCGCTGTCCTCGGTGGCATTGAGGTTGATGGGATCGGCGGTGAAGGCCGGCGCGTCGTTGATATTGGCCACCGTGATGGAAAGGATGGCCGTGTCTTCGGCTCCGAAGCTGTCGCTGACGCGGACGAGGAAGTCGTTAACGCCCACCTGGCCATTGCCGGGCATTCCGGAAAGCCCGCCGTTGCTTGCCACGCCGAGCCACGCCGGTCCGGACACCTTGGAGAAGACCAACGATTCCTGCAGATCGGGATCGTTCGCCGCCAGCGATCCGCTGAAGGCGTTGTCCTCCGTCGCGTTCGCGAGGATAGGATCGGCGGTGAAGGCGGGCGCGTTGTTGTCGCGGGTGTAGGCGAGCAGCAGATTGTTGCCCGACTGCTGGACCGCCCAGGTGCCCTGCGGAAGCGTCAGGCCGCTGGTGTCCACGGTGAACTTGTCGGCGCCGAAGCCGGTGATGCCGCCGCTTGTTTGGACGATCACGAACGAGGCGCTCGCCTCGCTGAAATTCGCCAGCGACAGCTCGGCAGGACGAATCACCACCGGATCGCCGCTCGTCGCGGTGACGTTGAGCGAGGTGACCGTCGCCTTGTCCCAGCCCGTGCCCGCGGTGCCCGTCCAGTTGGAAACCTCCCACGCCAGCTTCGAGCCGGGGGACATGGTCAGCGTATTGTTGATCGTGAGGTTTCCCACCCCATTCGATCCCGGAGCAAGCGTCCCGTTGTTAGAAACGCTGCCGGCGATCGTGCCGGTGCCACCGAGCGTGCCTGCCGCGGCCACGGTGGTCGGGGTGTTGGCCTGGCTGCCGTTGACCAACAGCGTGCCGCCGTTGATCGCGGTGGGACCGGTGTAGCTGTTCGCGCCGCCGAACACCTGCGTGCCGGTGCCCGTGAAGGTGAAGCTGTCGAGGCTGGAGAGCGAGCCGGTGA
>CBKZPU010000186.1:0-9851 GCA_966696705.1 uncultured Verrucomicrobiaceae bacterium | reverse complement strand
CAGCGGCAACCTGGGCGCTGGCACACCAGTCGGAATCCATCTGGGTTCTCGTGATTCCGATTCTGGTCTTCGGAGGCGTGCTGTGGGCCTTGTTGATCAGGATCAGGCTTGCCACGGGAGACTGAGGTCGATCCGTTCCTCTGATAAATGGACATTCCAGACGCCACCTGATGCAGATGATCGCGGAAACCATCAACCCGCTGGAGCAGCTCGCGGTCGAGAGCGATCACGAACTGGAATCCCTGTTCCGCGATTGCCGCAGCGGCCCCTACGGAGCGTTCTTCTTTTCCCACGGCGACGCCTATCCCATGCTGAGCGTGCTCCTTCATGAGTCCCTTGCCTACGTCCATTACTTCCCGGCCGAGGGGGGGAGCCGGGATTTCATTCCATCGCGGACGGCAGCTTCCCGGCTTCCGGAGGGACCCCGCACCTCCTCCAGCCGGGCGGCGACGAAAGCCACAGCTTCGACATCGATGCGTCGATGATCGTGTCCGCCGCGGCGGGCCTGTCCGCAGCCAAGCAATTCCTCACCACGCCATCGCGGCCGGATGGCATCCAGTGGGGAGGGTTGTGAGCAACGCGAGATCCCGTCATGGAAGCACCCCTGTTCCGGTCCCGCAGTGAAGAGGGCGTCACTCCCTACCTGTTGCCCTTTGGCAATGCCGAGGACGGCCTCTACCTGTCGTCGACCATGCCGGACCTCATGCCCACCACTTCCGGGCATCGGACTCACAAGGGCGAGCATTCCATAAGGGAGGATGCCTGGGGCTACATCGAATTCCTTCCCGAGTCCAATCGTGGACATCTGGAGAGCGTCCTGGCTTCGGCGAAAGCATTCCGGCAGGCTCATACCGGGCAGAAAGGATTCTTCACGACTTTCCAGTATCTCCCTGAAGCTCCCGATCCGCTTTGGACCCGGCCCCTGCCCTTCCCGGAGCTTCCGGGTTTCGCGCTGCTCACGACGGTGTTGGGCAATTCGATCGTGGATGGCGGCTTCACCTTCATGGGCACGCACTCGTTCTGGGTGCTCTGCGGTCAGCATCTTCCGGACTATAGGCGACGGTGCGGTCATGAATGATGAGGAGACGGTGAGTTGCTGGAGATCATACTGGAAAAAGCATTCCGCGTTCTCGCCCTGATCGATATCGCCCGGCGGCTGCGTGCCGCGCCACGGACGCCGCCGGCCACTAGCGCGTCCACTTCAAGCTGCCACCACGAGCAGCGGGAGCTGGCAGGGTCGTTGGTGACGCGACTGCCATCGGAGCCCGCACTGGAAAGGGCTCTTCAATCGCCTGCCAACTACCAGCCCGCAACGGCCATCCGCCAGCGCGGAAAAGGGTCCTTGAAGCGCTTCGGCCACTGCTTCTCGGGTACGGCGTATTCCTCCGCGGTGAGCAGCGCTTCATCCAGCATGGCGGTCAGGGCCACGCGGTCCATCTTCGTGCCGATCAGCACAATCTCCTGGCGGCAATCGCCATTCGGCTCGCGCCAGACGCGGTCGATGTGCCGGGGGTCCGCCGGCCAGTGATCGCGCGGCACGGCGGCCCAAAAGTGACCCGCGCACTGATGGCTGGCCACCGCGCCTGCCTGTGACCAATAGCCCGCCATCTTCAGGCGCGTGGCGAGCCAGAAGACGCCCTTGGAGCGGATTACTCCCGGCCACTCCTGCTGGAGCAGCTTGTGGAAGCGCTCCGGATGAAAGGGCGTGCGGCGTTCGTAAACGAAGTTCGAGATGCCGTATTCCTCGGTCTCCGGCGTGTGCTCCACCAGCGAATCAAGCCAGCCCTTGTGCTGCCCGGCCCTCTTGAGATCGAAGAGACCGGTGCCCATGACCTCGGCGATGGGCACTTCGGAATTCACGGTTTCATGGATCTTCGCACGCGGGTTCAGGGCGCGGATCATCCCATGAACCGAGTGCTTCTCTTCGGCGGTGATCAGGTCCGTCTTGTTGAGCAGAATCACATCGGCGAATTCGATCTGGTCGCTCAGGAGATCCACGATCGTCCGATCATCCCCCTCCCCTGCCGTTTCACCTCGGCTGCTCAGGCCTTCGTCGGAGAGGTAATCACGGAGGAAATTGAAGGCATCGACTACGGTGACCATCGTATCTATCTCCGCCACGTCGCCGAGCGAACGCCCCTGCTCGTCCGTGAAGGTGAAGGTCTCGGCGACCGGCATCGGCTCGCTGACGCCGGTGGACTCGATCAGCAGGTGGTCGAAGCGGCCCTCCCGGGCGAGCTTGCCGACTTCGAGCAGCAGGTCCTCGCGCAAGGTGCAGCAAATGCAGCCGTTGGTCATCTCCACCATTTTCTCCTCGGTGTGGGACAACGCCGCGCCGCCGGAGCGCACCAGTTCGGCATCGATGTTCACCGAACTCATGTCGTTGACGATGACCGCGACGCGTTTGCCCTCGCGGTTGCGGAGGATGTGATTGAGGAGGGTGGTTTTGCCGGCTCCCAAGAAGCCGGAAAGGACAGTGACAGGAAGTTTCAGCATCGGTGCGAAAGTGGTTTCCGTGCCGTCGGGCACGAAGGGGTTCTATCGCCTCATGCACCCAATGGCAATTTATTTGCATTTGCATTTTTGATTCATCAAGCCCGTCGTGCTCCGAAAACCGCGACACCAATGAAATCCTGCCGCAGACTCCTTCCTTCCGGGCATTGACCGCGGACGATACCAGATCGACGTCCTCGGAGACTCCCGGGACAGCTTGTGCCACGGGATTGCCGCGATGCTGCGCGTGGGCGCGATCTTACGCGCCACGCGCTCACCCCCGCATCACCGCGAAGTAGAAGACATAAAACCCCACCCACCCCGCGAGGTGGAGGCGCAGGCGGAAGGTTTCGCTGTGGCGGTGGAGGGCGCGGCCGATGGCCCAGACGATCGCCGAGGTCAGGAGGAAACGGGCGAGGCGGGCGGCGACGGACGCGACGATAAAGGGCAGCAGCGGGATGCCCTGCGTGCCGGCGTGAATGGCGTAGAGCTTGTAGGGTTGGCCGGCCAAGGCACCGGTGGCGAGGGCGGGCAGGCCGCGTTCGCGGAGGGCTTCGCCGGTGGTGAAAATCATTTCCGGAGAAATGCCCGGCAGGTGATCGAAAAAGGCGAGCCAAGCATCCGCCGCGCCGTGTCGGGCGGCGAACCACAGCAACACGCCGCCTATCAAGGCACCGGCCACGGCCCACAGCGCGGCGACGAATGATCGCCGAAAGTCGAGCAGCGCGAAGCGCGTGAGCAACACGTCCGGCACGATGAAGAATACCGTGGCCTCGGCCAGTCCCCACGCGAAGGCGAGCGCGGCATCGATGGTCTTCGCTTTCACTTCACGAAGGCGACGACGTTTCCGCCAAGGCGCGACGAATGCGGCGGGCGATGGTAACCAGGAGCAGGGCGATGACGATCCCCAGCACCGGCGTGAGCCATGGCGCGAGCGGCAGGCCGAGTCCGGCGGCGAGCGAAAGGCAGCCGAAGACAAAGGCGCGATCGCTCTTTCCCATCGGGCCATCGTAGCGGCGGGACGCGCCGGTGAGAAGCGCGGCAAGGCCCGCCACCTCGGTGACCAAGGCAAGCGCGACGATCACGGCAATCCCGCGCGGGTCGAAGCCAGGCACCAGCGCCAGCGGCAGGTAGAGCGCGGTATCGGAAATCACGTCGCCGCATTCATTGAGCAGCGCGCCGAGGCGGGACTTCTGGCCGTGTTCGCGGGCGAGCATGCCATCGATGGCATTCAGCGCCATGCGGAAGAAGAGGAAGCCGGGCATCACCAGCAGCGGCCAGCGCGCCAGCGGACACGCGGTGATGGCGTATCCCACCGCGAGCGACAACACGGCCGCGAGGACGGTGACCTGATTCGCGGTCACTCCGGCGGCCGCCAGCCCGCGGGTCAGCGGCCGCAACAGATTTTGGAAGGCTGGCTTGATGTCGTAGATGGAGGCCATGATCAGGAACCGGCCCGGAGAAAAACGACCCGGGCGGCGCTTCTTGTTAGCCTCATTGTCCCCGCCTGCCAAACCCGCGGGCCTGTCAGCGTTTGAATTCCTCGGCGATCGAAGAAGCTCGCAAGGTCTCAAGCGCCCGGCTGGCGGACTCGGTATTCGTGAAGAGAAACTCCAGCGGGCTCGAGCCTGGGCCGGATGGCATTGTGGTTTATAGAGCAGTGGTGGAAGGAACCTTACCGGCGGAGGGAGGAGGACAGGACACGGGGGTATCTATATATACCCCCGTGTGTCCTGTCCTACTCCCGGCGTGGGACATTCTCCGTTTGTCCTACCGATGTCCCATTTGTCCGATTGGGCGCGAGGGTCCATCCACCATCGGAGACTTTCCTTGGAACTCCAAGGATTGGGGCCCGTTGCATGCGCTTCCGCATGGTGGACTTGCTGGTGGGTTTGCTTGTCCTACCGATGTCCGATCCGATGTTGGCGGCCTGTTCCGGAGTGAGCGTCGGACAAACCCCATTTGTCCTACTCCAACCGGCTTCCTCGAAGACCGGCTCTCATTCTCCACGGGCCTTAGCCTATGCCACAGCCCGGCGGCCCGGCTTTGAAGGGGTTTGCATGCCGACATCGTCGTTCTGAGAGAAAGACGCCCTTTTGTCGCGCTTTGCCACGTTTCGAGGTTTCCAAACACCGCGATTTACCGCCAAAAGAGACTCACGATGAACGACCCGGTCCGCGAGCTGTATTCGGAACGCCGCTATCCGGACCTGAGTCATCCGGTGACGGACATTTCGCGCCTGTGGGTCAGCGCGCGGGTGGCGGGCCTCGAGCGCTTGGCGGAGCCGACCGGTTGCCGGGTACTGGAATTCGGCTGTGCGGCGGGGCAAAACCTGCTGCCGCTGGCGGCGCGCTACCCGAAGAGCGAGTTCACCGGGCTGGACTATTCGGACACCGCGATCCGCAAGGCGCGGCAGCTTTCCTACGACGCCGGGCTTTCCAACATCCGCTTCGAGACCGCGGACTTGCAGCACTGGCGGCCGTCGCACCCGTGTGACTTCCTGATCGCCCACGGCGTTTTTTCGTGGGTGCCGGACGAGGTGAAAACCCGCGTGCTCGACCTCTGCGGGCAGGTGCTTTCCGAAAGCGGCGTGGCGTGCATTTCCTACAACACGCTGCCGGGGTGGTCGCTGAGGCGTGACCTGGTGCCGCTGGTGAAAGCGCTGGCGAACAACCCGGTGGCCGCCGGACTCGGCGAAACGGTGGAAGCCGTGGCCGCCTCGCTGGCGGAAATGGCCGGCAGCGCGACCGCCCACGCTGCGAACGTGCAGGCGGTGTGCCGGGACATGGTGAAGAAGGGGCCGACGGTACTGCCCTTCGATGACTTCGCGCCGGTCTGCGACGCGGTGTATTTCGCGCAGTTCGCGAGCTGGGCGGCCGAGCGCGGGCTTCGCTATCTGGGCGAGGCGCGGCTGCAGGACAATCTGCCGGACGGGGTGTCGCCGGAGGCCTTCGACAAGCTGGCGCCGCTGGCGGCCGATCCGATCTTGCTCCAGCAGACGCTGGATCTGCTTTCGGGCCGAATCCATCGCAATAGCCTGTTTTGCCGGGCCGATGCGCCGCTGGAAGACGGCACCACCACGGCGGTGGTGATGCATTTCGCCGCCGGGCAGGGCCTCGTCGAGCTGCCCCCGGTGGAAAGCGCGGTGGTCCGGCTGTTCCAGCAATTGCTGGAGGAGACCGCGCCATCCTGCGTGCCGGTGCAGGAGCTGATGGAGCGGACAGCGGACCGGCTGGGCGGCGGCTGGGAACCGGCGCGCCATGCCCGCGAGCTGGCCGGCTGGATCTACCAAGCGGCGCGGCTCGGCGGGATCGAGCTGCGGTCGGAGGCGCTGGAAATCCGCCGCGAATCGCTGGCCGCCCCGCGCCTTTCCGCGCTGAACCTGCACCTCGCCGCCGCTGGCCGGCCGGTGGTGGATGCCCGGCATTTCCCCTGCCGCTTCCCGGACGGCCACGAGCGGCTGCTGGCGGCGATGGATGGCACGCAGCCGGCGGAAACATTGGCGGAGCGGGCGCGCGAGGAGTTCCCCGAGCTGGATTTCCCCCGCTGGCTGGCGCACTTGGCCGAGCGCGGAATCGTCGAGTAATCTCAACGGTTCTCAAAGTCAGGCCGGTGGCCGTGGCGGTTCGTTCATTTCAGATTGAACAATCCGGGTCGCCAAGTTATCTCGCAGCCGTGCGACCGGTCCGCGAAGAGGAAGACATCCGTGAGTTTCCATCGGTCGGGCCGCTGGAAGCGCAGGTGATCCAGGTCTTCGTGGATGGCGGCAAGGTCCTCGGCTTGCCGCGCTCGCTGGGGGAAATCTACGGTCTGCTCTTCATCTCGCCGGAGCCCCTGTCGCTGGACGATCTCGTGGAGCGGCTGGGGATCAGCAAAGGGTCCGCCAGCCAAGGTCTGCGGGCGCTGAAGGGCCTCGGTGCCGTGCGGGAGATCGACATGGAGAACTCGCGCCGCAGCCATTTCCAAGCGGACATCGAATTGAAGCGGCTCGTCGGCGGGTTCATCCGCGAGCAGGTCCGGCCGCATCTGGAAAGCGGGCAGTCGAAGATCGGCCGACTGCAGGAAGTCGCGGGCGAGGAGGCCGATCCGGAACTGCGGGCCTTCTTCGAGTCCCGCGTGGAACGACTCAATTACTGGATCGGGAGGGCGCGGATCGTCCTGCCCCTCCTGCAAAAGGTCCTCGGTGAATGAGCGCCAAACCCGCCAGCGAACCGGCGTGGTACTGCTTGAAAACGCAGACCAAGCGCGAGGCCATCGCCGCCGCGCACCTCCGGGAGCTGGAAGGTGTGGAGGTCTTTTGCCCGATGCTGCGCTACCGCAAGGCGACCCGCCGCGGCAAGGTGTGGTGGGTCGAGGCGCTCTTTCCCGGCTATCTGCTGGCGCGTTTTCGCCTCAGCACCGACGAGCGCGCGGTGATGTACAGCCAAGGCGTCCGCGGGCTGGTCCGCTTTGGCGAAAAGGTGCCGGAAGTGCCGGACGATTTCGTCGCGGCGCTGCGCGAGGAAGTCGCCAAGCAAGGGGAAAAGGAGGTCCTGACCGTGGGCCCGCGCATCACGGAAGGCGAAGAGGTCGAGCTTGCCCACGGCCCGCTCGGCGGCGTGAAGGCGACCGTGGTGGAGGTGCTGCCGGCGCGCGAGCGGGTGCGGGTGCTGCTCGAATTCCTCGGCCGCGAACAGGTGGTGGAGGTGGACCTTTTCTCGCTGCTCCTCCCCCGCAAACCCCTCCCATGACAACCCCGCCACCCCGGATTGTTCATTTTGGATTGAACGGAGGGCCGATTTTGAGATCCATCGCGTCGTTAGGCGCTCCCGATGAAGCCGCCTGAAACCAATACCTTCCGACTGCCGCCGCTGGTCTTGTCCGTGCTTTGGGCAGACGACCAAGGGCGGCAGCTTGGCTAATCCTCCCCACCACTTCCCATGACCCCGATCGAAGATCTCAAAGGCAAGACCGCCGTGGTAACCGGCGGCGCCGGATTCGTCCCTTCCCATCTGATCGACCGGCTGCTGGCCGACGGTCTGCGGGTCGTGGCGCTGGACAATTTCGTCACCGGCCACCGGCGCAACCTCGCCCACCTCGAGGGGAACCCGAATTTCACCTTCATCGAGCAGGACGTGTCCGAGCCCTACGATGTCGAGGGCCCCATCTCATTTGTCTTCCACATGGCCTCGCCGGCGAGCCCGATCGACTACGTCCAGATCCCGATCGAGACGCTGAAAGCCGGCTCCTATGCCTCGCACAATGCCCTCGACCTCGCGCTGCGGAAAAAGGCGACCTATCTGGTGGCCTCGACCTCCGAGGTCTATGGCGACCCCGAAATCCACCCGCAGCCGGAAAGCTACTGGGGCAACGTGAACTCGATCGGCGTGCGCTCGTGCTACGATGAAGCGAAGCGCTACGCCGAGGCCGCGACCATGGCCTACCATCGCGCCCACGGCCTCGACACCAAGATCGTCCGCATCTTCAACACCTACGGCCCGCGCATGCGCCTCGATGACGGCCGCGTGGTGCCCGCTTTCATCGGCCAAGCCCTGCGCGGCGAGCCGCTGACGATCTTCGGCGATGGCACGCAGACGCGCTCGTTCTGCTACGTCTCCGACCTGGTGGACGGCATCTGGCGCCTCGCCCGCTCAAATTTCAACGAGCCGGTGAACTGCGGGAACCCGCACGAGATGAGCATGCGCCAGTTCGCGGAGGCGATCGCGGATGTCTTCGGCATCGAGCTGAAGGTCGATCCCAAGCCGCTGCCGCCGGACGATCCGAAGGTGCGCAAGCCGGACATCACCCGCGCCAAGGAAATCCTCGGCTGGGAGCCGGTGGTGCCCTTCGACCAGGGCATCCGCGAGACCATCGAGTATTTCCGCGCACAGCTCCAACCCGCGTGATTCTTGCCGCCTGACGCCAGCGTCGATTTTCTGATCGTCGGAGCCGGGTTCTCGGGTCTCGTCGCGGCGGAGCGGCTGTCGAACGCCGGCTTCCGCTGCGTGGTGGTGGACAAGCGCCCCCACCTCGGCGGCAATGCCCACGACCGGATCGATGCCGCGGGCGTGCTGGTCCATGAGTACGGTCCGCATTATTTCCGCACGAACTCGCCGCGCATCGTCGAGTATCTCGGGCAATTCACCGGGTGGCAGGAGGCGGACTACAAGATCAAGAGCTACACCGAAGGGCGCTACTGGAGCTTCCCGATCAACCTGCACACCTTCGAGGAAATCGTCGGCCATCCTTCGACGACCGAGGAGTTCGAAGCATGGATCGAAGAACACCGGGTGCCGGTCGATGAGCCGAAGAACTCGGAGGAGCTGATCCTTTCCAAGGTCGGCCGCGAACTCTACCGGCGCTTCTACGAAGGCTACACGCTCAAGCAGTGGCAGCGCCACCCGCGCGATCTGGATGCCAGCGTCTGCGGCCGCGTGCCGATCCGGACGAACCGCGACGACCGCTACCTCAGCGAGGAATTCCAAGTGCTGCCGAAGGACGGCTTCACCGCGATGTTCGAGCGCATGGTCGATGCCTCGCCGCGGGTCGAACTCCATCTCGGCGTCGATTTTCTCGAAGCCTGCCAACGCTGGCGACACCGCCACCTGATCTTCACGGGTCCGGTGGACGAGTACTACAAACGTCGTTTTGGCGCGCTGCCGTATCGCTCGCTGCGCTTCGAGCACGAAAGCTTCACTGCCAATCAGCTCAAGGCCCGGGAGCCGATCGCCGGCAAACCCGGCTTCTGGCAGCCGGCGGTGCAAGTGAACTACCCCGACGCGGACGTGCCCTTCACCCGCATCGTCGAGATCAAGCACGTCACCGGGCAGAAGATCGACGCGTCCACGATCGTCCGCGAATACCCGCGGGACTGGACAGCGGGCGAGGAGCCGTTTTACCCCGTGCCCGCGGACGATGCGAAGACCGCCTACCGCCGCTACGCCGAGCTGGCCGCGGCGGAGGAGAACGTCAGCTTCATCGGCCGCCTCGCCACTTACCGTTACTACAACATGGACCAGGTCACCGGCATGGCGCTCGCCGAAGCCGATCGCCTGATCGCCCGCTACTCACCGGCTCCGCATGCTTGAAAAGTTGAAATCGAAACAGGGCGCCGTCGGCGTCGTCGGCCTCGGCTACGTCGGGCTGCCGCTTTTGTTAGCCTATGCCAAGGCGGGCTTCCGCGCGGTCGGCATCGACATCGATCCGGGCAAACCCGAGGCGCTGCTGGCCGGCCGCAGCTACATCAAGCACATCCCCGGCGAGCACGTCGCGGAAGCGCTGGCGTCCGGCAGGCTTGAGGCAACGACCGATTTCTCAATCATCAAGACGCTCGACGCGATCATCCTCTGCGTGCCGACGCCGCTCGATGAGCATTTCGA
>CBKZPU010000185.1:0-9998 GCA_966696705.1 uncultured Verrucomicrobiaceae bacterium | reverse complement strand
GTCTTCCCGTGCTTCCCCGCAGCAGGGCTGCTGGCATTGAGCGGCAGCAGGCTGCCGCAGTCCGGGCCTCCGGCTACTGGTGCGGCGGTTAATGAGGGAGCCCGGGATGGTGGATGCGTTGATGCCTTTCAGATTTCGCGGGGTTTCGCGTTCTTTCGCGGTTGAAAATCGACCGCCGAGTCGCGTACCGGGCACCCGTCGAGACCCCTCAAGCAAGCCGCTGCTGGATGCGTTCCGCGAGGCGCTCGAGGTGCGGTACATCCACACCCGCGGCCTTGGCGCGGCGGAGGGGCTCGCCCCAGATCTCGTCGAACTCGACTTCGCGGCCTTCGACGTAGTCGATCATGCTCGATGGCCGGTAGGGTCCCATGGGGCGGGTGCGTTCGACATTCAAGTCGATCAGCGAGTCATCGAGCGAGAGACCCTGCGCCCGCGCGGCTTGGATGATCTCGGCCATCAGGGCGCGGATCTCGGTTTCCACACCGTGCGTGGCTAACAGGACATCGGTGGTGACCCCGCCTTCGGCGATGGCGAGGCCATTGAAGGGGACGTTCCAGACGAGCTTGGTCCATTGGGCGGCGGCAAGACTCGCCGCGGCATCGGCCGGAATGCCGGCCGCGTTGAAGCGGCGGGCGATCTCGGGAGCCCGCCCCCGGTCGTCGTTCTCGAACTCACCCACGCTGATCCGGCCGCCAGCGGTGTGGCTGACGTGGCCGGGGGCGAGGCGGTTGATGCAGACGAAACAGAGCGCGCCGAGCACGCGGTCCGCGCCAACGATGGCGGCGAGTTGCTCGCAGTTGCCGAGGCCGTTTTGCAAGGTGAGCACCTGCGTGCCTTCGTGAAGCAGCGGAGGAAGGACTTCGCCTAACAGGTGATTCGAGGTGGTCTTCCACGCGACGATTACGAGGTCCACGGGGCCGATCCCGGCGGGGCTGCGGAAGCCTTTCGCGTCCGGCAGATGGAGGTCGCCCGCGACGCTATCGACGCGGATGCCGTCGCGCTGCACGGCATCGTAGTCGGACTTGAGGAGGAAGCGGACGTCCTCGCCATTCGCGGCGAGTCGGGCGCCGTAGTAGAGTCCGACGGCTCCCGCGCCGACGATGGCGACGGATTTGAAGGTCCAGTTCCCGCTCACGCGGAAGGTCTAGGGGAAGGAGCGGGCGGGCGGCAATAGAATGCTTATCCGGCTCGTCTTTGAAACGTGAGTGCAGACTGGGAGCGCGCAATTCATTCCGCTTCGCAGGTCTGGCGACTCGACTGTCCAAGCGGAATGAATTCCGCGCTCCAGCAGGCCATTCAGGATGCCGATTTCGATGGCGCTCCGACGGGAAGCTCGGCCTTGGCCTTCTTCTGCATCCGCTCGATCAAGCAGGCGATGCCGCCCCAGAGGATGAAGCCGAGCATGACGCCGTAGAACGCGCGCACGGCCCAGATCTTCTCGGCGGAGAAGCCGTAGTTGTGCAGGCCCACGTTGAGGAAATTGACATGCCACCACGAGAAGCCGACGACCATCGCGCCGAAGATCGAGCACAGGTGCAGGCCCCATTCCTTGATGTAGCCGCCGAGGCGGGCGTGCAGGATGGCAAGGCTCCACAGCACGATCATGAGCGCGCCGTTTTCCTTCGGGTCCCAGCCCCAGAAGCGGCCCCACGAGTCATTCGCCCAGACGCCGCCGAGCACGGTGCCGATGAGCGAAAGGGTGAGCGTGAGGCAGACGCAGCCATAGACCGCGCGGGTCATCGAGCGGCGCAGCGAGGCATCGCCTCCATCGAGGCCAAGCGTGCGCATCATCACATAGACGATCGACAGCAGCGCGGTGATGAGGCCGGCGGCGTAGCCGAGGGTGATGGTGATGACGTGGATGGTGAGCCAGTAATTCGAGCGCAGCACCGCGACCAGCGGATCGAGGTGGTCCTTCCCCTCCCCCACCTCAAAGCGGCGGGCGAGCACGATGAGGAAGGCGGCGACGATGGGCGTGATGCCGAGCACGAAGCGCTTGCGCGTCATCCACTCGACCAGCAGGCCGAAGGCAACCAGCGCGGCGCAGATGAAGATGATGGTGTCGTAAAGATTTCCGACCGGCGGGCGCTGCATGATGATGGAGCGCTTCACGATCGGGATGATCATGTAAACGAGACCGAGGCATAGGGTGACGACCGTCGTCCAGTGAGCGATGCGGCCGGCCTTGGTGCGGCCGGCGAAGAACATCACCGCCGAACTGAGGACGGCGAACAGGAACCAAACGAGCGCGTAGATGAACCAGTTCTTCTTGAAGTAGTCGGCCTCCAGCGGGATCGAGCGGTATTCGCCACGTGCCTTCGCGCGTTCGACCACGCTGGATTCCCACGCGGAAAACTTCTCACGGAACGCCGCTTGTCCGCCTTTGAGGGACTGGCTGACGTCTTCGAGCAGCTTGATGTCCTTGATCGACTGCTCCGGCTCGCGGGTCATGCCGGTGAAGATGTGGAAGATGCGGTCGCCGGCACTGAGCCATTCCTTGTCGTCCGGATTCGACGACGGGAACAGGTTGAGGCCGAACTTCGCGGAGTTCGCCGCCTGCTCGATGAGCACGGTGATGGTCTGCACCTCGCTGGAGGCTTGCTTGCCTTGGGCGGCGGCCTGGAGTTCGGCGCGGATCTTCGGCGCGGCTTGCATCACTTCGCTGACCGGCAGGATCTTGCCTTCCTTGGAGGCGGAGGCGGGCAGCAGGCCGTTCCGCGCGAAGTTCATGTAGCCGGTGAGGAACTCGTAGGTGCGGACGTTGTAGGCCAGTGCGAGGGTCTGCGACTCGACCGGCTTGAGCTGCTTGGGATCCTGGCGCTGGATCTGTTCGTACGAGACGGAGAGCTCCCGCAGCTTGTCGAGGCCGGGCTTGATGTCGCTGTAGCTGTAGCGGTCGCGGCGGCCTTTCGACTTGATGCCCACGGCATCGAGCACTTCCGAGTTGTCCACGCGGAAAGTCGGCAATTGATCGGCCAGCTCGGGGCGGAACATGCAATCGAGCATCCAGGCGAGCGGCTTGAGGGTGACCTTCTGGCCGTCCTTGCCGATGATCTCCATCTTCCGCGCGCCATGGAGGCTGAGCATGCTGAAGCCGGCATAGGTGCCCAGCGGCTTGACGCGCCCGCCATCCTGCACCGGCAGCAGCGCGGCGAGGTCGAGGGTTTCTTGTTCCCACGGCTCGTAGTTCGAGATGGTGGTTGGCTTTCCCTCGGCCAGGCTGTCACGCAGCGCGGTGGCTGCGATCCACGCGACGGCGAGCAGCCCGAAGGCGAAAACGATCCAACGTCCGGCAGTAGCTTTCATATCACGTTTGCGGTGCAGGGGTGGATTTGCCGCGGGTGAGGAAGGTCACGAGCTTGATGACAAAGTGAAGGACAAGACCGAAGGCCGCGACCCAGATGCTGTACTCCGGCCACTTGTCGGAAGGATTCCGCACGACCTCGAAGCCGGAGATGGTCGCCTCCTGCGAGGCACCGGCGGGACCATTCATCATGGTGCGCTGATAGAAGGTGAGCCCGCCCTGGCGCATCGGCTCGTTCATCTCGATGAAGTGCTTGGTCTCCTGGCCATTCTGGGTGCGGACGATGTCGCTCTCGAACAGCTTCGGCCGCGTGGTATTCGGGTGATACTCCGAGCGGGCATCCACGAGGGTGACCTTGAAGGGCACTGGCCAGACGCGCTTGTCGAGGCGCACGAGGAAGGTGCGATCGCCGGACTTCACGGTGACCGGCGCACGCGGCTCGAAGGCATCCGTATCGGTGGCCACGAGCAGCATCACCTGGCCCTTGCCGCCATCGCGGGGCAGGATGCGCGCGTGGATGCCGGGGGTATCCATTTCGGATTCCTTGTTCGGCTCGCGGGAGTAGAGGAACCAGCCATCCACCACCGGCTCGCCGCGTTGCGGGGCCATGTTCGCGGTGGACATGGCCTTGGCGTTCTGGACGTAGCCCTGGACTTCGAGGTCGAAGGGCAGCTTCGGCAGGAGGATCTTGCGCGGGTCATTCGAATACTCGTCGCCCACGCCAATGCGCGACAGGAAGCGGTCGAACGCCGTCCGGTCCGGAGTCTCGAACTTGAGATCCGAGTAGTTGGCGTCCTTGATGAAATGCACCGGTCCCACCGGCTTGCCGTCCTTCACCTCGGTGATCTCGATGGTCGTCTCGGTGAAGGAGTTCGCGTAGTCGGCGGTCTTCGGCAGCGGGCCGTTGGTTTCCTCGCTGAGCATCATCACGCCGCGCTCTTCCTTGAGCTGGGCGACACCGCCGGCCACGATCATGAAGATGATGGAGAAGTGCGCGAGCAGCACGCCAGCCGTCCTCCAGCCCTTCCGCATGCGAATGATGCCGCCGAGGGTGAGATTCAGCGCGAGCAAGGCGCAGACCCAGTAGCCGCCGGGCAACGGCAGGAACTTCTTGCCGAGCAAGCTCTCGTGGAAGACCCCGGCATCCGGAATGACGATGAACTCCTTGGCGTCGAAATACTTCTGCAACGTCGCATGGAGCCCGTAGTGGACCTGCTCGAGTGTGGCCAGCCAGGTCTCGACCATGAGGATGACCAGCAGGATGGTCGCGAGGCCGAAACCCGCCAGCACGTGGAAAATGCGGGCGGGCAAGGACTGGCGGGCGGAATCGTTCATCGGGGCAGCGGGTTACGGGCCGGGCGGGCGGGGTCGTTCACGAGGTAGGTCATTCAACGGCGGCGCAGGCCGGCCACGAATACCTTCAGCGCTTCTTTCTGCGCCGCAACCTCTTCGGCCGGGCCGGTCATTTTCACGGTGATCACGCGGCCGGCGTCTTGCGCGATGATGCCGTAGAGCGCTTGGCCGGTGCGAGCGGACTGGCCCATGCCGGGCATGTAATCGCCTTCGGCTGCGACCCACACGCCCTCGATGCCGACGACGGTGCCCTTTTCAAGCTGCACCACCTGGCCATCGGTGAGCGGGTCCTTGTCGAATTGGCCGAGCCAGCGGTTGACGTTGTCGGTCAGGCCGCCGGCGGACAGGCCCACGGCGACCTCGCCGCCGGAGCCGAAGCGGTAGTTCAGCAGGCGGAACTGGTTGCCCGGCATTTCCAGCCAGCCCTCGGGGACCTGCCCGGCGAGGAAGGGGCTCGACGTGGCGGCGCCGGGCGCTTGGAAACGGTCGTTGCTGGTGGCGTTGAGCTTCACCTGCTCGTCACGCATCGTCAGCGGGCGTTCGTCGGTCACGGTCACCTCGGCCGGCTTTTTGCAGGCGGGCAGGAGCAGCGCGAGGCCGAGGCAGGCGGTGAGGGCCCGGATTTTCATCGCGCCGCCGATAGCCGCGGCTTCCGCGACGCGCAAGGGCATTCCGGCCATCGTCTTTCCGCTTCCCGTGATTGGCATGGCGCCCCTACGGTCGCTCCACGTGACCGCTATCCGCTTTTTCAACCGCCACACTGGCCAGATGGAGACCGAGCAGGTCTATGGCGAGGGGTTCTTGAAATTCAGCTACCAGCACCCGCTCGGCATGATTCCGCTGCACCTGATGGTGAAGCGGGCGGGCTTTTCGCGCTGGTACGGCAAGCGGATGGACGACCCGGCGACAAAGGCGAAAGTTGCCCCCTTCATCGCCAATTACGGGCTGGATCCCGCGGAATTCGCGGACTCGCCGGAGAGCTACCGCACCTTCAACGAGTTCTTCTACCGCAAGCTGAAGCCGGAGGCCCGGCCGGTGGCGGACAGCACGGCGGTGTTTCCCGCGGACGGCCGTCACCTGGGGTTTCAAACGGCCAGCCAGATCAAGGGGGTCTTCGTGAAGGGGCAGAAATTCGACCTCGGAAAATTGCTCGGCGATGACGCCTTGGCCGCGCGGTATGCCGATGGCTCGCTGGTCCTGTCGCGGCTGTGCCCGGTGGATTACCACCGCTTTCACTTCCCTGCCACCGGCACGCCGGGCGAGACGAAGGTGATCAATGGCCCGCTGTTCTCGGTCTCCCCCATCGCGCTGCGACTGCGTTTGTCGTACTTGTGGGAGAACAAGCGCACGCTGACGAAGCTGGAGACCGCGGACCTGGGGACGGTACTTTTGTTAGAGATCGGCGCGACCTGTGTGGGCTCGATCATCCAGACCTTCACGCCCGGCAAGCCGGTGACGAAGGGCGAGGAGAAAGGCTACTTTGCCTTCGGCGGATCCTCGACCATCACGATCTTCGAGCCCGGCGCGGTGAAGCTGGCGGACGATCTGGTCGAGTGGTCGGCGAAGCAGACCGAGCTTTACGCGAAGGTGGGGACGAAGATGGGGGATTGAACAACGAAACGGGCGAAAGGGGG
This sequence comes from uncultured Verrucomicrobiaceae bacterium, assembly GCA_966696705.1. Classification (GTDB taxonomy): domain Bacteria; phylum Verrucomicrobiota; class Verrucomicrobiia; order Verrucomicrobiales; family Akkermansiaceae; genus Haloferula. Next base: position 3,707 of record CBKZPU010000185.1, on the reverse strand, counting down.
AGCGCTGAGAAAGGCGGACGGGTCGGGCTGGTTGCCAAGCCTCTTCGATCCGATCGACGAGTTCCTTTTCAAAGAGGTAGCTTTCGGGCCATCCGGCAACCTCCACCAACTCAGCCTGTCATGGAATTCCAAAAGCTTGAGGCCTTAGGCGCAACTAGATGGTCATCAGAACAAACCATAGAAAGAGGGCGTAACTGAGCCGCGAATACCACTTCACGGCTTGTTCCTTCCCAGCCCACCTAGCCCACCGTTTGGCGAGCTTTGTAGCAAACCAACGTGGCAGGTAAATCCCACCTGCCACTACCAAACCGATTGCCAGCAACCACACCGCCCAGCATAGCTTCGAGAGAAAATTCCACTAGGGGCGCTGAGATTTCTGCAACTCGGCAACCCGCGTCACCTTGCCTTCCGCAATGAAGTCCACGATTGAACTCACATTCCGTTTGTCCAAGGCTGCACCGTGGGCGCCATTAACGTAGAAATCCTGTTCCGTCCCCTTCAGGAACCCGTCGTATCCCGCGGAGCCCAGATCGCCGTTGAGTAGTGAAAAGCCGGGAACCTCGAAAACCTTAGGACCGAGTCCGACCACTACATCGTCGGAGCCTACATAGTTGCGGACTCCAGTCACCCTCTTGGTGTAGTCGCTCCAAGGGTAATCCCTTCGCAGGACACTCCCGGCGAGAACCACTCGATCGACCCGCAGGGTTACATAGCGCTCCAGAGCGCTGCCCAGGACATAGGTGCCGTTGCTGTGGCCAATGAAGTGAAGCCTCTCCAGCTTAGGATACTTTGCGTACAGCTCCGTGACTTCGTCCATGAACCAGCGCACGTTTCGCTGTCTGTCCCATGGCAGCAGAAATGGCCCCATCCCGAAATAGCCGTAGGACGATTTGACCACCTCCATCTTCTTATCCGAGTTGGGGTTCAGCTTGGTAAAGCGCTCCTTGAGAGCCGGTTCGAATTGCGATGTCCACTCTCCCAGGTCACGGATGCCGTGCAGTACGAAAACCACCTCAGTCACCTTGTCATCGGTCTCTTGGGCCACCGTGTTGCTCTTCCGCTTGAGCTCCGCCAAAACGTCTTCGTCGCCAAACGCTTCCATGATTTTACCCCGACGTTCTCGGCCGCTTGGAGTTTCATCCAGCACAGCCATTTTGTAGTGATCGGTGTTATAGACCTTGGTCCAGATGAAGTCTCGCGCCACAGTGACATCGCGGCTGTCTTCCTCACTCACCACATCGTCTACCTCTCCCAGCAATTGAACTACTGCCGGTCGCTTCAAATTGTCCCGCTCCGCCGCGTGCATCGTCCTCACCCATTGGACACGCAAGTTCGCCACAAATGGAGCACCCCGAATGCACTCGATAGCGAAATGTCCTGTCCCGGTGACTTTGGCGACCATTAGCGCGAGCTTGGCGTGCGGCCCCATTTTTTCTATCGAGGCGCCCCGGTTCATGCCGGCCAAAAGGACGATCCGATTGACCTTGTCCACCCACTGCTTTCGCACACCCACCGTTTCCCGTCTACGGTCTGAACCGGGGGAATCGCCCACGCTCCCACAGCCGTATACATAGGCCTTTCTCACCAACAGCGCGCCCGCGCTGTAACCACAGAGGACAATATCGTCATACTGGTTTGCCTTCTGAAGTTCATCGATCTTTCCGTCGATCTGGGCAGCGATGCCACAGGGATCGGCATCTGAGAAAATCTGCCCTGCATAGCCAACCATCATGATGTCCGCCCCAGGTCGGGAATCGAGCGCCGCCTTTGCCACGGCTTCCAACTGGCTTGGGCCGCGCGTCCACCCATGGACCAACACCACGAGCTGCCTGGAGCCGCCAATGCCCTTTACCAGATCGGTCGTTACAGGGGCCGTCGATGTGCCGAAAGAGTTGATCCACGCGAATATACAGAGCGCGACGAATAGGGCGCCGAAGATTGAGGCAATCCGGACCAACAGGGGGAGGCTTTTGAATAGCCGGAGCATCCGTTTCATGGATGCCCTTTAACACAACCACTCAGATCTCGAAAAGCTCTATCTAATCATAATGCGTGGGGAAGGTCCCACAGCCCCTTCGATGGTCAAAACAAGTTGCAATTCATGATAGTTCACAGCGAAACCATCCAGCAATTAGACAATTCCAAATCATCGGGAAACCACCCCCAATCGGCCTGTCGGAATTCTTGAGGAATTCGGTATCAGAAACGCCTCCTGATGAGCCACTCGATGATCTCCACCCCCATGGATAGCCCGAGAGGGAGCGCGAGCAAGGCGGATACTACCAGGACCAGCACGGCGAGGAATTCGTAGCGCTCGCGACGCCGCAGTCCCCACCATGCCGTCACGCACGCGACCGCGGGAATGACCGAGATCAAATAGACGAGTGCCCGCCGATACAGCGGCGCTGCAAGCATCGCAGGAGAGGAAGAAGTGAAGTCTCCCAAGCTGACGAAAAATCCGATCAGGCACGCGGTGGCGGTGAGCGTGCACCATGGAGCCGGTCGCGGATGGGACACATCCATCCAATCGCCCGAGCGAACGACGCGGCCCGTCGTCGCGGAATCAATCCGTTGCCAAACCCACGCTTCACCCAAAAGATTCGGCGTCCCCGGCTGATAGACTTTCATCCGGACGCGTTGGTAACAGCTTCCGCCGGTCTCTGCGGCCGACTCACCGATGGCATCCAAGGCATGCTGAAGATCCGGGCTCATTTGAAAGAGTTCACCGGTCACCCAGCCACCGCTCCCGCGCCTTGGGACGAGGGCGGGAACTCCTGAAATCTCGAGGAGGGTCCCGGCGACTTCGCCCAGTCTCACATACCTGGCGCCTTCCATGCGGAAGGCTTCCGAGCCTCGGCGCCGGAGTTCTCCATAGACGAAGACCGACTCGGACAGCTCGCTGGTTTCATGCGCGGCAGTGTCGGAGTCTCTGTTCATTCGCTGGCGGGACATGAGAAACCCGGATCGTCACGATCATGGCTCGATTTCGGAGGGTAGTCGCTTCCCTCCAATGGTCGCAAAGCGAAACTCCGGACGTGCCGATTCCTTCCTTTCACCATCTATCGAGCCTTCAGCCCTCCCGATCTTTTTGCGGCCCTGACCCCGGGCGTTGCCCGGGGCTGAGGGATCGCGCGCCGTTGGCGCTTGAAGGGAGGAACTTTCGCGAAGGGCAGCCGCTCTCCTGAAAGCAGATGCGCTCCCTCCCGCCGCGAGCTGCTTCAATGAGGCTTGCGGCAGGATGCCGCAGCCACGAGAAAGCCCGTCACGCCATGAACGCACCCGAACGCCCCACTGCCCGCGCCCACCGTGAGATTGCGGCGGTGTTGCGTGATGGCGATGTGGCGATCGACGCAACGGCGGGGAACGGACACGACACGGTGTTCCTGGCGAAGCTCGTCGGGGAGGCGGGCAAGGTGATCGCGTTCGATGTGCAGGAGCAGGCGATCGCTTCGACGCGGGAACGGCTGGCGGCGGAGGGGTTGTTAGAGCGGGTGGAGCTGGTGCACGGGTCGCATGGATCGCTCGCGGAACAGGTGACGTCCGGCAGCGTGGCGGCGGTGATGTTCAATTTGGGATACTTGCCCGGCGGGGATCATGCGGTGATCACGCGGACGACGGAGACGCTGCGGGCGCTGGAGGCGGCGCTGGGGGTGTTGAGGCCGGGTGGGGTTTTGACGATCGTGTGCTATCCCGGGCATGAGGGCGGG
>CBKZPU010000184.1:0-10131 GCA_966696705.1 uncultured Verrucomicrobiaceae bacterium | reverse complement strand
CTCGTTCGTCTTGAAGTCCTCGCCGCCGCGTCGTGGCTCGACAATACCGACGGAGCCCGCATCGCCCTCGAAGTGCTCAAGCAACCGATCGAGAAATGGATGCCGGAAGCCGTGAAGACCGCGTTCCTCACGCTGAACGACGACATCAAGGTGCTGAAGAAGGAGGGCAAGCTCGACCTGACCAACAACCCGCGCGCCGCCGATTTCCTCTCCGGCAAGCTCAAGCTGCAGGCCGAGGAAAGCGCCGCTGCCTCCGCCGAGCCGAAACTGCCTGCCGCCGAACTCGAGCTGTGGCGGCTCGGCAAGGAGGTCTTTTCCCGCGACGCCCACTGCGCGACCTGCCACCAAGCCGATGGCAAGGGCCAGGAGAAAATCTACCCGCCGCTTGCCGGCAGCGAGTGGGTCACCGGCAATGAAGAGCGCCTGATCAAACTCACCCTGAAGGGCCTCTACGGGCCGATCACGGTGAAAGGCGTGAAATTTGACCCGACCACCGGCGTGCCGCCGATGATGGGCTTCGGTCCGATGCTCAACGACAAGGAACTCGCCGGCGTGCTGACTTACGTCCGCAACAGCTTCGGCAACCAAGCGCCCGCGGTGATACCGGAAACCGTCGCCAAAATCCGCGAGGCCACCAAGGACAAGATCGACTTTTACACCCCCGACGACCTGCTGAAACAGCATCCGTGACGGACTCGACACCCGCCGCCTGACCGATTTCGAAGGCCCGAATGTCTAATTCGGCCAAACATTCAGGAGGGTCACCCGGATGGGTTATCGGCATGAGGAAGCCTCAGCGCGCTTTCCGTGGTAACCGGCATGGTGGCATGCCAGCCGCTCGACCGGAGGTATGGCAAACGTTGGCTTCCTACTCGACATGGACGGGGTGATCTACCGGGGCTCCCAGTTGATCCCCGGCGCGTCCGACTTCATCACGCGGCTGCGGAATCACGGCATTCCCTTCCGCTTTCTTACCAACAACTCGCAGCGCGCCCGCCGTGACGTCGCGCTGAAACTCCGCCGCCTCGGCATTGAGGCGAATGAGAACGAGGTCTTCACCTGCGCGATGGCGACCGCCCGCTTCCTAGCTTCCCAGAAGCCGAACGGCACCGCCTACGTGATTGGCGAACACGGCTTGGCCGCCGCGCTGCATCGCAATGGCCTGACGGTGGTCGATGACGAAGCGGACTTCGTCGTCGTCGGCGAAGGCCGCACCATGACCTTCGAGATGATCGAGCGCGGCGTGCGACTGGTGGAAAAGGGCGCCCGCCTGATCGCCACCAATCCCGACCCGAACTGCCCGACGGATCAAGGCACTCGTCCCGGCTGTGGCGCGATCGTCGCAATGATCGAGCGCGCCACCGGCGTGGAGGCCTTTTCCGTGGGCAAGCCGAGCCCGGTCATGATGCGTGCCGCCCGCAAGGAAATGGGCCTGCGCACCGACGAGGTCATCATGGTGGGCGACACCATGGAGACCGACATCCTCGGTGCCGTGCAAATGGGCTACCGCAACGTGCTCGTGCTCAGTGGTGGTACCCGCCGGCAGGACTTGAAGAAGTTCGCCTATGAGCCGGATTTGATCGTCGATCACATTGGCATGATTCCGGACTCATACATTTTCGAAAAATTGGAGCCCGCGTTGGCACCGTGAAAGCTCTTCCAGGGTTAGCGGATGGTCCGCGGTGGAGTGAGGTTTCTTGGGTTTAACCGAGCTCCACCGCGGTGCACCACGGCGGGCGCGGGGTTTCTTGGGTTTACTCCCGTGCCCGCCGGGGTCATTCGCTGGAGGACGAAAGGCGGTGGCTGAAAGGGCTACCGTCTTTTTGCGTTCTTGGGAGGATCGCCCGATAGCCGCGGCGGAGCCGCCTTCGGACTGCTCCGGTTCTCCGGAGCTTTCCGAGTGGAGGGTGAAGCAAGCCCTTCCCGGGGAATGAAGCGGTCCCGGAAGTTCGCTTCCTTCTACACGAACTGCCAACCTCGCCCTCCATTCGAAACCTGGGAAGGATCCCAGCAGTCCGAGGGCCTGCGGCTTTCATCGGTCCCCCGTTTTTCCCTTCCTGCTCCGGTGTGCTTCAGGCCTCATCGCGGCGGAATGGAAGCCGCCATCCAAGCACTGCTCGACCGCATCGAACGCCACTACGGCGTGACGATCCCCTACGCCTGTGAATCCGGCAGCCGCGCTTGGGGATTCGCGTCGCCGGACAGCGACTACGACATCCGATTTATCTTCGTCCGCCCGGAGAAGACCTACCTGTCCGTGCTCGAGGGCAACGAATCCATCGACCTGCCACTGGAAGGCGAGCTCGATGCCGGTGGCTGGGATGTCCGCAAGGCAGCGCGGCTGTTGGGAAAGTCCAACGGCGCGCTGATCGAGTGGCTGCACTCGCCGGTCGTTTACCGCTGTGAGCCCGGCTTCCGCGAGCGTTGGCAAAGTACGGCGCGCGCCGTATTTTCGCGCCGTGCCTCGCGTGACCATTACCATGGCCTGGCGAAGCAGATGGTGCTCGGCAAGCTGGAGGCGGAACAAGTCCGCGCGAAGGACTACCTCTACGCCCTGCGTGCCATCCTCTGCGCCCGCTGGATCGCCGATGGAAAGGGCATTCCGCCGGTTGCCTTCGCCGAACTGGTCCCGAGCGCTCCGCCGGAGATCCAAGCACTGATTCCCGGCTTGCTGGTTCACAAGGCGCGCACCGCGGAAAGCGAGCGCATGCCGCGCTTGCCGGTGCTCGATGATTTCCTCGCCGCCTCGCTGGCGGAGCAGATCGAAATTCCGGCGAAGCCGATGGATGGGGAACCGCTCGACGCTTTGCTGCGCGCCGAGATCCGCCGGCCATCGCAATTACTCAAGCCCGCCGACTTCACCCTCGAACGTGTGCGCCACCATGACGTGTTGCTGCTCGACACCGTCGCCGGCAGTCACGCCTACGGCACCGCCATCGCGGGCTCCGACGAGGATCGCCGTGGCGTCTTTGCCGCGCCGCGTTCGTTCCTGTTCGGACTCGATGCCATCGAGCAGGTCGCCGATGAACGCAGCGATCAGGTTTATTACGAGCTCGGCCACTTTGTTTCCCTGCTGCTGAAGAACAATCCGAACGCGCTCGAATTGCTGGCGATGCCGGACGATTGCATCCGCCATCGTCATCCCTTGTTCGAATGGCTGAAGCCGGAGATCTTCCTGTCGAAGCTCTGCGCCAAGACCTTCGGCGAATACGCCATGGGCCAGATCCGCAAGGCTCGCGGGCTGAACAAGAAGATCGTCAACCCCGAGCCGGAGCAGCGCCGGGCGATGCTGGAGTTTTGCCACGTGCCGGAAGGGCAAGGCAGTACGCCGGTGCTCGATTGGCTCGCCGCCCGCGGAATCCCGCCACGCGAATGCGGGCTCACCGCCGTGCAGCACGCCGCCGGAATGTTCGCGATCTACCATGATCGTAGTGGCAACTTGCGTGGCATCGTTTCGCCCAAGGATCCCGACACGCTCATCTTCAGCAGCGTGCCGAAGGAGGCTATTCCCCTGGCGTGGATGCACTTCAACCGCGACGCCTTCCAAGCGCATTGCAAGGCCCACCGCGAGTATTGGGAGTGGGTCGGTCAGCGCAATGAGGAGCGCTACGCCACCAATGCCAGCCACGGCCGCGGCTACGACTCGAAGAACCTGATGCACACCCTGCGCCTGCTCGACATGGCCGGGGAAATCGCCGCGGAAGGAGTGCTGCGCATCCGTCGTCCGAATCGCGACTATCTGCTGCGCGTGCGGGCCGGTGAGTTTGTCTATGAGGATCTCGTGGCTCGGGCGGAAGAACAGCTCGCCGCCGTCCAAGCCGCCTTCGAAGCAAGTCCCCTGCCCGACCAGCCGGATCGCGAGCAGGTCAACGCGTTGTTGGTCGAGATCCGCGAAGCATTCCAAGCCTGAGCGATGAAAGCCGCAGGCGCCCGAACTGCCGGGATCATTCCCAGCTATCGAGTGAAGAAGACGCTCCGCCATCTCTTCACGACCGAAGCGATCCTCCCGCGGCGATTCCGCTTGCGGGAGCTGCCCGCCTCACCTTCGACTCCAAAGCTCCGAATCATCGGAGCAGTCCAAGGGCGGCTGCGCCGCGGTCATCGAGAGCCGCCTTGCCCTCCCCTCCCGGAAATGGGATAGTTTCCCATGGCAGAATACCATCCCGGCTTGCAGACCTTCTTTCTTCCGCTCCGCGAGGGTCACGTCACCTTGCGTGAGGGCATGGAGCGGCTCATGGCCATCGGCAATCCGCAGTCGGAAGTGCCGTGGATCGTGCGGATCATGGAAAACCCGGCCTTCGATGTGCCGCCGCTGTCGGTGTTCCGCGGGCGGGTCACGCTGGAGCAACACGACTGCATCCACCTGCTGCTCGGCCGCGGCACGACGCTGATGGACGAGGCTTTCACCATCGGCTTCACGATGGGTTCGACGAAGCGGATGCGCACCTCGGCCGCCGAGTTCTTCGGCCAGGTCGCCAGCCGCTTTTATCCGAAGGCCTACCGCTTCCCGCCCGCGGCGCGGCGCGTGTTTCACGATGCGGTGCATCTCGCCGCGATCTCGGATTGCCAGCCGCTCGACCACGTCGATTTCACCGCGCTGATGGATTACCCGCTGCGAGAGGTGCGGCGGCGGCTGGGCGTCGAGGAAAGCCTGTTGCAGGCCTACTACGAGCTGGAGGCCAGGCGGAACCCGCGCATCGCGGCGTGCCGGCGGCTGGTGGAAGGCGTGACCGCGGCGTGACAACTCCGGCACGACTCCCCAAGTTCCCGCCATGGCATGGCGCATCGACGAGCACGTGATCCGAGGCGAGATTGACAACCGCACGCCGGGCAAGCTCACCGGGCGGATCTGGTTCGCCGGCCGCGACGAGCCGGTGATGCTGGAACTGGAAGGAAACCCGTGGCGCGATCTCGCCGGCCACCTGCTGCGCTTCACCAATCCCGCGCCGAAGCCCGGACTGGCCGACGGTTTCGCGCCGCTGCAGAACGGCGTGGCCGGCGACATCACCGCGTCCCGCAAGGTCAAGGTGCCGGACGTGCCGATGGAGGAAGTGCTGAAGTGCTACGAGAAGAAGCAGCCCTTTCCCTGGCACTGGGGAAACTCGCTCTACCTCGAGTGGTTCAGCTTGCACAACGGCCGGGTGGTGATCGAGACCGCGGACTTCACGCTCGAGCTCGACGACACCGCCGCGTGGACGATGAGCGAGGAGGAAGAAATCGAGCAGCGCCGCGCGAACGGCGAGGCGATGACCGGGTTCATGGACCGCATGCTGGCGGCCTTCGCCAGTGAAGACGGGGAAGATGACGACGCCCCGCGGAGCAAGGCCGAGGCGGAAGCCGATGCCGAGGCGGCGCGCATGGACCTGCTGCTCGACCGCGTGCAAGCGCGGATCGAACGCGAGGGCCACGACGATTTCGACCGCATCTACCAGGAAGAGCGCGCCCGCCTGATGGGCGAACGCGGCGAGGTGGACCCGGTGCTCACGCCCGAGCAGGAAGCCGAACGCCAGCGCTGGATCGAGGAAATGAACGCGATCTGCGCCGAGGCGATCGAGGAAAGTGACGCGGACGCTTGGAAAGACGAGGAACGCCACCCCCTGGTCGAGCGCTGCACCGATCTCGCGGTGCGGTTGCACCACGAGGCGGCGGAGTGGCTGCCGGAGAACGCGCCGGAAGAGCATCCGCTGTTGGAGGTGATTTACGGCACCCAGTTCGCCGCGGCAAAGCTCGCTGGCGCGCTGGAATCCTGCGACGAATGGCCGCCGGACGAGCTGTTCGCCGGCAATGTGCTGGTGCGCTTGAAGAAGGCACGAGGCTGCCTGCGCGACGCGCTCGCCGGTCTCGATTCCGCGGATCAGGAAAGCTTGGCGACGCCGGTGTGGCGGGCTTTCGCGCGGAAGGAAGTCGGCGAGATCTTGGGAGAAGTCGAAGGACTGGTCGCGGAGGTGCGGGAGACGCTGGCGGACGAGGAGTGAGGAGCGTGGACATTCTGTCCACGCCGGGTCGACCGAATGTCGGAACTCCTTATTTCCGCTTCAGCGGGGCTTCGATGATCCCGTCCTCCGTCTCTTGCTTGAGGCGGAGCTGGCCGCAGGCGGCATCGATGTCGTGGCCCTTTTCCAAGCGCAAGGTCGCCGAGACGCCGGCGTTCTTAAGGATGTCGCGGAAGGCGCGGCACTGGTCCTCCGACGGCCGCTTCCAGTCGAGGCCTTCGACGGTGTTGTAAGGGATCAGGTTCACCTTCGCCTTCAAGCGCCGCGCGTGGTTGGCGAGGATGCGCGCTTGTTCGAGGTGGTCGTTCACGCCTTCGATCAGGATGTACTCGAGCGTGAGGTGCTGCTTCTTGCGAGAGTTCCAGTAGTCGAGCGCGTCGAAGAGCTCGGCGGTGCCCCACTTCTTGTTCACCGGCATGATCTGGCCGCGGACGTCATCGGTCGCGCCGTGCAGCGAGATGGCGAGGCGGATCTGCTGCGGATGCTCGGCGAGCTTGCGGATCTGCGGGACGAGACCGGAGGTCGAGATGGTCAAGTGACGCGCGCCAAGGTGCAGGCCCCACGGCGAGGTGATGATGGAGATCGCTGCGAGCAAATTGTCGAGGTTTGCCAGCGGCTCGCCCATGCCCATGAAAACGAGGTTGTCCACGCGCTCGCCGGACAGCAGCTCAGCCATCAGCACCTGGCCGGCGATCTCCGCGGGCTCAAGATTGCGGGAAAAGCCGGCCAGACCCGAGGCGCAGAACTTGCAACCGTAGGCGCAGCCGACCTGCGACGAGACGCACAGCGTGCGGCGGTCCGACTTCTCACCGTAAAGCGCGGGATTCGCGGGAATGAGAACGCTTTCGACGTAGCGGCCGTCGTGCAGCTTGAAGAGGAACTTGCGGGTGGTGTCCGCGCTGCCTTGGGTGCGCGAGTGCTCCAAGGCGTGAAGCCGGAATGACGTCCCGAGCTTCTCCCGCAACGCGGCAGGCAAGTTGCTCATCGTCGCCACGGTCGGAGCCTTCTTTTTCCAGATCCAATCGAGGATCTGCCCGGCGCGGAACGCGGGCTGGCCCTCGGCGGCCAAGTAGGCCTCCAGGGCGGCGGGATCGTAACCGGTCAGCGCGGGGAGCACGGCGGGAGCATGAACGCGATGCGCCGCGCGTCCAATCCGATTAGATGAGGAAGCCATAAGGAGCGCGGACGTTCCGTCCACGCCGTGTCGACAGGATGTCGACACCCCCTAACGACGACGGGCCGTCCTTTTCCAAAGGGACGGCCCGTGCAGGGAAGGCAAAGAGGAGGGCAAACTTTTCTCTCCTCAGCCGCGGTTGCTGCGGTCTTCGGTGCCCTTCGCGGCGCGCTTGCGGGCGTTGGCATCGAGGATGCGCTTGCGGAGACGGATGTTCTGCGGCGTGGCTTCCACCAGCTCGTCGGCGTCGATGTATTCGATCGCGCGCTCGAGCGAGAAGCGGATGGCCGGGGTCAGCTTGGAGGTCTTGTCCTTGCCGGAGGAGCGCATGTTATCGAGGTGCTTCTCCTTCACCGGGTTCACCGGCAGGTCGCCGACGCGCGGGTTCTCGCCGACCAGCATGCCTTCATAGACGGCATCACCGGGGGCGACGAAGAGGACGCCGCGCTCCTCGAGCATCTGCAGCGAGTAGGGCGTGGCGGCACCGGAGTCCATCGAGACCAGCGTGCCGGTCGTGCGGTTCTGGATTTCACCGGCGTGCGGGCCGTATTCCTTGAAGAGGTGGCTCATGATGCCGTGGCCGGAGGTCAGGTTGACCAGCTCGGTCTCGAAGCCGATCAGGCCACGGGTCGGGATGCTCGCCTGGATGAACACGCGGCCGCTGGCCTCGGTGTCCATGTGCTCCATCATGCCCTTGCGGTTCATGAGGATCTTGAGAATGCCTTGGGTGTAGTCGCCGGGGGCTTCGACGTAGAGCGTTTCGAAGGGCTCCTGCAGCTTGCCGTTCTCATCGCGGCGGTAGATCACCACCGGACGGGAGACGAGCACCTCGAAGCCTTCGCGGCGCATCTGCTCGACCAGCACCGCGATCTGCATCGCGCCGCGGGCGGAGACGTTGAAGACGCCGGAGGTATCGGTGTCTTCCACCGTGATGGAAATGTTGGTCTTCAGCTCGCGCATCAGGCGGTCGCGGATGGCGCGCGAGGTGACGTGCTTGCCTTCCTTGCCGGCGAGCGGGCCGTCGTTGATCGAGAACTGCATCGACACGGTCGGCGGGTCGATAGCCACGAACGGAAGCGGCTCTTGGTCCGGCGTGCCAGCGAGGGTTTCGCCGATGTTCACGTTCTCGATACCGGCGGCGACGCCGACGATGCCGCCAGCGCTGCAGCCTTCGGAGTCGGTGGTGGCGAGACCGGAGTAGCTGAAGGTCTTCATCACCTTCGACTGCACCTTGGTGCCGTCCTCGCGGAGCAGCCAGACGGTGTCGCCTTTCTTCACGCTGCCGCCGAGGACCTTGCCGACGGCGACGCGGCCGACGTAGTCGTCCCACTCGATGTTCGAGACGAGCATCAGGAACGGCGCATCGGGATCGGCTTTCGGCGCGGGGATGTGCTCGATGATCTTCTTGAGCAGCGGCACGCAGTCCTTCCGCTCGTCATCCGGGTGATCCATGAAGTAGCCGTCGCGGGCCGAGCCGTAGCTGAAGGGAGCGTTGAACTGCTCTTCATCGGCATCGAGGTCGAGCAGCAGTTCAAGCACTTGGTCGTGCACCTTCATCGGGGTGGCAAGCGGGCGGTCGATCTTGTTGACCACGACGATCGGCTTGAGGCCTTCCTGCATCGCCTTGCGCAGCACGAAGCGGGTCTGCGCCTGCGGGCCGCCGGAGGCATCGACGACGAGCAGCACGCCATCGACCATCTTCATCACGCGCTCCACCTCGGCGCCGAAGTCGGCGTGGCCCGGGGTATCGACGATGTTGATGGTGTAGCCTTCCCAGTGGATGGAAGTGTTCTTCGCCTTGATGGTGATGCCCTTTTCCTTTTCGAGGTCCATCGAGTCCATCGCGCGCTCCTGCTGCGCCTGGTTGTCGCGGTAGGTGCCGCCGGCTTGCAGGAGCTGATCGACGAGGGTGGTTTTCCCATGGTCAACGTGGGCGATAATGGCGAGATTGCGGATCTTCAAGGACATGGCGGCGCTTGCCCGGGCGGCGGGCGGGGCGGGGCTATGGACGCTTTTCCCCTGCTTGGCAAGGGGTAAGCACGTGACGTTCCTGCCGCGGGACGCTGAAAATCAGGAGTGGAGGGCGGATTGCACGTCCGCAAAGGACGGCCGGCCAAGCACCACCGGGCTTTCGCAGCGGGCCTGCAGGGCACGCAATTCCGGCGCATCCGCCGGGCAAAGGTCGAGGAGTTCCCCCAGCAAGCGGCCGAAGGCAAGGACCTCCAGCCGCTCGAATGCCGGCTCTCCGCGCGGATAAAATGACGCTGCCCCGAAGTCGCCGAGCCGGCAGTCACCCCCGGGGTCCCGGAGCACGTTGTGGGCGTAGAGGTCGCCGTGGAGGATGCCCTTCTCGTGAAGTGCTCCCGCGACCGAAGCCATTGCGCGCGCGATCCGCAGTACGACCTCCGGAGAAAAATGCTCGCCCTCCGCATAGACGTCGCGAGTGCAGGTCGCGAGGCTGGGCGGCCCCGCGAGCGTACGGAATTCCGCATCGATTAGCTCCATGACCAGCCCGGACGCCCCGGCGGGATGACCGTTGATTTCCCCGAGTACCGGGATCAGGTGGGGATGCGGACCGGCGGCGAGACAGGCGTTCCGCTCGCTGTCGGGCAGGCCGTCGCTGGTCATGCTGCCTTTAAACACTTTCACCGCCACCGCCCTGCCCCCGTGATCGGCCCGGTGGATCACTCCGGAAGCGCCTTCGCCGAGTCGTTCGCCCGGCTGGAGGCGGGACCAATCGATGCGGCACCCATTGGCGGGAGGTGACACCGAGCAGGGATTCCCCGCGAAGGCGAGCCACGCCAGCTTGGGCAATTCCAGCAGCCACGCCGGCAGCGCCTCGAAACGGTTCGCGGCGAGCCGGACCAGTTCGAGGTTCGTGCAGGCCGCCATTTCGTCGGGAAGACGAGTGAGGCGGTTGCCGGAAAGCATCAGCTTCTGGAGCGGCAGGCAGTTTCCGAGCGA
>CBKZPU010000183.1:0-10204 GCA_966696705.1 uncultured Verrucomicrobiaceae bacterium | reverse complement strand
TTCGTCAGCTTCGGATCATTTCTCACCAGCCCGATCATGCGGCTCACCGAGCCCGGGTGCCCCATTGCCAGCCGGGGGGCGATTCAACCGGTGTGCCTGCTCCCGTCCGCTTGCGGACCAAGGCCGCCAGGATCGTCTTGCGTTCATCTCCTTTCCTGAGCGACTGCTCCAACGGTAGGCGGCCAATTGCCCTTTCTTCCCGCCGGCCAGTCCCGCACGGGCGGGATTGAGATGGATGTAGTCCGCGACGATGCGGAAATAGTGGCAGTCGGCGAAATTCACCGGCACCGATTTGTAGCGCCCTTGGAAGACGTGGCCGCGGCGGCGGCGCGCGCGATTCCAGCCTTGGCTGAAGGTGCCGAGCAACCACTTCATGCCAGCCACCAGGTTTGGCTGCGGGGTTTCCAACAGCAGGTGGAAATGATTGCCCATCAGCACCCACGCCTGCACCCGCCAGCCGTGGCTCGTGCATGCTTCGCCCAACCGGGCCACGAACACCGCATGGTCCTCCTCGGTCTCAAAGATCCGCTTGCCGCCATCGCCGCGGGCCATCACGTGATATACCGCGCCGGGATACTGGAATGCAAAGGACGAGCCATGCTCCGAAACAATCGGCACCATCATCTCCGGTCAAGTTGCTTTGCTTCGTTGCGGGGACTGACCCCATTCACTGCTGGTCTGTTTCCTAATAAAAGGCAGACTTATCTCGTTCGAGGGAAATCGGAGCAAAATCAAAATCATTCGGATTGTATTGAGGTAAGGAATCATGAAGAGAACTTAGTCTCGATATCGCCTCTTCGAGTGCTTCCGCACGCCTGAACATCCCCTTCGGCTTCCTTCGAAAAAAGACAATATCGATTGCCGCATGAGTCAACTTGGACGAGCTGATACGTTTCGCAATTCGAAGTTCCTCTTGGAGAGTAGCTCGGGCAGCTTCAAGACCTTTCCCTAAATATGTTAGAGCAATCCATGAACTACAAGAGCGGCTCCAGTCGGTGCTTCGCGTCTGCCGCCTAAGCTTCTTGGTCGCTAGAAATGGAGCCAAGTCCGCCGGCCTTTGAATCTGCCTCAGTGCGCTGTCGCAGCGTCGGACCGCATCTTCGATCCAGTCTTCAATGTTATCCGGGCTATTTGCTTCATTGTCAATTCTGATAATACGATGTTCCCTGGGGCTGTTGTGAATGGCGCTCGGAAAAAGAGTTGATGTAACTTGATCCAAGATTGGAACAAAGATCCCAGCTGAAACGGATGTTCGTTGCGGGAGATCCCAAAGATGCACGGTTCCAGACCAGTTGTGGTGACGCATCTCCCCATAATACCCAACGAGCCCGTCGTCAAATTCCCGTCTACGAAATTCATAATTAAGACTCTCGACTACCCCTTGAAATCGCTCAATTATTCCGTTCATACCGTCGCAACATAGGATTTAAATTACCACCCACTGAACGGAAACAGCAAACGAAAAACCCCGCCGAATTCCATTCCGGAAACACCCGCCTCTTCTGCAGCCTTCCCTGAAGCTGGCAAACCGCCTTGATTGACGATTTCATCCTTTTGTGCTTGGACTCCCACTCGTCTCGCGAACTCTGCCGGACTACCTTTAATTTCGACGCCAAATAATTTCCCCTTCCATTCAATCGCGAGATCGTAGTATCTGCCTCTCGAGAATCCGGGGATCTTAACGTATATCTGTTCATGCACTAAAACGCCCAATCTACGCAGAAGACTCGCAAGGAACACCGGGTTTCGATTGGCAAGCTTGATATCCTTGGAGGCGAACAACGCCGAGGACTTCCATTTATTTGCCAAGCCATATCCGCCGAGCGAAGTCAGGAATACCGTAATCGCCGCAGCCTTCTGTCCAAGAGTCTTCCCATCACCCATGAGGATTTCAGCCGTCCAAATAGAGGTTGTTACTGTGCCAATAGCGGCAATGGCCAGGGTAACTGTAGGGTGCACCATTGCCAACAATGGTGCTAGAGTGGCACCGATGACCGCACCACCGGCAGCTCCCGCAGCTATATCCCATGCGCTTCCTCCATTTGCATAAGACATCAAAGCGCCATTGAGAGCGCCGATCATTGCTCCAACGGCAGCAACTTGTCCTACTGAAAGTCTTCCACTCGGATCCGTGTTCATCACGGGATCCGCGTGGGCATAGAGGTATTTGTGCAGGGTCAGCGGCTCGCCGTTCCGGCCCTCGTAGGTATCCTGCGTATGAAACCGACTGGTGTCGGGGTTCAGGTAGCGGGCGCGGAGGAAGTACATGCCCAAGTCCGCGTCCCACTGCTCGCCGGTGAAG
The DNA here is from genome assembly GCA_966696705.1 of uncultured Verrucomicrobiaceae bacterium. GTDB lineage: Bacteria > Verrucomicrobiota > Verrucomicrobiia > Verrucomicrobiales > Akkermansiaceae > Haloferula. The sequence continues at coordinate 7,902 of CBKZPU010000183.1, read as the reverse complement.
AGGAACCAGTTATTCGTTGATTGTTCGAGGTTATTGGGATCCTTTGCGACGAGCTGGCCGGTGGCCGCGTCGAGCTGGCGGAGCCCAATCAGGGTACCGAAGGCTTCGTAGGTGTATTCCTCCACCAAGACCCCATCGTCGTCACTGAGGCCGCGGACGCTGCCGAGGCCGTCGTAGTGGTACCAGCGGCGCTCGGGGGTGGTGAGTCGCTGCGGCACGCCGTTGACGCGGGTGATCCAGTTGTCGAAGGCGATCAAGTCGTGGCCGTAGAGGTGGCGGCTGACGAGTTCACCGGTGCCGTCCTTCTCTTCGACCACCTGAGAGTAGCCGGTCGGGTTGATGCGATCGACGAGGTAGCGGTGGATGCGGAAGTTCAGGCTGCCTTGCTTGACCCACTTGGCGACTCGGTCGCCGTCGGTGTTGTAGAGGATGTCGATGCTGAGGCCGTCGCCGCGCTCGCGGCGGATGAGACGGTTGTCGAAGGAGTAAACGTCGGAAGAAGTGATCAGCGCCGAGTGATCGGTGATCAGTGAAGACGTGGTGTTGCCATTGGCGTCGTAGCCGTGGTGGGCGAGCCGGTCGTTGGCGTCGTGCTGGTGGGTTTGGTTCGGCAGCAGGGCCTCCAACGACGGACCGGCGGGGGCGCCGGTCGCTACCGTGGTGCGGGTCAGGCGATTGCCGACTTGGTCGTAGGTGTAAGAAACCGTGCCGAGTGCCGGGTGATCGGTGATCAGTGACGAAATGCTCTCCGAGGTGAGGCGATAGAGCCGGTCGTAGGTGTGGGCGATGGTGCGTCCGCCCAGCTCGGCAATGCCGGTGCGGTGGCCGGCGGCATTCAGTGTGTAGGTGTAGCCGTGGAGCGGGACGGTGGTCGGACCGCCGGGGGCGTCGGGCCCTACCTTCGAAACAGCCAGGCCGGTAAGGCGGTTGAGCGTGTTGTAGGCGTAGGCGTGGGTGACCTGGTTCGCGTAACTGACGCCGGCGAGGTTGCCATTGGCATCGTAACCGTAGGCGGCGAGGGGGTAAGAGGCGGGATCGACGCCTTCCTGGCCGTGGTGGACGGTGGTCAGGCGGTTGAGTGCATCGTAATCGTAGGACAGGTCGTAGCCGCCGGGGGTGTCGGATTTGACGCCGGCCAAGGTGCCGGTCGCATCCCAAGCGTAACGCAAGGTGCCGGTGGTGGAGGCTTGGACGGCAGGGCGCGACTGGTGGTCGTAGGCCCAGGTGTCGCTGTGGAGCACGGTGCCGCTGGCGTTTTTCACGGTGGCGGCGGTGCGACGGCCGAGGACATCGTAGCCGAACTCATGGCGTGCCGGAGCGTGGTCGAGCGCCAGCGACGGGTGGGCGGGATCGGCAGCGACGGCGAGCAGACGGTCATTGAGCGGGTCGTACTCGCGGGCGGTGGTATGGCCGTTGAAGTCGGTGTGGCCGGTCAGTCGGCCGAGCAGGTCGTAGGCGTAGCTTTCCGCTTGGCCGGACGGCAGGGTGCGACCGGTGCGGCGGCCCATGGCGTCGTAGGCGTAGCCGGTTTCGCGGCCGAGGGCGTCGCGCTGCACGGTCTGGAGACCGCGCGTGTCGTAATCGTAGCTGGTGCGTCCGCCTTCGGCATCGATGACCGCGGTGAGGCGACCTTGGGCGTCGTATTCGAAGGTGGTGACATTGCCCGCCTGATCGGTAACGGAGGTGCGGCGGCCGAGCGCGTCGTAGCCAGTCGTCGTGAAGCTGCCGTCTGGGAAGGTGCTGCGGGTGAGGCGGCCGGCGGTATCGTAGGCGAAGGTGGTGACGTGGCCCTTCGCGTCCGTGGTGCTCATCTGGCGGCCGGCGGCGTCGTAGGTGGTCGTGAAACGATGGCCGAGGGCATCGATGGTGGCGGTGCGGCGGCCGGCGTCGTCGTATTCGAAGGACGTGGTATGGCCGAGCGCGTCGGTGGTGGATTCCACGCGGCCATCGGCATCGTAGGCGGTGACGGTGCGCGGGTTGTCGGCGAGCTCCGGAGCACTGGCGATGTCGGCGACCTCCGAAAGCACGGTCGCGGGCATGGTTTCATCCGGCAAGATGGTGGCAACGCGGCGGCCGAGGGCATCGTAGAGCGTGTAGGTCGTCACGCCCGCGGCATCGGTGGTTGAGGTCTGGCGGCCCTCCGCATCGAAGACGGCGGTGGTGAAGGTGCCGTCGGGGAAATCCGTGCGGACCAAGTGCCCACGGGCGTCATAGGTCATGACGGTCTCGCGACCGGCGGCGTCGCGGGTCTTCCACGGTTTGCCGATCGCATTGTAGATCGTCTCCGAAGTCGAGCCGTCGGGGTAGGTGGTGAGAGTGAGGCGGTTGGCGGCGTCGTATTCGTAGGAAGTGACAAGCGTCTGACTTCCCACGACCTGCGAGGTGGTTAGGCGGTTGCCGCTGGCGTCGTAGGTGTGCGTCTCGGTGCGGAGGACATTGCCCGCGGCGTCGGTGACCGTGGAGGTCAACTCGTTGCCCTTGGAGTCGTGGGTGGAGCTGGTGGACGTGCCGATCGCGTCGGTGATGCTGGCGACGTTGCCATTGCCATCGTAACCGAAGGCCGTGGCGGTCCCGGCGGGATCCTGCATGGAAAGCAGGTTGCCGTGGAAGCTGTAGGCCATGCGGGTGGTCTGGCCGAGGGCGTCGGCGATGGTCAGCGGGCGGCGGCCGGAGTCGTAGGTGTAGCGGGTGACGTGACCGAGCGGGTCGGTTTCCGCGAGCAGGTTGTCGTTGCCGTCGTAGGCGCGGGTGGTGGTGAAACCAAGCGGACTGGTGACGGAGGTCTCGTTGTCGTTCCCATCGTAGGTGTAGGAGGTCACCCCGCCGAGGGCGTCGGTCGTGCGCGTGACATTGCCGCGGTCGTCGTACTCGTGGAGGGTGACGTTCCCGAGCCGGTCGCGGATGATTTCACGGTTGTCGGCGAGGTCGTGCTCGAACTCGACGGTCTGCCCGGCGGCATCGGTCTGGGAGATCAAGCGCCCGTCATCGTCATACTCGGAGCGGATCGCCGGGATGCCGCGGGGGTCGAGGATCGAGGTGAGGTAGTGCGAGAAGTTCGGGTTCTCATAGAGGAAGGTGGTCACGTCACCGACCCGGTCGGTGACGGTGATGAGGCGGCCAGTTCCGTCGTAGCCGTAGAAGATCTTCTCCCCGGCGGGATCGGTCACCTCGGTGATGCGGCCGGAGGTGTCGCGGGTGAAGAGCACTTGGTCGCCGTTCGAATGGAAGATGCCGCTGGAGTTGATCTGCAGCGTGTTGCCGTTCGGCTCGGCGAGCGAAACCAAGCCGAGGGTTTCATCGATGACGTAGCTGGTGCCTTCCGGTTCGGTGTAGCGGAAGCGGGTCGGGTCGGCGGGATTGAAGGTGAAGTCGATGACCGTGCCGCGGCCGGGAATGGGGCCGTTCCAGATGAGCGAGGAGTCACCCTCGACCTCCAGCGTACCCTTCGAACCGGCGACGGCGCGGAAGATGAGGCTGCCTTCCGAAATCTCGGCGATCTTCTGGACGTTGGGCTGGCTTTCCGACACCGGAGTGTTGGCGCGGAAGACCGGCTCGAAGGTCTCCGTGCGGCCGTCGGGAAAGGCCACGACAACGCGCTTCCGGGTCGTCGGCTGAACGGCATAGATGGGCAAGAAGCCGGAGCGGGTCTGGGTTTGTTCCCAGCCTTCGCCGAGGCGTCCGGCCTTGCGAATGCGGATCGAGCGGAGACCGACATTCCACGCCGGGCCGAAGTCCCCGGATCGGGCGTCCCGGCTGTCATAGGTGCGGACCACCGTGAGCGGCAGACCGGGTGCGGGGAGCGTCAGGTCGTCGAAGGCCAGCGTGAAGTGGCCGATCTTCAGGTTGCCCTCGATGATGATGGGCACCGAATCGCTGGAACTGGTGCCGGCGGTTGTCGCCGCGGACAAGGTGAGCCGATAGGCCCCGTTTTGGAGCTGGCTCGGATCGAGAATGCCCAAGGGGCCCTCGAGCACGCTTCCGGTGCCGGTTGCAATGATGGTGGGCGCAGGTTCGGGGCTACCTGAAGGGACCACCGGGGCGATCGCTAGGCTCCACGAGGCGAGGCGGGTCGAGTAGGCGCTGCCGGTGACTTCGACCGGACCGGCGATGAGATCGCCGTCGAACGGGGAAAGGATGTCCACGGTGAGAGCCGCCTCATTGAAATCGACGATCTCGAAGGTGACGGGGGCCGACGTCGCGGATTGGCCATCGGCGGAGACGGCCACCGAGGTGAGGGTGTGGGTGCCGATCCCGAGCGGCGGCAGTTGCAAGCGCCAGTCGTCGCTCGTGCCAATGCGGCTGGCGGCGCCGATGGAAGAGCCATCTTTCTCGAAGCGGACCGAGACGATGTGGCCACCGTCGATGTAGGCGCGGGCCTGAAGCGCCATCAAGGTGCGATCGGTGATCTCGAGGCCATTGTCGGGCGAGACGATGCGGATATCGGGAACTCCGATGACATTCCAAGCGACCGTGGCGCGCGTCGTGAGGGCACCGTCGGAGACGGCGAGTTCGAAGAGATAAGTGCCGCCCGCGCCGAAGGTGACGAAGGTGGTCGCGGCGAGCGGGTTGTCGATGACCGCGAGTTCGGGACCCGAAAGCTGCCGCCACTGATAGGCAAGCGGAGCGCCGGGCTGGCCGTCGTCGGTCACGGTGGCGGAAAGGGTGACCGTTTCATCGGGCTTGGCCGACCCTGCCGGTGCGAGCACCACCACCGGGGCCGTATTTCCGGGCGGAAGTACGGTAACCGTCGTACGAGCCACCGCTGCCAGCTCCCCGTCGCTGACGCGGAGTTCGAAGAGGTAATCGCCGGCCACGGCGAAGTGGATGGCGGTGTTCGCTTCAGCGGGCGTGGCGATATCGGCCGCGGCGGGTCCGTCGAGCTGGACCCACGCGAAGGCGAGCGGTTGACCAGTGCGGCCGTCATCGGCAACCGCGGGCTGCAGCGTGACGGCGAAGTCCGGCAGGTTGCCGGTGTGGAATCCCGGTAAGACGACGCTCGGTGCCTTGTTCGGAAGCCCCGCCGCGGACGCCGGGACCGTGATCACGACTTCGTCGGAGGCGGAAAGTTCGCCGTCGGACGCGGACAGTCGCAGGCGGTAGCTGCCTGGCACCGTCACGGTGGCGGTAGTGGCAGGTGCCGCGGCATCGGTGAAGTTCACCAGTCCCGGCCCGCTGACAAGCGACCAAGCGGACAGCACCGGCTGGCCGGCGGGCTTGCCATCGTCGGCCACCGTTCCTTCCAACGGGAAACTCGCGGTCTGCGCCTCGAAATCACTGCCAGCGGCCACCTGAGGGGCTTGGTTCGGCACCGGTGGCGGCGGCTCGGCGGCGACCTGCACCGTCATCTGACGGCGTGCGGTGGCGAGGCCATCCGTCACTTCCAGGACCAACGTGTACTCGCCGGCCGCGGTGAAGGCGACTTGGGTGCGGAAGCCGCCGGTTGCGGTGAAAGACACCGGAGCCGGGCCTTCAAGCTGGATCCACCGGTGTTCCAACAAACCGTTCGGCCTGCCGTCATCGGTGACTTGGGGATCGAACTCCGCCCGCGCGTCGGGCAGTTGGAGCGACACGTTTTCCGGCAGCGCGGCGATCACCGGCGGGTCGTTCGGAATCTCCACCACGTCGACCGTCACTTCATCGGACACCGTGGTGGTGCCATCGGTGACGGTGAGGCGGACGACATGACGGCCGGCCGCCACTACGGTGACGGTGGCATTGGCCAGCGAGGCATCGTCAAAGCTCACCGCACCCGGGCCTGAAACTTTTGTCCAGGTCGTGGTCAGCGGTCCGGCGGTGAATGCTCCGGCATCGATCAGAGGCGAGAAGGTGTGCGAGGCGCCTGGCGTGAGCGCTAGATCCGGCCCGGCATTCACCCGCGGATCGGATGTCGGCGGGGCGATATATTTGCCGCTCTCTCCGGCTTGGGAGATGGCGATGATCTGGGCAGGGGTAAGCGCGACGTTGTAGAGCGAAAGCTCGTCAACCTGGCCGGGGAAGATGAAGGATTCCGCCGGGAAGTTTCCGATGAAGCTCTCCTTGTCGAAATGGTGGACCGTTCCCGCGGGCAACGCCACATCGGCGACTTGAGTCCCGTTGATGAAGGCTTTTTTCCGACCGGTGACGGGGTCGCAGGTCAGCGCCAGGTGGAATGCCTGGCCCACTGGCACGTTCGGGATCGTCAAGAAATCGAAGCTGCCCGTCCCGGTGGAACCGGTCGTCACCCACAACAGACGTGGAATCCTGAGCGAACCGGAAACGAATTCGGTGAGTTCCAGCCGTTGGACGTTCTGGCCCGCCGCATTCTGGAACGACAGGATATCCGAGTTGACGTTGGATGACGTGATAGTCGCCGGCAATGACAGCCACGCCTCGATCGAGAATCCGCGTCCACTGTTGGCCGGGGCCACCGCCGGTGGCAGATAGCGCACACGGGACAGGCTGCCTCCGAACTGGAAACCATCGCCGGCTTTCACCGGAGCGTAGCTCTCCATGCCGCTCCAGATTCCCTTGCGACCGGTGATCAAATCCATCGTGTGACGGTTGCCGGGCATCCACGCGACCAGCTCCGCAGGCGCACTGGTGGCACCGGATTGCGCGACATGGATCTGCACCAGGTCACTCGTCGAGGTGGCGGCGTCACTCGCCGTCAACTTCAACGTGTAAATGCCAGGAACATCGAAAGTTACCGTCGTCGCGGGCGACGAGGGATCGTCAAAGGTGGCGGTGCCAGGTCCCGAGAGCTGCGACCAGTCAATCTCAAGATCGGTCGTGTCGTCCGAAACGAATCCGTTCAGCGTGACGGTGAAGCCATCGACGCGCTGGTTCGAGCCGGCATCGACCAGCGGTGCGCGATCGATCGTCGGCGGCTGTTTGCCCTGCGGAGCGGAGTTGTAGAGCTGGTCCGCTTCTCCCGCGGAAAGCGGCCGATTGAAGAAGGCGATCTCATCGATATCCCCGTCGAAGCGGCGATGGGGGTCCGCCATGATTTGGGCATTGAAGCCGGCCCGGATCGGCGGCATCCCGCCGATCGAGAGCAGGTTCGTGGTTTTGAAGAACGGCGCGATCGGCGCGGTGAAAACCTTTCGCCCCTGGCCGTTGAGATACAGCCAGGTTTCGTTGTTGGCCCGGTTGTGGGTGACAATGGCGTGATGCCATGTGTTTACCGGCAGCGGAGTCGCGGTCATCACCACGTCGCCATAGCCCGAAGTCGCGCTAGCCGGCGGCGAGAGGAAATAGAGGTGTCCCGATGTAAAGGCGGGGTTCGTGTTGAGCTGGCCCCACGAGACTCCGTTGTTCACGGCCCCGGTGGTGGGATTGAAGAGCGAAATCAGATACCCTGCCGTGGTGGTGCGAGCGCGGAACCGGAATTCGATCGAGAAGCCGGTCGCTCCGTTCAATCCAATCTCACCTACCGGCCCGGCGCTGATGACGTCGGTGCCGTCGAGCATCTGCACCGCATCCTTCACGACGCCGGCGGTGAAGCGCGGCGACTCCCACCAGCCGTACCGCGAAAGATGACGCGAGCCGGTCGTGTCGCGGAGATTTCCATCGAAGGGCCACCACGCGGTCATCCCCGCGGGCGACGGCAGACCCTCCGGATGATCCACTTGGACGAGCACGGTGTCGGAAGTCGTGCGCTCGCCGTCGCTGATGGAGAGCTTGAAGCGGTACTCGCCCGCGGTGGCAAAGCTAACCTGCGGATCGAGACGATCTGGATTGCTGAGCGTCGCCGGTGCCGGCCCCGCCACTTGTTCCCAAAGAATCGTCGGCGCGGTCGTTCCCGGCAGTCCGTCGTCGGTGAAGGAGCCGTTGAGGAAGGTGACCTCGGAAACCTTCGCGAGCCGGATCGCGGTGCCGGCATCGACGACCGGCGGCGTGTTGACCGGAAGCCGCAAGGTTTCC
>CBKZPU010000182.1:0-10215 GCA_966696705.1 uncultured Verrucomicrobiaceae bacterium | reverse complement strand
AGTAGTCCCGACAGGAATCGAACCTGTACCTACGGCTTCGGAGGCCATCGTCCTATCCATTGGACTACGGGACCGTTGTGGGAAACACCGGAAGGCGTCTCGCGCGGCGGGCGGGAAGGTAGCGGGCGGCGGCGCGGCTTGGCAAGGAGAACCTCCGGCCCCCAATGGCAGGACCTCCGGCCCCTCAATGGCGCGGGTCGCGGGCCTGCATTTCGGCCTCTTCCTCGTGGGAGTGGATCTGCAGGCTGACGTTCACGTCCTCGCGCTCGGAGATCGATTTCAGCACGCCGCGGATGGCGGAGGCGCTGAAGCCATTGCGGCCGATCAGCAGGGCGACGTCCGACTGGCGCAGCACCAGCTTGAAGCGCAGGCGCTTGGGGCCGAGTTCGGTGACCTTGAGCTGCGCCTCGGCCGGAAATTCGATGAATTGCACGGCGACGTACTGGAGGAAATTCCGGATCTGGTCGGTCACCACTTGCATGAGGCAATGATGCCGCGAACGCCCGTCAGGGCAAGATTCGATCGTCGTTAGATCGGCGGGCGCGCCGGTGCTTGAGTCCCGCGGGGCCGGCGGAGTAGCACTCGACCATGGCACTCGCACCCGCTTCCCGCTCGGTCCCGCCCGGCGGCCGCTTCATCCGGCAGATCCCGCCCACGCCGTTGGTCCCGGTGACCCTCGAGGCCGCGCTCGGGCCGGTCTGGTGCAAGCTGGAATTCATGAACCCCAGCGGCTCGACCAAAGACCGGATCGCCCGCCACATCCTCGAAAAGGCGTGGCGGCGCGGCGAGCTGAAGGAGGGCGACACGGTGGTCGAGGCGTCGAGCGGCTCGACCAGCATCGCGCTCGCCCTGGCCTGCGCCCAGATGGGGCTGAAATTCGTCGCCTTCATCCCGAACACCGCCACCCAGGAGCGCGGGCTGATGATCCGCGCCTATGGCGGCGAGGTGCGGCGCGTGGAGGGCGGCATGATGGCGGTGCTGGAGGCCGCCGAGGCCGCGGCGCTGGCCCACGGCTGGTTTCCCGCCCGGCAGTTCGAGAATCCCGACAACGCCGAGGCGCACCGGCTCTTCACCGGGCCGGAGATTCTCTCGCAGATGGAGTGCGGCTGCGTCGATGCCGTGGTCAGCGGCGTCGGCACCGGCGGCACCCTGCGCGGCTTGTGGGAGGCATTCGATGACTCCGGCTGCGGGGCGAAGGCCTATGCCGCGATTCCCACCGAGGGCCGCGCCTTTGGCGACAATGCCGAGTGTTGCAGCCTCGCCTTCAGCAAGGAAGTGCCGGGCGTGGCGCAGGGGCTTTCGGCGCTCTATCGGGATTGGCAAAGCGGCCCGCGTGGCGGGGCGATCGAGGAGCTCGTGGTGCGCGAGGAACTCTGCCTCGATCTCACGCGGCGGCTGTGGTCGCTCGGCTTTCCCGCCGGTCCCAGTTCCGGCCTGAACTACGCCGCGGCGCTGGAAGTGAAGCGCCGGCTGGGTCCGGAGGCGCGGGTGATCACCGTCTTCCCGGATCGCATGGAGCGCTACTTCTCGCACCGCGTCTTCGCCGGGCTGCGCGAGGAGTCGTGACCCCAAGGCTCCCTCATATTGAACCGCCGCACCCGTAGCCGGAGGCCCGGACTGCGGCAGCCTGCTGCCGCTCAATGCCAGCAGCCCTGCTGCGGGGAAGCACGGGAAGACCGGGAGCACAACGGAAACGGACGAAATCCGAAGGAGCGGAGGGCGGATCGTCCCTACCCACCCGCTGCCGCGCGGCTCCTTGCCTTCGGGCACTTCCAGAATGAGATGCCTCTGAGTCGTGACCCAGATGCTCCTCGACCGCGGCATGGATTTCTGCTAGATTGTCTGGAGCCATGGAAAACGAACCCGACAAGTCGCCGTCGTCCGGTCCACCTGCGCCCGATGTTCCGCCGCCGCCGCCACCGTCGATGCCCCCGCCGCCGGATTTGCCGCCGCCCCCGCCACCGGCGAGCATCCCGACAACCGGCGAGATGCCACCACCGCCGCCGGTGGATCCCTACTCGCCGCCCGCCAAGCCGGTCATGGACGGGGATGAGGAAGACGAGGTGCCCGGCAGTGACGCGGCTTTTGAAACCCGCGTGATCGCGGCGATCATCGACGCTTTCATCGCCGCCGGCATCTACCTGGTCATCGCCAAGATTAGTGGCACCATCGGCTGGCTGACGTGGATCGCCTACCTGTTGACGCGCGATGCGCTACCCTTCCTGGACGGTCATAGCCTCGGGAAACGGATCATGAAAATCCGCGCCGTGACGCTCGACGGCAAGACCTTGTCGGGCGACTGGCAAAGCAGCATCGTCCGCAACATTCCGATGGTGATCCCGTTTTTCCCGCTGGTCGAGTTGATCGTCCTTTATACCCGCAAGGACAAGGGCGGAACCTTGCGCCGCCTCGGCGACGAATGGGCCAAGACCAAGGTCGTGGTCGTAAGGGAATCGTCCGCGATCTAAGAGAAGAGGCTGTCTGAAAACCGGCAGGGACCGCCCTCCGGGCGGTCCGGCTTCTGGCGGCCCACATCGGAAGCCCGCTTGGAATCTTCCATGGCAGCCGTTCCCAGCCGGACCTTTCGGGCAGGTGTTTAGCGCCAAAGGCGCGGCAATGAAATAGCCTGGGGCAAGCGATAGCGCAGCCCCAGGTTGACGATGGATGAGCTTTGGCCGCCTGAAGGGCGGCGATGGGGCCGTGACACCCTACGCTTGGTACTTCGTGCCCCATCCCGCCCAATTCAGGGCGGCATCATGCGGCCCATGGACCCGGGGCCGCGCTCTCGCTTGCCCCGGGCTATTTCATGATGCCCCGTTGGGGCGCCAAACAGATATCCTTTGCAGATATCCCTTCGGAGAAAGGTCCCTGCCATTTCCGAATTTCCAGGCAGCTTCTAACAACCCCTCACGGGTCGAGCCGCGCGAAGACGCCCTTTGCCGCGGCCGGCTTGAGCTTCTGGTTTCTCGCGTAGGCCAGGCCTGCGGCATCGCGCAAGTTGCCGCGGGCTTTGCCTTGCAGCCATGGCTCCAGGGCATCGTGCAGGATGAAGGAGCCGGGATACATGAGTTGCGTGGTCAGCAGCGCGGGCCGCACGCCGGCGTTCTCCAGCCGCTGGCGGAAGTAGCGGTCGCTCACGCAGCAGAGCACGATCGCGTCGGTCTTGCCCTTGGCCTTCTCCGTCGGCGCCTCGATGGCCACGTCCATCAGCACGTTGTGGCCGATGAAGGTGACGAGGTCGTTGTCGCCGGAGAGCATCGCCTTCTCGCAGGCCTCGTAGCATTCCTTGAGCTTCGAGCCGCGCCATGCCTCGGCGACCAGCACGGCATTGCCGGAGACGTGGCGGAAGGTCATTCGTTCCAGGATGCGGTCGTCGCCGGTGGCGGTCTCGCTCTTCTCCAGCTTCCAGCGCTTGCTCGCCTTGAAGTGCGACCTCAGGCCATCGCTGCAGCCCCAATAGAGATTGTCGGCCGGCTTGTCGCCGTCGCCGATCTTCGCGCCGACCTTGATGATGCCTTGGGTGGCGTTGTCGCAGAGGCCGACGAACACCGCGATGCGCTTTTCGGCGGCGGCCAGCGGGACCAAGAGGAGGGCGAAAATGAAGGCGCGGAGCATGCCATGGAAAGCGATGCATGGGACGATTCTCGTTTGTCCCGGATCACGTGGGCGCGTTCGCCCGCCCCTCGTAGCCGAAGGCGGAGTGGGTGAGGATGCGAGATGCAAGGGCGAGGTCCGCTCCCCGGCAGCTTCCGCGGTGTCACCACCGCGCCTACGGATCGTGAGGGCGGACCGCATTGGCAACCGTAGGCGCATTCGTGAGAATGCGGGAGGCCGCGGGTGGAGTCGGCTTTGCCGGTGACTTCCGCGTTGTCACCACCGCGCCTACGGATCGTGAGGGCGGACCGCATTGGCAACCGTAGGCGCATTCGTGAGAATGCGGGAGGCCGCGGGTGGCGTCGGCTTTACCGGTGACTTCCGCGGTGTCACCCCCGCGCCTTTCTTGCCGCGATTCTCAATGCGCCCGCTTCGGCCCGAAGCTGCCCGGCATCTTGGGCGCGTGGACGCTCTGGAAGAAGAGCTGGCGCTCGAAGAGCTCGGCGGCGAGCAGCAGCGGCAGCGCGATCCACGGGTTGAGCAAGGCGAAGGCGACCGCGGTGAGGGCGAGCAGCACGCGGCTGTCGTAGATGAAGGAAAGCGGTCCGCGCTGGAGCCTCGCGGTGTGAAGGTCGGGCGACCACTCGGCATTGCGATCCATGGCGAGGTGGACGATGCGCACTTCCGGGATCAGCTTGGCGATCACCGCGACGGCGAACAGCAGCGTGGCGAGCGGCGAGGGCTGCGCGAGCAGATGGCCGAGCGCGGCGAAGGTGGCCACGGTGCCGAAGAAGCGGCCGGCGGTCAGCGGGAAGCGCCACGAAGTACGATGGGTATCGTGGTAAATCATCACGCTGGTGAAGACCGCGATCAAGCCGAGCGGCAGCGCCGAGAGCGTGGTGACGCGGGCGATCAGGTCCTTGTAGGGGAAGTCGGGCACGAACGGCAGCGCGGCGAGCACCATCGGGATCGGCGCGAACATCGAGAAGGCGAGGATCTCCCGCGACAGCCACGAGGTGCGCAGGCCGAGGAAGAAGCGCCAGGCTTTCAACGGTTGGCCGAGGTGGAGCACCGACGCGCCCATGCCGGCGAAGAACAGCACGTTCGCGAGGATGGTGGTGACGGTGTTGCCAAGGCCTCCCACCAGCATGCCGACGCCGGCCTGGGTGAGCATGAGCATCAGCACCAGCGGCCAGTGGGCGTGCTCGGGCACCAGCGATTCGCGGTCGGCGGCGATGGCGCTCTCCGGCACTTCGCGGCCGACATAGCGGGTGGTCGGAAGGGTGATCGCGGGATCCGGCGCGCCCGGCAGGAATGAAGCCGGCGTCTTGCCGGTTTCGACTTTGACGATGCGGATCGCCTCGGTCGGGCAAGCTTGCACGCAGGCCGGCGCTTCGCCCTCGGCGAGGCGCTGGTGGCACATGTCGCACTTGCGCACGATGCCGCGCTTCTTCGAGTACTTCGGCACGTCGAAGGGGCACTTGAGGATGCAGTAGGAGCAGCCGATGCACTGGTCGTCCAAGTGGCGGACGATGCCGGTGTCGCTGTCCTTCTCGTAGGCGCCCACCGGGCAGCCATTCATGCAGCCGGGGTCTTCGCAGTGGTGGCAAGCGGTGGTGATCGTCTGTTGCCAGCCCGGCGTGCTGCGGCCGCCGTGGATCATGCCGACGTCGCGCCACGCTTCCTCGTCATCGAGACCATTGAGCGAGTGGCAGGCGGAAACGCAGGCCTTGCAGCCGGTGCAGCGGTCGAGCGACACCTCGAAGGCATACTGCTCGCCAGAGCCCGGCTTGCTCAGCGGGATCAGCGTCCGGTAGTGCGCCGCGAGATCCGGCTCGGTATCGTGATATTCCGAATAGCGCGCGATCGGCGTCTGCAAGGTCTTCTGCTCCGCGATCAGATCGTCGATCAGCGTGCGGACTTCCGCGGTCGGCGCGTGACGGCTTTTGGAAGCCGGGATCGCGGGCAGACGTTGGAGCGTGGAAGGCATCTGTTAGAGAAAGAAAGCGGGTGAGAGTTGTCGGATCAGGTGGGGCGGGCGGATCAAGCGGCGGCGATGCTCGACTCGGTGCGATCCACCAGCGCCTGGAGTTCCTCGACGCTCAGGCGGCGGGAGAAGGCGGTGAAGGATTCGTCGTCGTTCCGCTGGGCGAGGTAGGCGCAGAGCAGTTGCTCGACGAGCGGGTTGATCTCGTCGGCCTTGACCGACTTCCACACCTCGCGGGCGATGTACTGCTGGTCGTCCACACCGCCGCCGAGGACGATGTTATAGCCGTCCACCGTCGAGCCGTCTTCGACCTTCACGCGGGTGCCCATCATGCCGATGTCGCCGATGTAGTGCTGCGCGCAGGAGTGCTGGCAGCCGGTGAGGTGGATGTTGACCGGCTGGTCGAGGATCATCTTCGAGGAAAGATGCGCGCCGAGTGCGACCGCATGGCCCTTGGTGTCGGCGGCGGCATACTTGCAACCGCGGCTGCCGGTGCAGGCGATCAGGCCGCCGGTGAGGTTGTGGTTCCGGTGGTCGAGCCCGGTCGCCTGGATCGCGGTGAGCGCGGCTTGCAGGTTTTCCTCGGAAACGCCGGGGATGATCAGGTTCTGCCAGACGGTCAGGCGGATCTCGCCGCGGCCGAATTGGTCGGCGACATCGGCCAGCGCCAGCATTTGCGAAACGGTGATGCGGCCGACCGGGGTGCAGACGCCGATGTAGTGCTTGCCGTCGCTCTGCGGGTGGATGCCGAGGTAGCCTTGCTTGTCCTTCGGCGCGGGCGTCTCGCAGGACTCGAGCGGGAAATAGCGCATCGGGAACGCCAGCTTCTTCTGGGTTTCCTCGAGGGTCTTCTCGAAGCCCCAGTCATCGACGAGGTACTTCAGGCGGGCGCGCTTGCGATTGGTGCGGTCGCCATTCTCGATGAAGACGCGGATCAATGCGGCAGCGACGGGAACGGTCTCGGCGGGAGTCAGCAACACGCCGCAATCGGTCGCGAACTGCTGGTGGCCGGTGATGCCGCAGAGCTGCATGCGGAAATAGACGCCGGGCGCGATGCCCTGGTCGTTCTCGCCGACCTTCACCGCGTAGAAACCGATGTCGTTGGTATCGGCGCAGACCGAAACGCTGCCACCGGAGTCGTAGGAGATATTGAACTTCCGCGGCAGGCCGTAGAGGTCGCGGTTCTTCAGGATGTAGTGATGCATCGCGCGGGCGTAGGGCATCACGTCGATCAGCTCGGTCGGGTCGAAGCCGGTCGTGGGCGTGGCGGTGACGTTGCGGACATTGTCCGCGCCGGAGCCCTGCGAGGTCAGGCCGATGTCATCCAGCTTCATCAGGACGTCCGGGCAGTTCTCCGGCATCAGCTCGCGGATCTGGACGTTGGCGCGGGTGGTGAGGTCCACATGCCCCGGACCCCAGTCCTGGGCGATCTCGGCGAGACCGCGGAATTGGTAGGTGCTCAGCGCGCCGCCAGCGATGCGGCAGCGGAGCATGATGCTTTCCTGGGCGGGCGAGACGAAAAACAGCCCGTAGAACTTGTAGCGGAAGACATCGCCATCCTGCGGGAAGATCTTGGCGGCGGCGTTGGCGAGGATCGCGTCGTAGCAATCGAGGCCGTTTTTCTCGTGCTTGATGCGTTCCTCCTTGCACAGGTCCTCGAGCGGCGTGCCGAAGACGGCCTGCTCGGGCTCGTGGGTGAAACGGCGGTCGCCGTCTTGCCCGAGGAACGGCAGGTCGCGTCCTTGCAGGATGCCGGACACGAAGCCGGAGAGGTAGGAAGTCTGTTCGGAGGTGAAACCGGTGTCGCTGAGATTGACCATGGCGCGAGTTTGTTCAGCGGTTGAAAGAGCATCCGGCATGCGGGGATGGCTGGTGAGGCAGGGAAAGGGATGAATTCGCCGGTATCCGATGGATGAATCCGGCTCACGGGGTGCCGCTCCGGGCATCAGTCCGATTTCTGGAAACCGGGGGCCAAATGGCCTCCTCGGCGACGGTCCACTGGCTGAAAACCGTCAGTCCGCAGGACAGGAAGAGCAGCGGAATCGCAGGTAAGCCGCTGAAAACCAACAGGGGAATGACCGCGCCCGTGATCCAGGTCACCGCCCGCCGCAGCCGGGTGGCGAGGCAGGGGAGGGCCAGCCGTTGCCGGTCCGCCACCACCAGGTCCCGCGTTTCGAGCGAGTAGAGCCACCAGCGGCTGACGAAGCCGGTCCCCATCACGACCGGGAAAAACGGCAGGCTTCCGGCGTGCCAAGGCAGGGCGGCCAGCGAACTGCCGAGTAGCAAGCAGGACAGCAGCCGGCGAAACGGCGTGCCGGGATGGGCCTCGCCGGTCCCGAGATTCAGGCAACCGGCGATGGCGATGGCGGCCAACAGGTAGAGCAGGGGTGGCAGGGCTGCGTCCGCCGGCATCGCCGGATGGAGGCCGGCGAACAGGGCGAATGGGGTCAGTCCGAAGGCCAGATTCGTCGAGACCCGGGCCAAGGCATTCCGGTGAGGCGACGACGATTTCATGGCGGTGCGGTGGCTTGCGGTTGTTCCCAGGGGATGGCGGCGTTCCTCAGGCCGTAGGCGCGTTCGCCCGCCCCTCGTCGCCGAAGGCGGAGTGGGGTGAGAACGCGGGAAGTGAGGGTGAGGACTGCTTCATCGTTGGCTTCCGCGGTGTCACCACCGCGCCTACAGGGGAGTGATCAGCGGCTCGAAGCGGCGGCGCCGGTGGGCACGGTGCGTTCCGGAGCGGCGATCATTTCCGGTTCCGGGGTCACGATCCGGCTCGGGCGGATGTGCGAGCGCTCGTTGAGGAAGGTCAGCAGGTGGTTGCGGATTTCCGGGTAGCGCGGATCGGCCAGCACCGCGGCCCGGTCGCGCGGACGCTCGAAGGGAATGGTCAGGATGTCGCCGACCTCGGCCTCGGGGCCGTCGGTCATCATCACCACGCGGTCGGAGAGGAAGATCGCCTCGTCCACGTCGTGGGTGACCATCAGGGTGGTGAGCTTGTTGCGCCGCCACAGCTCCAGCAGCACTTCCTGGAGTTCCATCTTGGTCAGCGCGTCGAGCATGCCGAAGGGCTCGTCGAGCAGCAGCATCTTCGGCTGCAGGGCGAAGGCGCGGGCGATGCCGACGCGCTGGCGCATCCCTTGGGAAAGCTCGCCGGGATACTTGTGCATCGCGTTGCCGAGGCCGACGACGGTCAGGTAGTACTCAGCCAGTTCCTTGCGCTCGGACTTCGGCGCGGTGAAGTAAACCTGGTTCACGCCGAGCATCACGTTTTCATAAGCGGTCATCCACGGCAGCAGGCACGGCGACTGGAAGACCACGCCGCGGTCGGGACCGGCATCGGTGGTCTCGCGACCGGACAGGATCATCGCGCCATCGGTCACGCCGGTGAGGCCGGCCACCATCGAGAGCACGGTGGATTTCCCGCAGCCGGAGTGGCCGATCAGGGTGACGAACTCGCCGGGAGAGATGTTGAGGTTGAACTCCTTGACGATGACGGCCTTTCCATAGGCCTTGGAGAGCTTGAAGAGTTCGAGGACTGGAGCGGACATGAGGATGGAGAAATTGGAGATTGAGGAATTGGAAGATTGGGGGCGTTGCGGCTGGAAGCCGCGGCCACGGTTAGACCTCGACCTTGAGCTCCTCGCGCTGGAGCTGGGAGCGGCGGCGCGGCGCGGGCCGGTCGAAGAGCGAGAAGGCGCGGGGCTTGCCGAGGTCTTCCGGCAGGATGTCCGGCGCGGAGAGCTTCTTGGTGACGACCGGCGTGCTGTCCTTCTTCGCGCCGAGCAGGGTGTTCACCAGGCGCAGCTTGAGGTCCTTGAACTCCGGCTTTCCTAGTAGTTCCTTGCGGTTGCGCGGACGGGCGAGATCGACGGCGATCTCCTCGCCGAGCGTGGCACCCTCGCGGCCGGGCAGCAGCGGGATCACGCGGTCGGCGACGAGCAGCGCTTCATCCGGGTCGTTGGTGATCCAGATGACCGTGGTGCGGTTCTTCTGCCAGATATCCGCAATCTCATCCTGCAAGGTGGCACGGGTCAGCGCGTCGAGCGCGGACAGCGGTTCGTCCAGCAGCAGGATCCGCGGGTTCGCCGCCAGCGTGCGGGCGACCGACACGCGCTGGCGCATGCCGCCGGAGAGCTCGCGAGGCAGCTTTCCGGAGGCCGGTGTCAGCTTCACCATGTCAATGTATTCCGCGGCGCGGTCGGCGCGCTCCTTCTCGGACATCTGCGGGAAGATCTGATCGACCGCGAGGCGGACATTCTCGGTGACGGTCAGCCACGGCAGCAGCGAGTAGTTCTGGAAGACGATGCCGCGCTCGGGGCCGGGGCCCTTGATGTCGGCTCCATCCATTTTCACACTGCCGGTGTCGGCCTTGAGCAAGCCGGCGATCAGGTTGATGAGCGTGCTCTTGCCGGTGCCGGAGTAGCCGATGATCGAGACGAAGTCGCCTTCCTCGACGGAGAGGTTCAGGTCGCGCAGCACGGTGCTGCGCGCATAGCCGCGGCCGAAGCTCTTCGAAGCGCCGCTGATTTCCAAAATAGGAGGCATGGGTCGTATGGGGCTTATGGGTCCTATGATCTGTTCAGGCGGTCCGGAAGCGGCCCTCGACCACACTCATCAAGCGGTCCAGCACGTAG